>CADDZC010000074.1 GCA_902812365.1 Acidobacteriota bacterium | reverse complement strand
CCCGGCCCAGGGCGGCCGACGACAACCGAGAGGCCGAATCGGCAATCGGATAAGACAAACTGCCGCGCCGGCAACAATCTTCGGAGGTCGTGTTCGAACCCTCGATTCGGTTGCCGGCGACCGTCGGACGCTGGCTGGATGAGTTGCCGGCGACCGCTCGGCCGTTGGCGGCCGGTGGCTGGCACCCGTGACGGGCGCAACAGGCCGCCGAGTCGACGTCGGTAGGGCTTCCGCACACCGGACCGGCCGCGACCAGCGCAAAGTTACACAGAAGCGCGGCCGCGAGAAGGCGGGCACGAATCGGACGGGGTGTCAGGCGAAGTGGGCGCATCCGCTTATCCAGCATACTAGCAGGCCGGCCGAGTGGGCAACCGAAGTTCACGCACCCGGTCTGAACCAGCGTAATGCATTGACGGCAACCAGCCGAGACGATAGCATGACCGTGCCGGTTCAGTCACGCGCGAACCAGGTTTGACGCGAAGCCAGGAAGCCCGGCATGCCGTCGGGTTGGCTGAGTAACCGTGGCAATGGCAAGGGGGGCTATGACCGACTTATCGAAGCGGGTGTTTGACGTCCTCGTGGTGGGCTCCGGCGCCTCGGGCGGCTGGGCATGCAAGCGGTTGGCGGAGGCCGGTGTGAAAGTAGCTTTGGTCGATGCCGGGCGACCACAGTCCGACCGGAATTTTACCGAGCACGTGCCGCAGTTTAGGCTGAAGTATCGTGATCGGGCCCCGGAAGTCATCCGCAAGACCCGCCCCGTGCAAAAGGACTGTTATGCCTGTATGGAATACAACTTCGATTGGTTCTGTAATGATCTCGATGAGCCTTATACCACGCCGGAGAAGATGCCCTTCAGTTGGCAAGGGAGGTTGCGCATTACTGGTGGCCGCACCAACGTCTGGGGTCGCCAAAGTTATCGCTTGAGCGATTTGGACTTTAAGGCTGCCTCCTACGATGGATATGGCGACGACTGGCCGCTTAGCTATAAAGATCTCGCGCCGTACTATGACATCGTGGAAGAGTACGTCGGAATCACTGGCCTTCCAGAAGGCGTCTATGAGTTGCCGGATGGCAAGTTTCAGCCGCCCATGGGCTTGACGTGCGCGGAGAAGCTGTTCCGGAACCGGGTGAAACAGAAAACCGGCTGGACCGTAACCCTCGGCCGATCAGCCAATCTGACCCGGAGCATCAACGGGCGGGCTCCCTGCCATTATTGCGGTCCGTGCGAGCGTGGTTGCGTAACCCATTCTTATTTCAATTCCTACTTCACCACGGTAGCCGATGCCTTGAAAAGCGGAAACTGTACCCACATTCCCAACGCCATGGTTTACAAGGTGCTGATGGATTCGGACAGCAACCGGGCTCGCGGGGTACTTTATATCGACCGCACGACGCGCCAGCCTCGGGAAGTTCATGCCCGAGCGGTCGTGCTCTGTGCGCAGTCGCTCGAGTCGGTGCGCATTCTGTTCAATTCGGCAACGCGACAGTATCCGAATGGCTTGGCCAACTCCAGCGGCGCCCTGGGCCACTATCTCATGGATCACATCACCGGCGGCGGGGCTTACGGTGAGATTCCCGATCTGGGCGGCAAACCGGATATCAACGGTCCCCATCGCCCCGACGGCATTTACGTGATTCGTTTTCGCAATCCGCACGGCGGGCCGCGCTACCCCAAGTTCCTGCGCGGTTACGGGTTTCAGGGAGGCGGGGGTGCAGAGTTCAACTGGGGTGCTCCGGGCTTCGGAGCCGCTTTCAAGCGGGCGCTGCAGGATCCGGTGACGGGCATCGGTCTCGGGGGATTCGGTGAATGCCTGGCCCGGTGGGACAACTACGTCGAGATTGACCCGAACGTGGTGGATGCGTTTGGTATTCCGGTGCTGAGAATTCACATGACGTACGGAGACAATGAATTCGCCATGGTCAAGGACATGGCTGCGTCGGCCGCCGAAATGCTCGAGGCGGTCGGGGCGAGGAACATTCATACGGAAGAGCGCCCTTCGGCGCCCGGCTGGGCGATCCATGAAGTGGGGATCGCGCGAATGGGTGACGATCCGAAAAGGTCGGTGCTGAATCCGTTTGAGCAGGCTCATGACATTCGGAATCTGTTTGTTTGCGATGGGTCCGCCTTCACGTCGACAGCCTGCCAAAATCCTACGTTGACCATTATGGCCCTGTGCGTGCGGTCTATGGATTACCTGATGAGCGAGATGAAGAAGGGAAATATTTGAGTGCGGGGACGGCACCCGTTGCCCAGCTTTCACGAAAAACGCGCGGTGATTGGCGGGAGGGATCAAGGCTTGGATTGCACCGTTGCGAAGTCTAACACCATCCGGCCGGCCCGCGGAAGAACGGAGGAGTTTCATGGCGAGAACCCAATTCGATGCCGTGGTGGTAGGGTCGGGGGCCTCAGGCGGTTGGGCCTGCAAACGGTTGTCGGAAGCGGGACTGAAGGTGGCGCTGGTGGACGCCGGGCGGCCTCACGGCGATGAGGATTTTCGCGAGCACAAGCGTCCTTTCGACCTGAAATACCGCGACATGGCCCCGGAGGTCATCAAGAAGACGCGGCCCGTGCAGTCGCAGCTTGGCTCTTGCAATGAATACACTTACGACTGGTTTTGCAACGATCTCGAGGAGCCGTATACGACGGCGCCTGGCAAACCCTTCAGCTGGCAGGGGCGCTTGCGAGTGCTCGGCGGCCGGACGAACGTTTGGGGGCGCGTGAGCTTACGCCTGAGCGACCTGGATTTCAAGGCCGCCTCTCATGATGGTTACGGACTCGACTGGCCGCTGAGTTACAAAGACGTTGCACCTTATTACGATCTGGTCGAAGAATATGTCGGCGTGGCGGGCCGTGCGGAAGGGCTGGAGCAGCTGCCGGACGGCCGGTTCCAGCCGGACATGGGCCTGACCTGCGAGGAAGCGAAGTTCCGACGGGCGGTGAAGAAAAAACTTGGCTGGACGGTGACGCCGACGCGCACGGCGAATCTGACGCGCCCAATCAATGGCCGCGCGGCTTGCCATTATTGCGGCCCTTGCGATCGCGGCTGCATCACCCATTCTTATTTTAACTCCGCGTTTACAACCGTGGCGGACGCGCTCAAAACCGGTCACTGCACCCATATCCCGAACGCCATGGCGTATCAGGTTCTGATGGATGCGGATCGCAATCGCGCCCAGGGTATCCTTTACATTGACCGTCTCGACCGCCAGCCGAAGGAGGTTTATGGCCGCGTCGTCATTCTGTGCGCGCAGGCGCTCGAATCGGTCCGGATTCTGTTGAATTCCGCCACGCGCCAGTATCCGAACGGCCTGGCGAACTCGAGCGGGGCGCTCGGCCATTATTTGATGGACCATATCTGGGAAGCGGGCGGCGCCACCGGCGAATTCCCGGGACTGGCCGAAAAGCCCAACATCAACGGCCCGAATCGCCCCTGCGGAATTTACATCGCCCGCTTTCGTAATTTGCGCACCGGGCCGCAATCGAAGAAGTTCATTCGTGGTTACGGCTATGAAGGCGGCGGAGGGACGGACTTTAACTGGGAGGCGAAGGGGTTCGGAGAGGCTTTTAAGCGGGGACTCATGGACCCCCGCATTACATTGCGCATCGCGGGTTACGGAGAGTGCCTGCCGCGCTGGGATAACTATGTCGAGATCGACCCCAGCGTGAAGGACGCTTTCGGCATTCCGGTGCTTCGCGTCCACATGACTTACGGCGAAAACGAGTTGGCTTTGGCTCGGGAAGCGATGGAATCAGCGGTCGAGATGATGGAAGCCGCCGGAGCCAGAAACATCCGACCCTTTTTCATTCCCGACCGCGTTCCCGGTTACGCGATTCATGAAGTCGGCATCGCGCGCATGGGGAGTGACGCGAGGAATTCAGTTCTCAACCAGTTTCAGCAGACCCACGACATCAAGAACCTGTTTGTGTGCGACGGCGCAGGATTCACTTCCACGGCCTGCCAGAATCCCACGCTGACCATTATGGCTTTGTGCGTCCGCTCGATGGATTACTTGATGGGCGAAATGAAGCGTGGGAACATATAGTTAGCACAGGGGTCCGGCTAACGATGAGGGGCCGGGTTCGAGTCAACGACCGCCGCGAGCGGGTACCCACCTGGCGGGCGGCCGAAGTCGTCGGGTCTTTGCCGCTCGGCCCGGACCAGGGGACGGGAACGGAGCGCCGGGATGAGTGAGCGGATCACGCCCCAGGATGTGTTGAGAGCACTGGGCGCCCTTCGAGATGCGGAGCGACAGCAGGATATTGTGGCGCTCGGTATGGTGAAGGACGTCGAGGTTGGCGACAATCGTGTTTCACTGACGCTCCAGGTGCCCAATCCGCAAGCGGCCGCGACGGAGCGATGGGTGCGGGCGGCACGGCAGGTTATCCAGCAACTGGGTGTCGCCGAGGTTCAGGTGGGGGTGGCGCCACTCGCGGCTTCGGGGCCGAATCCTCAGGCGGCGTTAATCCCCCAGGTCAAATACACGATTGCCGTGGCCAGCGGTAAGGGAGGGGTGGGAAAATCCACGGTGGCGGCTAACCTCGCCGTGGCCCTGGCGCTGGCCGGCAACAAGGTCGGTTTGATGGATGCCGATGTCTACGGCCCGAGCATTCCTACCCTGATGGGAGGCCGCCAGGAACCGCGGGTCGTGGAAGGAAAGATCGAGCCGCCGGTCGAGTTCGGCGTGAAAATGATTTCGATGGGGTATTTCTTGCCGAAGAACGACGCGGTGATCTGGCGCGGGCCGATGCTCCATAAGACGGTGCGCCAATTTTTGGGCGATGTTCGCTGGGGCGAACTGGACTTTCTCATGATGGACCTGCCGCCCGGGACCGGCGACATCCAACTGAGTCTTTGCCAGACCGTGGCGCTGACCGGGGCCGTGATCGTTTCGACCCCGCAGGATCTCGCCTTAAATGTGGCGTCGAAGGCGATCGGCATGTTTCAAAAGTTAAATGTTCCTATTCTCGGCTTGGTCGAAAACATGAGCTACTATGTCTGTCCGGGCTGCGGTCGCCGGGACGACATCTTCGGGCACGGCGGGGCTCGCCAAGCCGCGGAAAAGCTCGGATTTCCATTCCTTGGCGAGATTCCACTCGACGTCCAGATTCGAGCGGAGAGCGATGGCGGGCGTCCGGTGGCGGTCGACAGGACGACGGCGTGCGGGCGGGCATTCCACGATGTCGCCGCGAAAATGGTTGCCGAGGTTCGTGCGCGGAGCGGGGAAGTCAAGCCCGAGATTCTCATCGAGTGATCGCTGGGCGAGGGTCAGTCAAGCATAGCGGGTTTATGCCAGTTGTGCCTGCCAAAATCAGACTGGCTGGTCCAAACCACACGGTTCATGTGGATTGGTCGGACGGCCACGCCAGTGTTTACGAATACCCATACTTGCGGAGCCGGTGTCCGTGCGCGACTTGCCAGGATTCCGAGCCTGAACCGGGGCAAGCTGCCGGTGCCTTGCCGGTGCTAAAGAAGGCTTTAAAACCGGAGCGTGCCGAGATCGTCGGGCGCTACGCCGTGCAAATTTATTGGAATGACGGTCATAACAGCGGTATTTACTCGTATGAGTACCTCCGCCGTCTCTGTCCTTGCCCGGAGTGCACTGCGGAGGCTCGGGCGGCGGGGATGGACGGCCGCCAGGAGTAGACGACGAAGCTGGTTTTTCATGATCATGCGGGCAGAGTCGGCGTCGTTCCGCTCGAAGGAGCCACTCATGGTACGCTTCCCAGCCTTTTGCCTTGCAAGCTTCCCGATAGTTGGCGCGATCTTATTGTCCGCCGCGCCGCCAAGAACCACGAGCCAGCCCGTTCGCGGCCTGCTGCTGGTTGCCAATAAGGGGGATCGCACGATCGGCATCATTGATCCCGTGGCCGGCCGAGAGATTGCGACGATCCCGGACCGGGGCGTCACCGCCCACGAAGTTGCCGCCTCGCCCGACGGCCGGACGGCCTGGGCACCGATCTACGGCAATTCTGGCGTCGGCGCGCCGGGTAGCGACGGCCGCACCCTGACCATCATCAGTGTGCCCGACCGCCGGGTGATCGGCAGCCTCGATTTCGGCAAGGGCGTGCGCCCGCACTGCGCGATTTTCGGGCCGAGGGACGGTCGACTCTATGTCACGACCGAACTTACCGACTCGATCACCGTCATCGATCCGCGCACGCGCCGCATCGTCGGCACGATACCCACGGGCCAGAAAGAATCCCACATGCTCGCCATTACCAGCGACGGGCGTCGAGGCTACACGGCGAACGTCCACGCCGGTACCGTTTCAGCGATCGACCTCGAGGGCCGGAAGGTGCTGGCCGTCATCCCCATTTCCAAGGAGACCCAGCGGATTTCGCTGTCCCCGGATGATCGCTACGCCTTCACGGCCGACCAGACGCAGCCCCGGCTCGCCGTGATCGACACGGCGAGTAACACGTTGAAGACATGGATTCCGCTGCCGGCAGTCGCTTACGGCACCGCGGCGACCCACGACGGTCACTGGCTGATCGTCACCTTACCGTCAATCGCCCAGGTGGCCGTCGTCAACCTTTCGACCTTGCGAGTGGTTCGCACGGTGGATGTGGTGAGCGCGCCACAGGAAGTCCTGGTCCGGCCTGACGATGAGGTGGCCTACGTCTCCTGCGACCGGAGCCATAAAATCGCCGTGATCCGCACGCGGGACTGGAAGGTGGAGAAGTTCATTGAAGCGGGTCACGGCTGTGACGGCCTGGCGTGGGCCCGCGAATAGTGCCGGTGGGGGGGCGAGCTGCCTCGCCGAACTCTGCCGCTCGGCTGCGAGCAGACCCACGGGTGCTCCCTTCAATCAGTTTGGCCCTCTCGGTTGTCGCGGATTCGCCGCCGCACTCAGCAAATTGATCATCAGTCGGTACGCGCCTGGCACCCCCTCGGGCAATTGTCGGTAGAGCGCGTAGGCGACGTAGATGTAGATGCCGTTGCCGTAGCGGGCGTAAAGCAGCCCGCCTCTCTGAGGGTCTTGATCGGGATCATGGGTGGAGAGCAAGGCTTGATAATGGGAATCCCACGACTTCATGAATCCGTGGCCGCGCTCTTCGATCCAGCCATCGAAATCGTGCGGCGTGATCTTGTTCGGCCACGTTAGGAGCGGATGGCCGGGAGAGAGAATCTCCACCCGGGATGTTTCGTCCACGACCACTTCGGGGTTGCTGGAAAGCCGGTAGGGGTAGGGCCCGAAGCCGTAGTCGTAGTCCGGAGCCTGGTATTGAACGATGAGCGCGCCCCCGCCCTTCACGTAGTCCAGCAATCGGCCGTTGTAAGCCTTGATGTCGTCGCGTACCGAGTAAGCACGAATCCCGACCACGATCGAAATGTATTTTGCCAGATCTCGGCCGGCGAGGTCCTGCGGGGTGAGAATATGAACAGGAATGCCGATGCCCTCAAGCAACGGGGGCACGTCGTCGCCGGTGCCGGCAATATAACCGACCGACAGATGGGCGGGGAGGTTGAGGTTTACGCCCGTCGCTTGATAGCGGGCGGGACGGTAGAGAAAGTACGGTCGCAAACCCGGGTAGCCTACAGTGCGGTAACCTTCGGCGTATTCTCGCCCGTGGTAACGCGCCACCGCTCTGATCGCATACCGTCGGGGTTGGAGCCGAGCGGGCAAAAGCCGGAAGGTCAGGATTCTCTCGTCACCGTCTTTGAGCGTGGCAAACTTGGCGGCCCGGGGTTCTGCCCGCCATCCGGCTGGCAGCTTGAGCTCCACCGTCCCTCGGGCGGGACCCTTGGCGTTACTGTGGAGGCGGACGGCGATCCGGACGGACCGGGCATGGAGCGGCACAGCGCCAGCGCCGGGCGACATCATTACCGAAATCGCCGGCGCAACGACGAGGGGATTCAGCACCTCCCCGAAGCCATTGACGTGCCTGCTGGTTTGTACGACTTGGCCCATATGAACCGGCACGCCCCGGTAAACAAGATCAACCGCGGCAGCGAGCGGATAGGGAGTGAAGGGCAAGGTGACGTCGCGCCCATCCAGGATGTCGTAATAGGGCTGCTCAATGCTGGGCCGCGTGAAGTAAGGGCGGGTAAAGGCCGCGTCGGGCGGTACCGTCACGGCGAAGCACGGCTCGGCAACGGCGTCACGGAGCAGCTTGGCCGCCACGGGGTGCTGAGGCGCGATCGGCCAATGTTCCGTTTCCGGGGCCACCAACGAGATGCCCTGAAGCGTCACCGGCTCGGAACTCGGATTCGCCACTTGGACGCAGACGGTAAAATGCTGGCCGGGAATGGCGACCTGGAAGGTCGGCGGCACTTCCCCGGCACCGGTTAAGCGTCCGCGAGGTGCCGGAGCGAGGGCCGCCACCGCTCGCATCGAGAGGCCCAAAGCCCGCACAATGGCGGTGTTGAACTGAGATTGCTTGACCCCCAGCTCGTAATTGACATTGTACTTCGCTTCGTCGCTTAGGCGGCCGGTTGCAACCTGCCGGATCAGCTCGCGAGTCCCGCTGAGTCCGGCGGCGAGTTCCGGCGCCACGGCCGCGGGAGCGCGGGGCGTAAACTGCCGCATAGCGGCCTCAACATGAGAGTTAATCTCCGCCAGCTTCCGCCGCAGGAATTCGGCGTCCTCGCCTTGCGCCAGATCGGCGATGCCGGTCAGGGAGATGTCGATCCCGTCGAAAAATGACGATTCGGGTTCGGCAGCGGGAACGAGCGAGGCAAAGCGATGATAGGGGCTTGGGCTTGGGCCGGGGCCGGGAATTCCGACGCCGCCGTTTTGGGATTTTTGGAACCCCAGCCCTTTGGCTCCCAGCTGGCGGTAGGAAATGCCGAGCACCGGATCATACTGGCCCTCGGGAATTTCGACGCTGGTGCTCAGCCTACCTTCAATCCATCGCTGGTGGACGTAATCATAGAATCGGATGGGAACCCACCGGCGCGTTGCGTAATCGTACATGCCCCGCGGAGAGATTGACAAGGTGGGGTTCCGCGCGTACATCTTGAGCGGTGACCAGGGACGGAGGCCCTCTTGAATCTGTTCAGGAAAAGCATGGGGGTCTCCTGCCGCTTTGAAGACCTCCTGAGCAATCTGGCCCGCCACCTGGTGCTGGCCGTGGCCGTCAGACGGGCCGCCGACCCAAACGGACGTGACCACCAGGGGTCGCGTCATCCGGATGACGCGCACCGCGTCGGCCAGGACTCGGTCATGCCCCCATTTTTCAAGCGACTCCTCCTTGGTCTTCGAGAAGCCAAAATCGGCGACGCGAGTGAAGTACGGCTCAACGCCATCGTAATCGTCGGCGGTCAGCAACTCTTGGGTACGAACCAAACCGAGCGCGTCCCAGTCGTCCACCGACATCACGTTCTGGCCTCCCTCGCCCCGATTGAGGGTGAGCTGCACGACGCGCGCCCCTCGGCCCCTCGATTCGTAAGCCAACATGCCGCCGTCTTCGTCATCGGGATGCGCCACGATCATAATCAGACTGGCGCGAGTATGGAGTTTTTCCAGGCTTTGCCACAAACCCGCCGCGCCGCGATCGAGGGGCAAGGGCAGGACGTTGAGGTCAAACCGCTGCCCGGACACCCGGGCCCCCATGGCGGAGCAGGTCAAGAGGAGCCAGGCAGCGGCGATGGCAACCCGTTTGACGGAAACAATGTTCATCGCGCGATGGGCCGATCTGCCGGGGGCCTCCCGGCCTCCCCGTTCTTAGACAATCTCCACGCGACAGTTCTTCACCAGCGATTTGAACCTCTGAGCGTCCGCCTGGCTCCCGACGATCGACGCATAGTGCATGGGGACGGCAATCGCCGGTTGGATGTCAGCCGCCGCTGCCGCTGCTTCCTCCGCTGTCATGACGTAGGTTCCTGAGACCGGCAACAGCGCAATGTCGCATTTGAACGATTTCATCTCCGGGATATGATCCGTATCGCCGGCGTAATAGACGGAGGTACCGTCCATCTTGATGATGAAGCCGAGGCCTTTAGCCTCTTTGGGGTGAAACGGATGGCCGGGTTCGCGAAACTTGTTGATGTTGTAAGCGGGAACCGCTTCGATCTCAACCTTACCCACCGTGTGCTTTCCACCCGGATCCAGAAAAAACTTATCTTTCACCTTTACGTCCTTCAAACCTTCCTTGCACAGATGACTCGCCACGATCGTGGTGCCCGGAAAAATCACCTTTTTCAGATCTTCCAAGGAGAGGTGGTCAAAATGCTCGTGGCTTAGCAGGACGATGTCGGCCTCGTCGGGCTTGGTGACCTGATAGGGATCGGTATAGATCACCTTCGAGCCGGCGATCTTGAACGTGTCATGAGCGATGCGGGTGATTTCGAGATTGAGAAGTTTCGCCATAGCACCTCCTGATTTGGGCCGATAGCCGAAAACCCATTATGATATCAGAGGCTCCGCTTCACTCTCACTGGCAGGCCCGCCTTGTCACGGCATGGTGTGGCGGGCAGGTCACCGGCTGCCCAAAACGGACAAGCGCCGCAGTTCATCCACGGCCTCCCGCGCGTCTCGGGCCAGCGTAATGAGATCAATCGCCGCCGAGCGATGGGCGGCCTCGGGAAACAGCAGACTGCCTTCCCGATTGACGCAATCGACGACCGGCTGCCAGTACGAGCCCACTAACACTAATGGCTTGCGCCCGCCGGCCGTGGTCGAGAGCACGGCCTTGTTCATCATTTCCCAGACCATGGCCAGTTCAGCGAGCGTGCCCGTGCCCCCGGGCAGCACGATGTAGGCATCGCCACGTTCAATGAGCGCCAGCAGGCGCTCAAGAAACGTGGCGGTGCGCACCTCCTCAACAATCCAGGGATTGGGAGGCGATGTCCAGATAGCGCAGGTCACGCCGATGGTGTGGCCTGCGGCCTCGCGAGCGCCGCGTGCCGAAGCCTCCATCAAACCGCCATAACCGCCGTTGCAGACCGCTAAACCGTTTTCGGCAAGCCAGCGTCCGAGGAGCCGGCCCTCGCGGTAGATGGCGCTCGCCTCGACGGGCAGGGAACTGCCAAAGATCGTGACCGTTCTCATATCCAGGAATCAGTTTCCCGTTCATGATGGTTGCTGTCAACCGGCCGGAGAACGGGGGCCGGCGCAATGGGCTCGAATGATGGTGCGCCCGCGCGCCCCGTTCGTTGGGAGGAAGGTCTGGTTTCGCCTTGAAGATAAGAGTCGCCCCTTCTAGCCGAACCCGAACCTTGGTCAGCTTCGTCCACAGGCCGCTCGAGGTGCCCGGCCGCATGAAATCCCCGGCGTTACCGGCGGGTTAAATCTTCTTGACAACGCGGCCGAGGATTCACTAGCATGGGCAGGCTCACCTGGGAAGCGGTGTCTGGAAAGTGTCTGAGTTGTTCTCTGCGCTGCCGCAGGCCAGAAGGGGTCGCAGCGCCCATCATCAGTAGATCGAACGAGGTGGCAATGACCAAGAAGCACCGGTCTTACACGTTCCTGGTGGTTGCACCCCACGGCAAGCTCCACAAGATCCAGCTCCCCGGTTATGCCTTCTATCTGGCTTTAGCCCTGGGTGCGGGTTCGGTTGCGGGGCTCGCGGCGCTCGCCAACAGTTACGCCCGCATGCTGCTCAAGGTGGCCAACTACAACGACGTGCGCAGCGAGCGTGAGACGTTGCGATCCCAGTATCGTGATCTCGAGAACGCCGAGAATCACACCAACGCCAAGTTAACATCCTTGGAGGCGCTGGCCTCTGAAGTCGCGCTCACGTACGGATTTGGAGGAACCTCGCGAATGAAGTTTCCCCAAATTATGTTGGCTCTGGCCACGCAGAGTAACGCGACTCTGGAATCCAGCTACAACGCCTCGCTCTACGCCTTCAACCTCATGAAAGCCACGGCCCTGCGCCCCCCGGCTGATCCTCTGGTGGAGGCCATGTTGGGTCGCGCCAGCTACGGGCCATCGGCCATTCCGTCACTGTGGCCGGTTCGGGGGGAAATAACCGGGGGGTTTGGTGAGCGAATGGACCCCTTAAGCGGAGAAGAGGAGCACCATGCCGGTATCGACATTGCGGCTCCGGTGGGCACTCAGGTTGAAGCCACGGCCGATGGCGTCGTGGTCGAAGCGGGGCGCAAAGAAGCGGGTTACGGCAACGAGATCGTCCTCGATCACGGAGACGGTATCCGCACCAAATACGGGCATTTGAGCGAGATCTACGTCGTACCGGGCGAGGAGGTGAGCAAGGGGCAAATTATTGGCGCCGTGGGTACGACCGGCAAGACGACCGGACCTCATCTTCACTATGAGATTTTGGTGGGCGACGCGCCCGTGAACCCTTCAAAGTATCTGGGTGGTTAGTCAAGCCCTTGGTGGTTCGGTTGTTGCTGGCCCTCGTTGCGCGGCGATGGGGAGCGCCAAGCGCGATCGAGAAACCTCTCGCCGGCGGCGGTTTGGGTGGCGAAAAACCTTGTTGCAAGTCCTGTTCCTTTTCTCATATAATTAGAAGGTTTCGGAATGGCTGGCGTAGCTCAGCTGGTAGAGCATCTGATTTGTAATCAGAGGGTCGGGGGTTCGAATCCCTTCGCCAGCTCCGGTTGAGCTAGGCGCGGGAAACCGGAGGAGCAAGGTCGAAACGCGACCCGGGGGCGACAGTTTTCTTAATCACCGAACTGCTAGATGACTGGGCTTCATTACGTCCAACCAAGAATGTCTGACCCTCTGGCCCCAGTTGTGAGGAGCGGCGCTTAAGGGGAGGCGGCGGCGCGCGTGGTAGCCTGTCGCTTTTCGGTGTTCGATGGAGCGGACAGGTGGCTGAGTGGTCAAAAGCAGCAGACTGTAAATCTGCCGGCCCATGTGGCCTACGGAGGTTCGAATCCTCCCCTGTCCACCAGCTCGGTGGATGACGCCGTGGAAGCGGCGATGACCGTGATGTGAGCCTTGAGCCGGCGATCCTCAATCGTCCCTGAGAGGGCGGGAGTAACTCAGTGGTAGAGTCACAGCCTTCCAAGCTGTTGGTCGCGGGTTCGATTCCCGTCTCCCGCTCCAGCGCGCGCGGATGGAGCCTCGGCGGCCCGTGGAGACCGGGGCCGCGGGCGCACGGATCACTGGCAGGGGTGGGCGGGCCGATGTAGCTCAGTTGGTAGAGCGCGTCCTTGGTAAGGACGAGGTCAGCGGTTCAATCCCGCTCATCGGCTCCAGGCCATTGACCGTCCGCATAGCCGGCGCCAGAAGAGAAGAAGGGAGCGGTTGGGGAGATCAAGCGGGCTGGGCGAGGCCTGCTGCGGGCCTGAATTCACTAATGTGGAGTAACTATGGCCAAAGAGAAATTTGATCGTTCGAAGCCGCACATGAACGTGGGGACGATAGGTCACATTGATCATGGGAAGACGACGTTGACGGCGGCGATCACGAAGGTTTTGTCGAAGGAGAAT
>CADDZC010000073.1 GCA_902812365.1 Acidobacteriota bacterium | reverse complement strand
GCGGTGACCGCCGCCGAGCAGCAGGTGGCCCAGGCCCGCGGCGGACTGGCGCAGGCGGAAGCGCGATTGCGCTCCACCCGCAGCGCTCCCGAGCAGGTAGACGCCACCCGAGCGCGCGCCGCCGCGGCGGAGGCGGCGGTGAAAACCGCCCGCGCGGCGGTCGAGCAGGCGCGGCTGAACCGGCAGTACACGACCATCGTCGCCCCGGTCAGCGGCATCGTCGGCAAGAAGTCGGTCGAAGCCGGCCAGAACGTTGAAGCGGGGCAGCCGTTGATGGCCATTGTCCCGACCGAGGACATCTGGGTGACGGCGAATTTCAAGGAGACCCAGTTGAAGAACATGCGGCCGGGCCAACCGGTGGTGATCCACGTGGACGCTTACAACCGCGATTACACCGGCCACGTCCTCAACATCGCCGCCGCGACTGGCGCGGAGTTCAGCCTGCTGCCGCCCGAGAACGCCACCGGCAACTACGTCAAAGTGGTGCAGCGGGTACCGGTGAAGATTCTTTTCGATCAAGGACAGGATCCGAACCATCTTTTGCGGCTCGGCATGTCGGTCGAGCCGAAGGTGAAGGTGAAGTGAGCGCCCCCGGGCGGTCCGATCAGATGCCGATGAGCAACGCCAACCGTACAGCCGTCAGCGCCGAGGGTTGGAGGCCGGGCCACAATCCGTGGCTGATCGCCGGCACCGTCATGCTGGCGACCTTCATGGAGGTGCTCGACACGAGCATCGCCAACGTGGCCCTGCCTCACATCGCCGGAAACCTGTCGGCGACGGTGGACGAAAGCACGTGGGTGCTGACCTCTTATCTGGTTTCGAACGCCATCGTGCTGCCCCTCACCGGGTGGTTTTCGACTCTGTTCGGCCGGAAGCGCTTCTACATGGCCTGCGTCAGCCTGTTTACCGTCAGCTCCTTCCTGTGCGGGCTGGCGCCCAGTTTGCCCCTGCTGGTGCTGTTTCGCGTGATTCAAGGCGCCGGGGGCGGCGGGCTTCAGCCCATCTCGCAGGCCATTTTGGTGGAGAGTTTTGATCGCCGGCGCCAGGGCATGGCCATGGCCATGTACGGCATGGGCGTCGTCGTGGCCCCGATTATCGGACCGACGCTCGGCGGCTGGATCACCGACAATTACACGTGGCGCTGGATCTTCTTCATCAACATTCCGGTCGGCGCGCTCTCCATCCTGATGACCACCCACTTCGTGGAGGATCCGCCCTACCTGATCCGCAAGAGCCTGAAACAGGGTTTGAAGATCGATTTCGTCGGCCTGGGACTGCTCAGCGTCGGCCTGGGGTTCCTGCAGGTCATGCTCGACAAGGGAGAGCGCGACGACTGGTTCGGCTCGCACTTCATCGTGGGGTGCGCGATCGCCGCCCTAACCGGTTTGGTGGGCGCGCTGGTCTGGGAGTGGCGGCAAGAAGAGCCCATCATCGACCTGCGGCTTTTCAAAGATCGCAATTTCTCCATGGCCACGTTCACCATGTTTGCGCTGGGCGTGGTCCTTTACGGAACCACGGTCTTGCTGCCCATTCTGGTGCAGACGCTGATGGGCTACACGGCCGAACTGAGCGGCCTGGTGCTCTCCCCCGGCGCTCTCGTCACCATGCTCACCATGCCGCTGGTGGGCCGGCTGCTCGCCAAGTACGAGGCGCGGTGGCTGGTCGTCTTCGGCCTGCTGACCCTCGCCAGCGGCATGTTCTGGCTGTCGCGTCTCAGCCTGGCCGCAAGTTTCTGGACTTTCGTGACCATGTGGATGGTGTCCCGCGCCGGCCTCGGCTTTCTGTTCGTTCCCATCAACGTGATGGCGTTCTATTTTGTCCCCAAGGAGAAGACCAACAATGCGACGGGCCTGATCAACGTGGCCAGGAACATTGGCGGCAGCATGGGCATCTCGTTCGTGACCACGCTCCAGGCCCGGCGCGCCCAATTTCACCAGAACGTCCTGGTGAGCCACCTCACGCCGTTCGATGCCGGCTACCAGACGGTGCTCGAGCAGGCCTCGCACGCCCTGCAAATGGCGGGCGCCGGGGCCGCCCAGGCCGTTGAACAAGCGCGCGCCATGATTTACGGCGAACTGCTTCGGCAATCCGCCATGCTGGCGTTTGTCGATGTTTTCTGGGTCATGGCCATGACCTGCCTGGCTATGATTCCCCTCATGTTTCTCATGAAGAAAGCCAAACCCTACAAGGGCCCGCTAGCCGTGCACTGAAGATTGTGGGAAAAGGAGGTCATCGTGAAACCAGCCATGAAAATACTCCGGAATTCACGCGACGAAGAGCATTTGATCCGCCTGGCGGCCAACGGAGATCACGATGCCATGGAAGCTCTGTTTGCCCGCTATGCGGCGCCGCTGTATCAGACCGCCGTCCGGCTGCTCGGCAACCCGGACGACGCTGAAGACGCGTTGCAGGACGGTCTGCTATCGGCGTTTCGCAATCTGCGCCGCTTCGAAGGGCGCTCCCAGTTCTCCACGTGGTTGACGCGGATCGTGATTAACGCCGCCCTGATGCGGCTGCGCCGCCAGCGGAGCCACCCCACCGTCTCGCTCGATCAGGAAGACTCCGAGCAAGGAGAAGCGGCCCTGGCCGGAGCCCTCCCGGACCGCGGGTTAAACCCGGAAGAACGCTACGCGCAAAAAGAGAGCTTCGAGATTTTTGCCGCCCAGCTCAAGACGCTGCCGCCGGCTTTGCAGTCTGCCGTGTGGTTGCGGGATGTCGAAGGGCTGAGCACCGAGGAGGCGGCGGAAGCACTGGGGCTTTCCCCGGGCACGTTGAAGTCACAGCTTCATCGGGCTCGCGCCAAGCTGGCCGAGTTGATGGGCCGCGTGCGGGGTCCGATCACCGGTCCGGCGGCGGCTTGACGCCTCGAGGCCGGCACCGGCGGATGCTTTTTGGCTCGCGGGGCGGGCCGAACGCGGCGATCGGGGGCGGAAATGATCGTATCCCGACGGCTGCAGAGTGCGGGCATGGCCGTCGGCGGCGATCAGGGTCACGCCCCTCGGGCGGCGAATCTCACCCAGGCGGGTGAGCGGAACGCCGGCCCAGCGCGCGGGCACGCGGCCGGCCCAGCGCGGCGGGACGGTGAAGAGCAATTCATAATCCTCTCCGCCCTCCAGAGCAAGGCTTAACGCCTCAGGGCGAGAGGCCAGAGGACCGCCGGCGGTGGGAATGAGCTCTTCCCACACCCAGGCTCCCACGCGGCTCGCTTCACACAGATGGTGGAGGTCGATCGAGAGCCCGTCGCTGATGTCGATGCATGCGGAAGCCAGCCGATGCACTAACAGATACCGCCCCAAGGCGCAGCGGGGCTCCGGGTAAAGATGGGCGCGAACGGCGGCGCGGGCCTGGGGAGCGCGGCCGGAGTGGCGTGGCGATCGGAGCAGTCGCAAGCCCAAAGCGGAGGCGCCGAGGCGGCCCGTCACGAAGATCTGGTCGCCGGGACGGGCTCCGGAACGCCGCAAAGCCCGCGCCCGCGGAACCTCACCCACCACCATGACGTCCGCCATCATTTGGGCAGGACTGATGGCCGTGTCGCCCCCGATCAACGCCACGCCGGCGCGCTCGGCGAGAGCCCGGAAGCCGGCGTAAAATTGCTCGATCCACGCCCGATTCACCTCCTCCGTCATCGCCAGCGACAGCAGGGCGAACCGGGGCGTGCCGCCCATGGCGGCCACATCGCTCAGGGGACGCGCCAGGGCCCGGTGGCCAACGGCGCGGGCGGGATGAATGTCTCGGGCAAAATGGACCCCTTCGATCGAAAGGTCGGCCTTGAGGACCACATCGCGGTTGCGCGCCGGCCGCACGAGCGCTGCATCGTCTCCGATGCCCAGACGCAACGCGCGCGCCGCGACGGTGGTCTGCCGGCGGAGCCATTGAACAAATTCCGCCTCCGTGCGAAACCGGTGGGGACTCCGCGTCTGCCGAACCCGCATGGCCTGCCCGCTTCAGAAATTCGTCACCCTACCCGGCCGCTTCCGGGTTGAGCGCGGACCCGAGGTCCAAGAAAGTCCCGGAAAGCGGCCGGGGCGCCCACGGTTGGCCATGGCCGAGACCGTGAACCGCATTTGCCGAGGGAACTTCAAACATCGGAAAGACACCCGCCCTCGGCCGGCGACTGTTGCCCGCAACGAATCGACGGTTGATACCGGTCCCGATCTCGCCCCGCCCGAACGCCGGGCCGCCCGCCTGCCTTTTTGAGTTCCGCATGGGCGAATCGGAAGTCAAGCTGCCGCGGACCTCGTGACGCTCTATCTTCAGCACTCGGGCCGAAAGAGTCAACTTTCGCCCGGCGCCAAAGGGGCGCCCCGCCGGAGAAGTCCTTTCAAGCTGTGAGCACGGCCTGCCGCCTGAGAGACGGCATGCAAAGCTTTATTAATCATTGCCAGAAGCTCTGTTTGGCCAACCGTTTTTTATCTCCAAGAATAAAACTATTTGTTTGACCGCGATTTTCGGAGCCCGTATCGTCCTCGTTGACTCGACACTGCATCCATAAGGCATTCCGAGCGGAGACATCACCCTCCGTCCGGAGAGAAAGGCAGGTATGCTTCCCATGATCCGGAGATGGTTGGGAATTACGGCGGTTGCGGCGGCACTGTTCACCGGGGCGGCGATGGCCCAAACGGCGCCCGCTTCATCGACCACGGACGTTTCACAACGTATCGAACAATTGCAGGCCCAAATCGAGGCGCTTCAGAGCGAAGTGGCGGCGCTCAAAAAGCAGGTTACTCCCTCGACGACGAGCAACCCCAGCCCAGAGTCCAGCGCGGCAGTCCAGGCGACGACGAATCCGGCCCCGGTCGCCGCCCCGGCTTCCCCGCCGGCCGCGCCGACCTTGGCCAGCCTGATGGGATCGACGACGGTGACGGGCTTTATCGACGGCTACTACGACTACAATTTCAACCACCCCCGCAGTTACTACTCGCCGTCGGCCCAGAGTCCGATCACGCCCCTGCGGGCTTTCGACGCACCCTCTAATCAGTTCGCGTTCAACATGGCCGAACTGACGATCGCGCGGCCTCCCGACTCAACCAACAGCCGACTGGGGTACAACCTTACCTTCGGGGCCGGCAACGCCATGAACGTCGTCAACGGAACTGACCCGGGCGGTCTCGGCTTCGCGCAGTACGTGAAAGAGGCGTATCTGTCGTATCTGGCGCCGGTCGGCAAGGGTCTCCAAGTGGACTTCGGCAAATTTGTCACTCCGGCGGGCGCCGAAGTCATTGAGACGAAGGACGACTGGAACTACTCGCGCAGCTTGTTGTTCTTTTATGCGATCCCGTTTTATCACTTCGGCCTGCGTGCCAAGTACGCCTTCAGCGGCAAATACTCCCTCACCGGCTACGTCGTCAACGGCTGGAACAACATCATCGACAATAACACCGGCAAGACGTACGGGGCCAGTTTCGGCTGGAACCCGACGAAGAAAGTCAGCGTCACCCAGACCTACCTCGCCGGCCCCGAGATGACCGGCCTCAACTCTCACTGGCGGCAGTTGAGCGACACCGTCGTGCAATACTCGCCCACCGGAAAGCTCTCGTTGATGGCCAACTACGACTACGGGCGCGGCGACATGCCCCAAGGGTTCACCAAACCGGTCTGGTGGTCAGGGGTGGCGGGCTATATCCGTTACGCCTTCAACGATAACTACGCCCTAGCCACGCGCTACGAATATTACGACGATGCCCAGGGCTTTACTACCGGCACCGCCCAGCATCTCAATGAATTCACGGAGACCTTCGAGCGGAAGATTGCCGGCCATTTGATCACCCGGCTCGAATATCGGCGGGACATGTCAAACCGGCCCACACTTTTGAAGGGCAGCACGCCCACCGATACGCAGGACACGGCGGCGGCCGGTCTGGTCTACGTCTTTGACCTCAAGGAAGCGAAGTAAGCCGTTCGGCCTCGGGGCCGCTTCATGAGGGCGAGGCGGCAGACTGGACGGCAAATCGAGTGGGGCGGTAGGGCTCAAGAGGCATTGACGTCCGGCCGCGCAAGAGAAGTTCCGAGATCAGTTGCGCCGTGACGGGGGCGAGGAGGATGCCGTTGCGAAAATGCCCGGTGGCAAAAATCAGATTCGATAATTCGCCGTAACCGAGCACCGGAAGATGGTCGGGCGTGTCGGGACGCAATCCCGCCCAGGCGCGGCGAAAGCGGTACTGGCCGACGACCGGGGCAAAACGCCCGGCCCCTTCGAGAAGCGAGCGCAAGCCGTCGCCCGTCACCGCCTTCTGGTAGCCAACGTACTCCATCGTGCTTCCCAGCACCACGCGGCCCGAAGATCGCGGCACCAAATAGTGGTGTCCGGAGCGCACGACGCAAGGGAGTTCGTGCGGGGCTTCGAACTCGATCATCTGGCCCCGGCAGGGGATGGTGGCGACCGAGCGGTTGATCTCGCCCGACCAGCATCCCGCAGCCAGAACGAAGCTGCCTGCCGATAAGGACGCCGCGGCCCCCGCCTCGTTGGCCACCACCGCCGCTTCGACCCGATTCCCTCGAACCTGGAATTGGCGTACGCAACTTTGGCGGGCGAAGGTCACGCCTCGCCGCCGACACGCCTCGATGAGCGCCTCCGTCAACTTCTCGCTGTCTACCCAATGATCCTGGGGCAGAAAAAGCCCGCCTCGGAGATCCGGGGAAAGTCCGGGCACAAGCCGATGAACATCCTCGGGCGCCAGCAGCTCGACCGGCAGGCCGCGGCTTCTCTGAACGCGAAGGAATTCAGTGGCTGCCCGGCTTTGCTCCTCATCCATCGCCACCTGCAGACTCCCTTCGCGGCGCCACCCCACGGCATCGTTGGTCAGTTGTTCGAGCTCGGAGACAAAGTCAGGGTACAGGCGATGGCTGGCCATGGCCATCTGGAAAAAAGGCTCCGGCGTAACCATCTCACCCTGCGGTGCCAGCATGCCGGCGGCGGCTCGGGAGGCTTCCTGTCCCGGCTCCTGCCGATCCAGAACCAGAACGCGCAGTTTGGCCTCGGCAAGCCGCAGGGCGATCGAAAGGCCGATGATACCGCCCCCGATGACGATGGCGTCGGGGGAAGAAGCCTGACGGTTCATAGGAACGGACGTTGTGGGCGCGGCCGAAGGCTTCAGGCCGGGTATCGGCTACCGGGCAGCCTTCGGTTCGCCGGCGCGCAACAGAGTCTCCGCCACCTCGATGGCCATCGCGTAACGCCCGAGCGGGGCCGCGATTTGCACGCCGTCCACCAGGTCGCGCACCTCCGTGACGATCTCTTGAGCGATTTTCACACCCTCGGCGCGAGCGGCGTCACCAGTGTCGGCCTCGCGCATGCGCTCCAGAATCGCCGGAGGAATGACCATGCCCGGCACCTCATTGTTGAGAAACTCAGCGTGGCGAAAGCCGGTCAGCGGATAAATGCTGGCGATCAAGGGGATGCGGCGCAGGCCGGACCGGCGGGTGCGGTCGATAAACCGGGCCAACTTGGCGACGTCAAACACCGGCTGAGTCAAAGCGAAATCGGCGCCAGCCTCCACTTTGTAAGTAAAGCGGCGAAACTGTTCTTCCAGGTCGCGCGCGAAGGGGTTAACGCCGACGCCGATCACGAACCGGGTCTGGCTGCCCAGGGGGTTGCCGCCCACATCCAGCCCCCGATTCAGATTGCACAAAATATTGACCAGCCCGATGGAGTCCACGTCGAACGTCACGGCCGCGGCTTCCGCCGCAAACGCCGGCGGATCGCCGGTGATGGCCAGAATATTCCGCACGCCGAGAGCATGCGCTCCCAGCAAATCCGACTGGATGCGGAGGACGTTGCGATCGCGGCAACTGTAATGGAGCAGGACGTCGAGGTTCAGCCGCTGCTGCAGAATCACCGCCAGCGTCTGCGCGCTCATTCGCGCCGTGGAACCGGATCCGTCCGGCACATTGACCATATCCACACCATGCGCCAAAATGAACTGCGCTCCTTCGATCTCCTTGGTGGGATCCGATCCCTTCGGCGGCACGATCTCGACCAGCACCGGGAATTCGCCCCGCACCAGCCTGGCTGCCAAGGCGGACCTCTCTGCCAAGGGCAGCGGCGGCATCGCGCGCCGGGTTCGCGGACGCGTTTCGTCCACAGCCGGGGGAGCGGCCGGCACGCGGATGGAGCGCACCGCCGCCTTGAGGGCTTTAATGTGCTCGGGAGCCGTGCCGCAACATCCGCCGATCAGGCGAGCGCCGGCGTCGATAAACCGCCGCGCGTAGCTGGCCATATACTCGGGCGAGCAGAGGTAGATGCTGCGCCCCTGGACGACGCTCGGCAAGCCGGCGTTGGGCTGCGCCGTCAGCCGCTTGCGCGTGACCCGCGCCATGCGTTCGAGAGCCTCGAGCACCGGCGCCGGCCCCACGCTGCAGTTGATTCCAATCAGGTCTGCTCCCCACTCGTCGAGCCACCGCGCGAAGTCTTCCGGAGGCGTTCCGGTGGCCGTCGTGCCATCCTCTTGGATGGTCATCTGGACCACCACGGGAAGCCCGCTCTGGCGGCGCGCGGGCAGCACCGTCGAGAGTTCGGAGGCCACCTCGCGCGCCGCCAGCAGCGCCTGCCGCGCCTCGTTCACCTCCACCATCGTTTCGATCATGATCAGGTCGGCGCCGCCCTGCACGAGCGCCGCGATCTGCTCTCGAAACGCCGCACGCGCTTCATCGAGCGAGGTCGGACCGAGCGGTTCCAGGCGCAATCCGAGCGGCCCGACCGAACCGGCCACGTAAAGGTCGTCGCCGGCCACCTCGCGGGCCAGCCGGGCTCCGGCCAACGCGATTTCCCGCACCTGGTCGGCCAGCCCGAATTTCGCCAGGCGGAAGCGGTTGGCGCCGAAAGTGTTGGTTTCAATCAGCTCCGCTCCCGCTTTCACGTAGCTCAGGTGAATCTCTTTCACCACCTGGGGCATGGTCAGGTTCAGTTCGTCAAAGCAGCGGCTGAAGGGGATGCCGCGAGCATACAGCCGGGTCCCCATGGCCCCGTCGCCCACAATGACGCGGCGCTCGATCCGCTCAAGAAAGGGTTCGCGCATGCAGCTTCAAGTTTAGCACGACGGGCCCGGCCGAGAGCCGCGATCGATTTTGGCCTTTACATGTTGTTTCCGCTCCTTCATGCTGGCTGCTCTCAACCGTGGCTGACCGACTCTATGGCGCGCTCTCCCACTTCTTCGCTCTGTACGGCTATGGGGTGGTGTTTCTCGGCGTCATGCTCGAGAACGCGGGCCTGCCCGTACCCGGAGAGACCGTCCTACTGTTTGCGGGGTTCCTGGCTTTCCATGGCCGGCTGCGCTTGGCCTCGGTCATCGCCACCGCCATTGCCGGCGCCACCCTGGGCGACAACTGCGGATATCTGCTCGGCTATTGGGGCGGCACGGCGCTTCTCAACCGGTATCGCGGGCGGCTGGTTTCGGCAGAACGCTTCGACCGCACCCGCGCCGCTCTGGCCCGCTACGGGCACTGGGGGGTGTTCGCGGCGCGGTTTATTGCCGGCCTGCGGGTGCTCGCCGGACCGTTTGCCGGCGCGTTTCGGATGCCCTATCCGCGATTTCTTCTGGCCAATTTCGCCGGCGCCGTGGCTTGGGCGTTAACGATCGGGTGGGTGGGGTTTCTCTTCGGAAGCAACTGGGGCCGCCTGGTGCACCTGGTTGGGAAGCTGGATTGGGCTATCCTGGCGGCGGTTCTGGCGGCGCTCACGGTTCTCGTCTATCTCCGGCGCCGAGGTCCCAGGCGGTAAGGGCCCGGCGGGCGGCGGCCTTGCCCTCCGGCTCCGCCTGGGCTACGATGAGAGCGATTCACCGTCAATGTCGATGGCGCCCGCGATCACCACCGAACCCGCCCTCACCCTACCCGTGCTCGACCGCTTCGGCCGGCCGCTCCGGAGCCTGCGCGTTTCCGTCACCGATCGCTGCAATCTCCGCTGCGCGTATTGCATGCCGGAACCGCAGTACGCTTGGCTGAAGCGCGAGGAGATTCTCCATTTTGAAGAGATCGCCGAACTGGTCGAGATATTCAGCCAACTGGGCGTCGACAACGTTCGCCTGACAGGTGGGGAACCGCTGCTCCGACACGGTCTCGCCCGCCTGATTCGAATGCTGGCAGCGAACGAACGCCTCCGCGAGCTGTCGTTAACCACCAACGGCCTGTTGCTGGCCGGCCAGGCCCAAAGCTTGCGGGATGCCGGGCTCACCCGAGTGACCGTCAGCCTGGACACGCTTCGCCCCGACCGCTTCCGCTCCCTCGCTCACCGGGACGGCCTGCCCGAGGTCCTGGCCGGCATCGCGGCGGCCCGCCGGGCGGGATTCGCCCATCTGAAGCTCAATACGGTGATCATGCGGGGCTTCAATGAGGATGAGCTGGGAGCGTTGCTGGAGCTCGGCCGGGACCTCGGCGCGGAGGTCCGGTTTATTGAATACATGGACGTGGGCGGGGCAACCCGCTGGTCGATGGAGCAGGTGTTTTCGCGCGACGAGATGCTGGCCAGCCTGGAACGGCGGTATGGTGCGATCGAGCGGCTGGCCCCGGAGGAAGTTTCGGCGCCGGCCACGCGCTTTCGGCTGCGCGACGGGACCACGTTCGGCATTATCTCATCGACGACCCATCCCTTCTGCCGGGCGTGCGATCGCGCCCGCCTGACGCCGGACGGCCTGTGGTTGCTCTGCCTCTACGCTCGTGACGGGGTGAATCTGAAGGCCACGCTGCGGAGCGGGGCTGGCCGCGATCAGATCGCCGCTACCATCGCCCAAGCATGGAGCGCGCGCCGGGACCGCGGGGCCGAGGAGCGTCAGGCGCTCCACGCGCGCGGAGTTCTTTTCCCCGTTGAGGACCTTCGCCGCAATCCGCATTTGGAAATGCATACGCGCGGCGGATGAGGACGGCTGCCCGAGCGGGGCCGTTACTGGAGCCCGAAAAGGGAGACCTCATGCCCTCCGAACGTTATGTGCCGATCCCGGGCAGTGAACGCCAGCCCCTGCCCGGGGCCACCGCGACCGGCCCTTGTGATCCCGCGACTCCGATCCAGGTTACGGTGGTTTTGCGGCCGCGGCCATCGGCGAAGCGGCGCGAGTCCCTGGCCCGGCTGATCGCCCGCGGACACCGCTTGACTCGCGATGAATACGCGGCGCGTTACGGAGCCGATCCCGAGGACGTGAAGCGAGTGCGGGCGTTCGCGCGCCGCCAGGGTCTTAAGGTGAGTGCCGTGAACCTGGCCGCGAGGACGGTCACTCTTACAGGTACCGCGGGAGCCTTCTGCGGCGCCTTCCGCGTGGACCTGGCGAATTACCGCCATTCGGGCGGTGTCTACCGGGGGCGCACCGGCCCGGTGTACCTGCCGGCCGCCATGAAAGGCGTGATCGTCGGTGTGCTAGGGCTGGATAACCGGCCCCAGGCCAAGGCTCACTATCGAGTGCGCCGGAATGTGAGTCCGAGCGCGACTCCGGGCTCGGTCTCTTACACGCCGCCGCAAGTGGCGGCGCTTTATGGTTTTCCTCCCGCCGTCAACGGCCAGGGCCAGACGATCGGGATCATCGAGCTGGGCGGGGGTTACACGACCTCAGACCTCGATTCCTACTTTGGCGGCCTCGGTATCTCCCCGGTTCCCAGAATCACGGCGGTTTCGGTTGACGGCGGCTCGAACCAGCCGACCGGCGATCCGAATGGGCCCGACGCCGAAGTGATGCTGGATATCGAGGTAGCCGGCGCCGTGGCGCCCGGCGCGAACCTTGCGGTCTATTTCGCCCCTAACACCGATGCCGGCTTCTTGGACGCCGTCAACCGGGCCGTCACCGACAAGCAGAACAACCCGTCGGTGATCTCGATCAGTTGGGGCGGCCCGGAATCGAGCTGGACGGGGCAGGCGCTGCGATCCTTGAACACCGCGCTGCAATCGGCGGCGGCGATGGGCGTCAGCGTGTGCGTCGCCTGCGGCGATAACGGCTCGAGCGACGGCGTCGCGGACGGCCAGGCGCACGTGGATTTCCCAGCGTCCAGTCCGTATGCTCTGGCATGCGGCGGCACCCATCTTGTCGGCGCCGGCAGCTCCATCACCGACGAGGAGGTCTGGAACGATCTGCCCGATAATGGGGCGACGGGCGGCGGCGTCAGCGCCATCTTCCCGCTCCCTTCGTGGCAATCCACTGCCCATGTGCCGCCTTCGGTCAATGGGGGAAACTTCCAAGGGCGCGGTGTGCCCGACGTGGCCGGTGACGCCGACCCTTTCACGGGCTATCAAGTGGAGGTGGACGGTTCGAAGTCTGTAGTGGGAGGAACGAGCGCTGTCGCGCCGCTGTGGGCGGGCTTGCTGGCGCGCTGCAATCAGGCGGCGGCTCAGGTCGGCTACTTCAATCCCAGCCTTTATCGAAAAGTTGCATCGGCTTCGGGAACGTTCCACGATATCACCTTGGGCAACAACGGCGCTTACGCGGCGGGCCCGGGCTGGGACGCCTGCACGGGCTGGGGCAGCCCGAACGGGGCCGGTATCCTGGCCGCGCTCGGAAAGTCCGCCCCGCCTCCCAGCCGAGGCAAGAGGAAGCATCCGAAGAAGCCCAAGTGGCGTGGCCGGAGTCAGGAAGTCCGGCCTTGGCTTTGAATCCGGAGGAAAGCCGTGAGTGATCAGACTGGGCGGGCAATCCGGCTGCGGATCGGACGCCGCGGCCGAGCGAGGAGCAGTGACGGAATCGCCGCCCGCAGGCGCCCGAGGCGAGCCGGCCTTGAGTAACCGATCTGCCGGCACCGCCCGAGGCCGCCAGAGCCTGGTGCTGGGCGTCACCGGCGCCAGCGGAGCCGTCTTTGCGCGCCGCCTGCTCCAGCTTCTGGAGTCCGACCCGCGGGTGGAGAGGATCCACCTGGTGGTCTCGGGGAGCGGTCTAAAAGTTATGCGGGAAGAGCTGGGAATCGACGCGGGGAAAAGCTCCGAGATTCCGGCCCAGCTCGCCGGCGGCCCCGTCGCCAAGACGCTCTATCTGCTCGATTCCGACATCGGCGCCAGTATTGCCAGCGGCTCCTACCCGGTGGACGGAATGGTGGTGATTCCGTGCAGCACCGGATGCCTGGCTCAAGTTGCCCACGGCATTTCCTCCACGCTCATCGAGCGGGCGGCTGATGTCTGCCTGAAAGAGAGACGCAAGCTGATCCTGGCCGTGCGCGACACGCCGCTCAGCCGGATCCACTTGGAAAACATGCTGCGGGCCGACGCCGCCGGAGCCGAGATTTTTCCCATCATGCCGGCATTCTACCATCACCCGAAGGGCATCGACGATCTGGTGACCCAGTTCTGCTGTCGGGTTTTGGCCCACCTGGGGCTGGCGCAAGAGGAGCAATTCCGCTGGCAGGGTCCGGAGAGCCGTTCGGCGACGGGATAACTCTTGTAGGGCCCCAAAGGGGGATGGCGTGAAGTGGGGCGTCATGACAGCCGGGGCGCTGGTTCTGCTCCTGATGGGGAGCGGCGGCGCTCGCCCGCAGGCCAAGGCCTTGACGCGGGGCCAAATTGAGGGGCTGGTGAAGGGCGGCGTGGATAGCCACCGCATTGCCATGCTGGTCGAGCGGCGCGGCCTCGATTTTGAGCCCACCGAGGACTTCCTGGCCGCGTTGCGGAAGGCTGGGGCCCAAGCGGTGTTGATTGAGGCGCTGCGCTCCGCCCGCCGCCCGCGGCCCTCCGCTCCGGCGCCGCTCGACCAGCATGGCAA
>CADDZC010000072.1 GCA_902812365.1 Acidobacteriota bacterium | reverse complement strand
CGCCGGCGCCTGCCGCTCAGCCTGAAAGGGCCGGCGCCGGCGCTGGCGGTGAATGATCTGCGCCAGCTTCAGGGCGTCGGGCTCGCGAACCGCCGGGCGGGCGGCGCGGCGGAGGCGATCGAGGCCATGTACGCTTCGACGTCCGACCCGCTGCTCGGCTCGACGGCGCGCGAGATGATGGAAGCGGCGCAGACGCTCGAGCGGATCGGCCTCGCCTCCGGCCCGCCGGCGGGCGGCGCGGAATATCCGCGCGGCGAGCTGGGCCGCAGCCTGCAACAGATCGCCCGGCTCATTCGCGCCGGCGTGGGCCTTGAGATCGCCTTTGCCGAGGTGGGCGGCTGGGATCATCACGTCAACGAAGGCGGCATTCGGGGCCAGCTCTCGAACCGCCTGGAGGAATTCGGCAGCGCCCTGGCCGCCTTCCATCGCGATCTCGGCGACCGCATGGCCGACGTCGTCGTGCTGACCATGTCGGAGTTCGGGCGCACGGCGCGCGAAAACGGCAATCGCGGCACCGACCACGGCCACGCCAACGCCATGTTCGTGTTGGGCGGGGCGGTGAAGGGCGGGCGAGTGTACGGGGAGTGGCCCGGCCTCGGCCCCGGCCAGCTCAACGAAGATCGCGACTTGGCGCTCACGACCGATTTTCGCGATGTGTTCGCCGAAATCGTCGAGCGTCATCTCGGCTCGGACAGGACGGGCGTCATTTTCCCGGGATTCCAGGCCTCGCGAGACCGCTTTCGCGGGTTTCTGGCCTAAGAGGCGATTCCCGGCATGCGCTACGGTTTCGGGCCAGGCTACCGCCTGCCCGGCGATCCGGTCTTAGGCTGGCCCCTTTCCCCCCTTGGGGGCCAGCCTGAGCCGTCGTGGGGCCCTGGGGACGAATCTGTCCGCCGCTAAGGGACGGAAAGGTCCATTCGGCGCGACCAGGTTTCAAGGCGGGCGCGGGATCGGAAAAATGCGGGGAACCGCTCGGCGAAAGCGCCTGCGAGCGAAGGGAAGCGCGGGGTCAGCGGAGGGCGATGCCCGGGGATCGGGGCTGGGCTCTGGCCGCCAGGCGGCCGGGAGCGTCGTCCGAGGTGCCGACAAATTCCTGGGTGATGTAATAGAGGCCGTTCGGACCGCGAATCACCCCGATGCCCACTTCCGTGAACCGGGGATTCAGAATGTTGCCGCGATGATTATGCTGGAACGCCGGCTCGTCCATGAAGGCGCGCTCGGCCTGCTCGATGCCGTAATGCTCGGCGATGTTCTCGCCTTGGGCCTGCCAGACCACACCCGCGGCGGTGACGCGCATGGCCGGCGTGACGCCGTCAGGGTCCGTGTGGCCGAAATACCCGCGGGCGATCATGTCGCGGCAATGAGCGCGGGCGGCGGCGGCCAGCCGTTCGTTCCACTTCAAGGGCTGCGCCTGGCCGCGCGTCTCGCGGGCGTTGGCCGGGTCGGCGCGGTCGCGATTCACCAGTTCCGCCATCTGCCGAGCCCAGGCGTCCAAGCCGGTGCCGGGCTCCGGCGCGCAGGAGGAGCTGCTGGACGCATCCATGGCGCAGCCGGCGGCGGTCTCCGCGGGCCGACCGGCTTCCTCGGGCCGGCACCATCCGGTACAGGGGGCCAGGGAAAGGACGGTGACGAACAGTGCGGCGGCTGGACGAACTGGGTTCGCTCTCATAATCAACCGGCGCCGAGCTTTCGGCTCCTCTCTGACTCTCGGCAGTTGCGGCGGGCGAGTTGAGGACTTTTTCGGCGGCGGGCGAGGCGGAGAAGCGGAAGCTAGCGGGGGTTGTCGGTTTGGGCCAGCCGCGCTTGATGATAGGTGTGAAGGATGCGGTGCAGGACGGTCAGGTTGGAAAACACCACAATCACCCAGAGTACGGCGGCCATGCGATCGGCCAAGGCGCCGATGATGATCAGCACGATGCGCTCGGGCCGCTCCAGGAATCCGACCTTGCAGGACTTGATGAGGTTTTCGGCGCGGGCGCGGGTGTAGCTAGTCATCACCGAGCCGATCATCGCCACCGCCACCAGCACGACGTACCAGAAGCGATTGATGCGGCCGTAGTAGACGAGCAGGCCGATCAGCAGCAGCAGGTCGGAGTAGCGGTCGACGACGGAATCGAAAAAGCCACCGAAAGGCGTCACCTGCTTCGACAGCCGCGCCACCGGGCCGTCGGTCAGATCAAAAATCGCGGCAATGATCACCGTCACTCCCGCCCAGCGGAAGTAACCCGTGGCAAAGAGGTAGGCGGCTGCCAGATTGATCATGAAACCGATGAAGGTGAGGATATTCGGATGGATGCCGGCCGTGACAAAGGCCCACACAATCTTCTTCCAGAGATAGACGCCGGCATCGCCAATCTTGCGCGTAATCATGGGGATCGAACAGGAGGATACTCCAAACCGCGGCAGGGAGGCAATCCGCCCGCCGTTGGCTTCCGCCTGGCGACTTCTCGCCGGCCGGGCCGGGGTTGGCGGGCTGGTGAGCCGCATTTCGGCCTCGGCGGCCGCGATTTTCTTGCCTGAATCAGGGCGGCTGATGATATGCTCCCTGGGTTTCGCAGGCTGTGGCCATTCCACGAGGAGACTCACGGTGCCGACGCTGGGGAAATCGGTTGTTTTGCTGCTGGCTTTGACGCTGGGAGGCGCGGCGGGGTTCCTCGCCGCCGCCGATTGGCCGACGTTCGGCCATGATCCCCAGCGCACCGGCTGGGCGTTCGAAGAAGAGACGATCAGTCCGCAAAACGCCGGCCAGCTCGAACTGAAGTGGAAAACTCACGTGAAGAACGAGCCGAAGTCGCTGACGGCGCTGACGGCCCCGGTCGTGGCCGGCGGCGTGGCCACGGCGGCGGGCCCGAAGACGCTGGTCTACGTGGCGGGAAGTTCCGACGAGTTCTATGCCTTGGACGCCGCGACCGGGCGGGAGGTGTGGCATCGCGAGTTTTCCACCGACGTGCTGCCGAAGGACCCGGGCATGTGGCTGTGCCCCAATAATCTGAATGACACGCCGGTCATCGACAAGGGCGCCGGGCGCCTCTATGTGATCGCCTCCGACGGCAAGCTGTACGGGCTGGCTCTTGGCACCGGCGAGGTGGAATTCGGTCCCGTCCAGTTCGTGCCTCCGTTCTCGAAGAATTGGAGCCTGAACCTTGCCGATGACGTCGTCTACACGTCCATCTCGCAAGGCTGCGGCGGGGCTCCTTCGGGAATTTACGCGATGGACGTCCGTGACCGCTACCATCCGGCGGTTCGCGAGTTCATTGTCGCCCGCCAAGGCGGAGGAATTTGGGGGCGCGGCGGGGTGACGATCGGCGAGAACGGGCGCGTTTACGCCGAGACGGGCGACGGCGATTTCAATCCCGCCGAAGGGCAGTACGGCAGCAGTGTAGTGGCGGCTTCGCTCGGCACGCTCCAGTTGCTCGATTACTACGTGCCGCTCGATTTCCGCGAGATCACGAAGTACGACCTCGACATGGGCGCGTCGGGCGTGGTGTGGTTCGCAGCCGGAGATCATAACCTGATCGCCGCCGCCGGCAAGCAGGGTTACGCCTATCTGTTGGATGCCGACCGGCTCGGCGCCAACGACCATCAAACTCCGCTGTACCGGCATCAGTTGGCCAACGATGAAGCCGCTTACGAAGGCAAAGGCGTCTGGGGCGGCCCCTCGTTCTGGAGAGACACGGACGGCACCAACTGGGTCTACTTCCCGGTTATGGGTCCGCCCTCGGAACACGCGCCGCGGTTTCCGCTGACTCACGGGCCGGCGCCGCACGGCTGCGTGATGGCGTTCAAAGTGGCGGCGGACGCTGCCACGCACCAGCCCACGCTCTCGCCCGCCTGGATTTCTTCCGACATGGACGTCCCCGAGCCGGTAGCGATTGCCAACGGCGTGGCCTTCACACTGTCGACGGGAGAGAATACGCAGCAGACGACGGGCGAGGCGGTCATCTACCATGGCCAGAAGACGCTGAGCGACGCCGAGCGCGCCGAACACACCCACAATGCGGTGCTCTACGCGCTCGACGCCCGCACCGGCCAGGTGCTCTACGAGAGCGGCGCGGCCATGGCGACCTGGGTGCACTTCACCGGACTCGCGGTCGCCGACGGCCGAGTCTATGCCGTCGACCACGATTCCAACGTCTACTGCTTCGGGCTGAAGGGCAAATGAGCCGGCGGGCTTCCAGTTGCCGGGCCGTTAGACCGCGGCCGCCGTCGTGGCTGCCGCCTTGGCGCGCCGCCGCGGGGCGCGCTTCTTCTTGGGGGCTTCACCCTCGGCGGGTTCAAAGGAGGCGAGCGAGGTGACGAACTTTTTCACCCCGAAGGTGTCAAAATCCACCGTGGTGCGCTCGTCGTCGCGCTCCACGATGGTGCCGTTGCCGTACTTGGCATGACGAACGTAGGATCCGGGTTTCAAATTCATGATGGGCCTCTCGATTCCGGCGCGGGCATCGGCGGGGAAGGTGTCGTCCTCGCCGTCCAACGCCGTGAAAAACTGGCAGCCGCGGCGCTCGCGCCGGAGCGGAGCGCCAGGAGTGAGACGTCAACAACGCTAGCCGGCGGGAAGAGCAGGGCTGGTTTGCCGGCGACCCCAGTCCACTTGTAATCTTTCACGCGCCGCCAGCGCGGATTTCGCTGCCCGCTCGGCGAGTCGGCTTCTGATCATGACGCGTTTTCTGAGCACGCACATCAAAATACAGTATACCATAGAGACGGGTGCGGGTGTGAAAAATTTACACGTGTTCGCTCGAAGACGGCGAAGCGGCTCTTGACGGGGTTTTTGGATCGTACGCTAGCGTCAGACTACGGGGGCGGTTGCCAAGGAATGGCGGCAGGAGAATGTTCAACGATCGAAGTCTGTTCGACCTAACGAAGGCTCTGGTGAGCATCGACTCCGTCACGGGCCGCGAGGGAGCTTGCGCCGAGTTTTTGAGTAACCACTTGTCGCAAAAGGGTTTCCAGGTTGAGCTGCAACCAGTTTCGCCGGGGCGCTCGAACGTCCTGGCGCTCTGGGGGACGCCGGAGGTGGTGCTGAGCACCCACATGGATACGGTTCCACCGTTCATGCCCGCGGGCGAAGACGCGGAATTCATCTACGGGCGAGGGGCATGCGACGCGAAAGGCATTGTAGCATCGCAAGTTACGGCCGCCGAGCGGCTGGTGGAGGAAGGAGTCGTGGACTTTGGCTTGTTGTTTTTGGTCGGCGAAGAGGAGATGAGTGACGGCGCTCAGGCCGCCAACCGGATGGCGCTCGGGGTGAAATACATCGTTAACGGTGAACCGACTGAAAATAAACTGGTTATAGGAGCGAAAGGGATCCTGCGCGTGGATATCCGGACGCGCGGCCGGATGGCTCACTCCGCGTATCCGGAACTCGGCGAGTCGGCCATCGAGAAGCTGCTGGACGTTTTGAATGATCTCCGCCGAATGCCCCTGCCGAGCGACCCGATCCTCGGAGAAACGACTGTAAATATTGGAGTTATTTCTGGCGGCCGGGCCGCCAACGTGATCCCCGACGAGGCTCGGGCGCAGGTCCTCTATCGCACCGTGGACGGCTCGGCTGACCTGCGGTCGCGAATCGAGGCGGTACTCAACGGGCGGTGCGAATACCAGTTCGTGCGCGATACGCCGGCTCTGCATCTTGAAGAAATGGAAGGATTTGATACCACTGTCGTGGCCTTCACGACGGACTTGCCGACGCTCACCCGCTGGGGGCGGCGTGTGCTTCTCGGGCCGGGCTCCGTCAGCCTCGCGCATACCGATCACGAGCGGGTCCGCAAGGCCGACTTGGTCCAGGCGGTTCAACTCTATTGCCGGCTAGTGCGAGAATTAAAGTCGAGAACCGACTAACGACGGGAAAGGAACGATCGTGAAGAAGTTAGAGGTAGGTATCCTGGGCGCCACCGGCATGGTCGGCCAGCGATTGGTGAGTCTGCTGGAGAATCATCCTTGGTTTGAGCTGAAGTGGCTCGCGGCGTCCGACAAGTCGGCGGGAAAACCTTATGCGGAGGCGTGCCACTGGCGACTGCGGGTTCCGATGCCCAAGGCGGCGCGGGACCTGATGGTGCACGAATGCCAGCCCGGGCATGCGCCCCAGTTGCTGTTTGCGTCACTCGATGCGAAGGTGGCCGGCACCGTGGAACGGGATTTTGCCCGCAGCGGTCACGTTGTCGTGTCAAATTCCAGCAGCCATCGCATGGACGCCGACGTCCCGCTTTTGATTCCCGAGGTGAATCCCGATCATCTGGCGCTCGTGCGGACGCAGCGGCAGCAGCGCAACTGGAAGGGAATGATTGTGACCAACCCTAACTGCACCACCGTGGGACTCGTCATGTCGCTGGCCCCGCTCGACCGAGCCTTCGGACTTGAAAAGGTGCTGATGACCAGCCTGCAAGCGGTATCCGGCGCGGGTTATCCGGGTGTTCCCGCCCTGGACATTCTCGGCAACGTCATCCCTTACATCCACAACGAGGAGGAAAAGGTCGAAAGCGAAGCTCAGAAGCTCCTCGGCAAACTGGCGGACGGCCGCATCAAGGCCGGCACGTTTGTGGTCAGCGCGCACTGCAACCGGGTGCTGGTGGAAGACGGCCATACGGAGAGCGTCTCGGTGGCGCTCAAATCCAAGGCCTCGCTCGAGGACATCACCGAGACGTGGCGCAAGTTCCGCAGCGTACCCCAGGAGCTCGGCCTGCCTTCGGCTCCCCAACACCCGATCGTGGTGCGGGATGAAAACGACCGTCCGCAACCGAAGTTCGACGTGGAGACGGAGCGTGGCATGGCCACCGTCGTCGGCCGCTTGCGCCCCTGCTCCGTGCTGCAATTTAAATATACGGCGTTGTCGCACAACACCATCCGCGGGGCGGCGGGGGCGGCGCTGCTCAACGCCGAACTGATGAAGGCGGAAGGCTATTTGGACTGACTGCCGGCGGCAGGGCGGAGCGGAAGGATGATATCCGCCTTGCCGGGGCTCAGACCGGCTTCCCGAGTCTTGGTGGTATCGCTGGCAGATGACCCCCATGCTCAGGCTGGCCCTGCTCGGCTACGGCAAGATGGGCAAAACGATTGCCCGGCTCGCGCCTGAACGCGGGTGCGAAGTTCGCCTGACCCTGGACGTGGACTCGAACCCGGGCGGCGAAGGCATCACCCGCGAAAATTTGCGCGACGTCGACGTGTGCATCGATTTCACCACGCCGGCCGCGGTGGTGGAGAACATCCGCCGCGTGGCGGCGCTCGGGCGCAACTTGGTCGTCGGCACCACGGGCTGGAACGACAAGCTCGACGAAGTGCGCCGCCTCGTCGAAAGCTCGGGCATCGGCATGGTTTATGCCGCCAACTTCTCGATCGGCGTGCAGCTGTTTTACCGCCTGGCGCGCGCCATGGCCGAATCGCTGGCGCCGTTCCCCATGTACGAGCCGTACATCACGGAAGCTCATCATCGCTTCAAGCAAGACGCGCCCTCCGGCACCGCCATCGAGCTCAAGAAGCAGATCGAGCCGGCGCTTAAAGACAGGGAGGTGCCGCTCGCCAGCATTCGTGCCGGATACATTCCCGGCACCCACGAGCTCGGGTTCGACTCCGAGGCGGACACGGTGATCCTGCGCCATACGGCGCGCAGCCGGCAGGGCTTTGCCGAGGGCGCTCTGTATGCGGCGAAGTGGGTCATGGGGAAGAAGGGTTTGTACACGTTTTCGGAGGCTCTGGAGCGGAGTTAGCCCCTTCGAGAGGCGGCCAGCGGGAGCCTCCGGCACGAGAAGGCGCCACGCGCCGGCGATACCCGGGAAGAGGCCAGGTCCGCCGCTTCGCCGGTCCGGCGGCTTCCGCGGGGTGATTCCGTTGGCGGGTATCTCGGCGCCTCCGCGCGTTCAGGGGAGATGGTTATGGCTGTGGACGTCAAAGGCTGCGGCACCGCCCTGGTGACGCCGTTTCGCCGCAACGGCTCCATCGACGAGGACGCCCTACGGCGGCTCGTGCAGTTTCAGCTTCGCGAGGGGATCGATTTCCTCGTGCCCTGCGGCACGACCGGCGAAACGCCCACCCTCGAGCATAGCGAGTACCTGGGTGTCATCCGCCTGGTGGCGGAGGAGACCCGCGGCCAGGTACCGGTCATCGCGGGCGTGGGCGGCAACAACACCCGCAAAGTCATCGAGCTTGCCCAGGAGGTCGAAAAACTCGGCGTGCAGGCGATTCTCTCGGTCGCTCCGTATTACAACAAACCGACGCAGGAGGGGCTGTATCAGCATTTCAAGGCCATTGCCCAGTCCACATCCCTGCCTGTCATCCTCTACAATGTGCCGAGTCGGACGTCGTCGAACATTGAGCCGGCCACCGTGGCGCGTTTGGCCGAAATCCGCAACATTATCGGCATCAAGGAAGCCTCGGGCAGCATCGTCCAGCAGATGGAAGTCCTGCAGGCGGTGCCTGCCGGCTTTCGCGTCCTCTCCGGCGACGATGCCTTCACCCTTCCCCTGATGGCCGCCGGCGGGGCCGGCGTCATCTCCGTTGTGTCCAACGAAATTCCCGGGCTGATGGCACGACTCACGCGCCTGATGCTCGAGCGGGCCTATGAGGAAGCGCGCCAGCTGCACGCGAGGTTGCTGCCGCTGATGCAGGTGAACTTTATCGAGACCAATCCCATCCCCGTTAAAGCCGCGCTGGCCATGATGGGACTGATTGAAGAAGTTTACCGGCTGCCGCTCGTGCCGATGAAGCCTGAGAACCGGGCGAAGCTTGAACGGGTGCTCGCGGCCCAGGGGTTGCTGCGGGCCCAGAAGGCGTAAAGTCCCCAGTCGCTCCCGAAAGCTTCGCCGCGCCCCGCCGGTTCCTGATCAGGGAAGGGTTATGGACCTGCAATGTCGAATCGAGGAACTCTTTGCCCGCGCCGCGGAGCCTTACGGCGAGGACTGCTTTCAGGCCTTCGAGGAGTTCAAAGCCGCGCTGAACCAGGGGCGCGTCCGGGCGGCGGAACCGGACCCGAGTTTGCCGAGCGGCTGGCGGGCGAATGCCTGGGTGAAAAAGGGCATTCTCCTGGGCTTTCGCATCGGACGAATCGTTCCGATGCCGCTCGCGCCCGCCCCGCTGCCGGCGGGCGGCTCCGCCGCCGCGGTGTCCCAGTTCCGGGACAAGCACACCTATCCGCTCAGGCGCATCGCCCCTGAACAGAACATTCGCGTCGTGCCCGGCGGATCCTCGATTCGCGACGGCTGTTACCTCGGCCAGGGAGTCGTCTGCATGCCGCCCATGTACATTAATGTCGGCGCCTATGTGGACGACGGCGCCCTGGTTGATTCCCACGCGCTCGTCGGCTCCTGCGCGCAGATCGGCAAACGCGTGCATGTTTCGGCGGCAGCGCAGATTGGCGGCGTTCTGGAGCCGGTCGGCGCCCTGCCCGTGATTATCGAGGACGACGCGCTGGTGGGAGGCAACTGCGGCGTCTACGAGGGCACCATCGTTGGCCGCGGCGCGGTGCTGGCCGCGGGGACGATCTTAACCGGATCCACCCCGGTGTACGATGTGGTGCGTGACGCCGTCTATCGCCGCGACGGGGAGACTCCGCTGAAAATTCCCGCTGGCGCCGTCGTGGTGCCCGGCGCGCGCGCCGTCAAAAAGGGTCGGGGAAAGGAGTGGGGACTGTCGCTCTATACCCCGGTCATTATCAAGTATCGCGATGACCGCACCGAGCAGGCGGTGCGGCTGGAGGAACTGCTTCGTTGATCGCCCCGCCCTGGGTCGCTCGCTCTCGGGAAGGGTACGAGACCGCTGCGACCGCGGAGCGCCGGCGGAGGTTTTCAACCCGATCCAAAAGCGATTGCCAGCCACGATGATTTTCGTTACACTCTCGATAGTAGGACACCGGCGTGAGCCGGATGGGCCGTTAGCTCAATTGGTAGAGCAACTGACTCTTAATCAGTAGGTTGGGGGTTCGATTCCCTCACGGCTCACCACTCAACCCCTTTAGATTCAGCGCCTCAAATTTTTCATGACCTGCCTAAACAGCGAAAATGTTCCAAAACTGTTCCAAAACTCCCCTAATTCGGAAGTCCTGTTCCAGAATCCTTGCCGTGTTCGTTAGCATGTCGGTCAAGCCTCGCCAGAGCCTCGCGCATCGTATTTAGCTTGGCTTGGCTGTACCGCTTGAAGACTTGCGCGTCGCCTTGGCGCAGCATTAGCGTGACGAAGTGATCGGACACGCCGCCCGCGCTGAGTCGACTGGCGAATGTGTGCCGGAGGTGATACAGCGGGAAATAAGGAACGCCGGCACGCCGCAGAGTGGACGTCCATGTAGTCTTCAGACTCTTGATGTAGGGCTTACGGGTGTTCTTTTTGAGGGCTGGGAAGAGATATTCTGATCCCGGCGTCGCTTCAATCTGGCTGCGGAATGCGTCCCGAGCCAGGTCCGTCAGGGGCATATCTCCGACTCCGCTTGGGCTCTTGGAATCGGGGATGTGTACGACTGAGTTTTCGAGGTCCACCTGGGATTTAGTCATCGGCATCAGGTCCTGGTACGGCCGAAGGCCAGTTTCGGCCACGATAACGACAAGGTCCTTCAGGTGGAGCAACGCGAAGAATTCGATTCGTTGTTGCTCAGTAGCCGTAACGTAATCTGGCTTCCGCATTTTCGCGGTCCGCCCGAACCTCATCGGCCAAAGCGTCGGATGGCTCCTGGTAAGCCTCGGCTTGAATCCGCCCAAGCCGCAGCTGTTGTCTTGCGCTAATAGTTTGGCGAGGGCGGTGAACGCAGCCCCTCACCCCGAGAGAATCAACTGTTTTTGTGGAATTGAAGTGAACTCTCGACGAGGTGTTAAGCGGTATTCATGCAATTCGCGCAGGCGCCTCGGCCTGGATGAACCCCAGCAGCAATTCTTGTAGCTGATCGCGTACCGGGCGGAAGATCATGAGCCGTTCTTCACCGGATCCCTGTGAGCCGTGGCGGGATCCTCAAGATTCCAGTCAAGATCCGAGATTGCACCGGGCAGGATGGGACACTGCTCTCTTAGCTTGTCGCAGACCCTGATAACAGAGTGAAAGCTCTGGCCTAGAAACTGACCAACATCCTTTGAGTATTGGCCGGAGATATCAATCCCGACCTCCTTCATGACCTCAACCGCGATTAGATTGAGTCTTGTCGGCTCCGCTCCCGCACTCGAGACTTCGAAATCGTCTCCGGCGCTGTGCCGGAGAAAGGCTTCCGTCATCTGGCTGCGGCTGGAGTTCTAGGTGCAGACAAAGAGCACCCTGATTCTCATCACGGCCCTCCTGAGGGGCATCAATTCCTCTGCCCGGCGAGTTGGACCTCTTCCGCGCGGGTTTTCACAAAATATGGCTGGAAGCGGGGCGCCATGTTCACCAACGTAATCGTGGCCGGCACTTCAACCAGCGGGCCGATGACGGCCGCCAAGGCTTCGCAGGAATGAATCCCGAACACGTCGAGGGCCACCGCGATGGCCAGCTCAAAATTGTTGCTCGCCGCCGTAAAGGAGACCGTGGCGGTCCGCCGGTAGTCGGCGCCCTATCCGCGGCCCATCCAGAATGAGAACAGAAACATGACGACAAGGTCGATCGCCAGGGGTAACTCGAGGGTGGCGCCACCTGGAGCGAAAAACATGATTACAATTCTGAAGAGCACCGCGCCCAGCGTCAGGGGGCTCATCCGAGGTATAAATCTCTCTTCATACCATTTCCGGCCGCGGGCCCGGATGAGCGTTAGGCACGTCAGAAGACCCGACAGAAATGGAACTCCCAGGTCGAAGAAAACGCTCCTGGTGATCTCTCCTATGGAAATGGCGGCGGACTTAGTACCGTGAATATCGAGGATTGAATTTTGGCCGGGGCTTTGTCTCTACGAAAGCTGCCACATCGAACGCGTCTTGAGCGCTCAGGCTGCCCGGGGCCGTCGGAGGCATGTTGGCCTTGACAAAAGCCGCCATCTTCTCCACATGACTCATACCCGCCCCATCACTGAATGAGCGAGCTCCCCACAGCGGAGGGAAAGCGCCCGGCACACCGCGGCCGTCCGATCCATGGCAAGCACTGCATTTGTCCGCATAGACGTTCGCTCCATGCTGAGGATCGACGTGCGACGGCCGGTTCACCTCCGGGAAGCCGCGCCCTTGAATCGTCGACCCGACGGGCACGCCCTGCGAAAGCCATGTCATGTAGGCTACGATAGCGGCCATTTCCGGTCCGCCGTAGGGCAACGGCTTGCCGTTTTCGCTTCTTACAAAGCACTCCTCGATTCGCTCTTCGATAGAAATAACCCTCTTCGCACGTTGGCTGTAAGCCGGAAACACGGTTGTGACTCCCGCCAAAGCTGATGCGCCGGCGAGGGTTCCGGCGTTGAGGTGGCAGTCGCCGCATTTCATATCATTGGCTACGTAACGGGCGGCACATTTCGTCGTCTCCGCAATAATATTTCTCCCGAGCCGGACGCTGTCGCCCTCGGGCCCGGAATGAATCGACGATAATTCCGGAGGATGCCATGAAACGGCGGCTGGCTGCGAGGCATTGGCCGGCGGCGGATAGGAACTCGATGAAGCGATGCCTTCGGCGGGCCTAACGGAGGCGGGGTTGGCAGAAACCGGGGCTTGGAGCTCCGCCGCCTTGGCGATTCGAGCCGCGCTCGCATAAGTGGGGGTATTGGCGAACTCAGGCCCGGGACGGAGATCTTCCGCCCAATAGAACATGGCCCAGGCAGTGACAGCAAGGAACAGCACCCAGGCCCAGGTAGGAACCGGCGCGGGCGTTTCTGCGCGTCGCGGCTCCCAATTCTCTTCGCTGGTCCCGGCATACGCATTTACAAGCACTGGAATCTTGCCTTCAACCACGTCACCCGGTCGAAGACCCACCACGTCGATCCCCGGGCCGTTATGCACTTCAAACCGTATCTCGCGTACACTCACGGAGCCCTTGTTGTCGATGGCACGAATCGTCAGCTTATGCGGCCCATCGGAAATCTTCGTCGTGTCCAACTCGAAGGCTTCCGGCGGCCGAAAGCTCGCGACCGGCGAAGGATCCTCGTCGAGAAATACGTCGATGCGGGTAAGGTCTCTAGCGTCGCTCATTGTTTGCTTGATCTTTTTCCGGTAAACCGAAGGTTTCACTTAGGATCCGGCGCTTAATGTGGTCAGCCTCCGGTTCACCCGGCCGGATGGTGTACTTGAGGGCCAAAAACACGGCGTATGCCGCAACCGCAACGGCGACCCCCGCTATGACATATTCAAGGCGAGCGGATGGACCCGTTTGATGAACATGCTGCAACCAGATTGCGATCACTTTCTTCTCTCCTTCGCCACCTGCTCTGCGGTAACGAGGGGGGCGTTATTCCCCCACTGCGTACGAACGTAGTTTATGACCGCCGTAATCTGACCCTCGCTAAGCACGGTACCGAAGGCAGGCATCTGTCCCGGATATTGTTGCCCTTGAATCATTCTTCCCGTCGCTCCGTGGAGCAGGTGTCGATAAGCGGGGCGGGGTTAGCCGACAGGACCACGGGATCCTCTTTCAGAGGAGGGGCGAAGCCTTGGAGTCCTGTGCCTTCCGCCTGATGGCATCGGGCACAATTTGCAGCGTACACCTCGCTGCCTTCTGCTGCCCTTCCAGCAGTCGTGCGACTGCTGCCCGAGGCGGAACTCGGCATTTCCATCCCAAGCGCCTCGAGATTGAGCGGGGGCTGTTTGAGAGACTGAAGATAACTCACCAGGGCAAGCGCGGCGGGCGTCGCAACGACGATTTTCCCAGGCGGTTTGTAACCATCGGGCACAGGAATCATCACGTCTGCGGCCCCAGCACGGTCCTTCAGTGCGAAGTACCATGGAAAGGCAGGCATGATGGACTGCGGTACGACAATGCGCGGGTTGTAGAGGTGAAGAAGGTTCCAGACTCGGTCCGACTGCCGGTCACCAATATCTGCTAAATCAGGGCCGGTGCGTTCCGTGCCTAAAAGCTGGGGCGTCGAATAGACGAAAATCTCCCGGGGCAGAGGGCCGCCCGTAAAACCGATCCTCAGGAAGAGGGCGGACCTGCTGGCTGTGGCAATAACTGCATCCTTCCGCCACGTACAGCGAGCGATCTCGCCTCTCCTCGGCGGTCAGTGGCCTCAAGCCGGGAGTGGACGGAGTGTGCAACGCTTCAATCGCCGGGCCCACACCTACCACGAGCGAAAGCGCAATAAAGACCCAGAAAGCGGCGCTGAAAAGCAGGAAGTGATTGCGATGGAAATCCAGCATCACACCCTCTCTTCGGCCAGCGCGGTCTGGACCGGCGAAGGTTTGACGCCGGCCAGCGGGCGCATGCTCCAGACGTTATAAGCGAAGATCAGGTGGGCCACTACCATGAGCAAACCGCCCACGGTGCGCCAAAGCCAGAAGGGCTCGATTTGAATGACGGAGTTGATGAACGGCTGTCCTGAAACCCAGCTCATTCCCTGAAGAGTTCCTCCAACGACCAGCGCATTCACGTAGATGATGATCCCAATCAGCGAAAACCAAAAGTGGAGCCCCACCGCAGTGAGGTTCGGTTCACGCCGCGTCAGCCGGGGCAATAGACCGTAAATCCCTCCCCAAAATAAAAAACTGACAAACCCGTACATCGTGGCGTGAGAATGACCAACCGCTTTATTCGTGAAATGCCAGTAAAGGTTTGTGATTCGAAATGCCATTAATGTGCCTTGAGTAGAAACCAATCCGTATCCAATGACGCCCACAAGAATAAACGGCAGCGAATAGCTGCGCCGGATAACCGCCCATTTGCCGCGCATGGTGAGAAGGAAATTCCCTGTTCCGGCCCACACAGGCACCATCATGGCCACACTAAAGACGATAGCGGTGGTCTGAAGCCACCAAGCAACGGGGCTGAAAATGTAATGATGAGCGCCGATGACCGAGTAAAAGAAAAGTTGAGTCCAAAATCCCAGCACTCCGAGCGCATATGAGTAGATGGGGCGGTATAGTGGTCCCAGGATTTCAGACCACCCAATAAGTTAGAATCTGGCGCAGTCGTAAACGCAGGAGCGGCGATGACGACAACGCGCAAGCAGTACAGCCCGAAGTTCAAGGCCAAGGTGGCGCTGG
>CADDZC010000071.1 GCA_902812365.1 Acidobacteriota bacterium | reverse complement strand
GGGGGTAGCGGCTCGGGGGGCCTGATCCCCGAATAGTCGCGCAGCGCCTTCTGGAGCTGGGCCGCCGTCCGGATCTTGCCGTCCAGTTGGTCGAGGAAGATGCGCTCGAGCACGCTCTCCAACTTGGGACCGGGCTCCATGCCCAGAGACAGCAGTTCGGCTCGGGGCAGCCGGGCCCGCAGGGCGGGGAACTTGAAGAGGAAGTTCTTCAGGCGCGTCTGAACCTTCGCCGCCGGATAGTGGACCAGCAGGAACAGCAGGAGCGGCGGCGGCACGTTGGCGAGCAAGGTATAGACGTAACTGGGTTGAGCGGCCTTGGGGCTGCTCAAGGCGCGCGCCAGCCGGTCGGCTTCGGCCTCCAGATGCAGGAAGAATTTTAGCGTTTTACCGGAGCCCAGTACCCTCTTGGCGAGAAAGTTTCGGTGGGCGGGGGGCAGTTTTCCGAGCAGCGCGTGCAGGTTCAGCAAAAACACATCCACTCCGGGCAACTGCCGGGCGGCGGAACGGATCTTGTCGAAGCGGTCGTAAGCGATTTTGGAGGCGGAGAGTTTGCGGTCCAAACCCGCCAGCAGTCCGCGCTCTTTCAGCATCCGGAGCACGCGCCCGCAATCGTCTTCGCGCAGAATGGCCGCTAGTTCGCGCGCCTGCTCGCCGGGCTCGACTGACTCCCAGGCGCGCTCCTGAAGCGCTAGATCCAGCCAACGCTGGGTGCGCTCCTCGATCTGGAACTGCAGCCGGTGCTTCAGGCGCAGCAAGCGATAGATGCGCGAGGGGTCTTCAAAGAACGTGCGGCTGTGCAGGCCGCGCAGCTCGCGGCGCTCGAGGTCGGCGATTCCGTTGGTGGGGTCGAGAAGCAAACCGCGGGAATTGGGGTGCAGCGAGATCGCCATGGCGTTGACCGAGAAATCGCGGCGGCGCAGGTCCTCAAAGATGTCGGCCGGGTAAATCTCTGGCGGCTCGCCGGGTTTTCCGTACACTTCGCGGCGGGCGGCGGCGATCTCGGCGCGAACGCCGCCGGCCAGCGACAGTTCGGCCACGCCCCGCCGCTCATCGACTTCGAGGTGGTCGACGGGCGGAGGTTCTTCGACGGTTTGGGGATGGCCGGGACGCGGTTTCTGGGGCGTCGAGGACTTCAACTGGCGGATGATCCGCGAGAGGCTGCCCTCCACCACCAAGTCGAGATCACGGATTCGGTGCTGGCCGAGCGTCAGATCGCGCACCGCCCCGCCCACCAAATAGAGATTAAGGCCCTGATGGGCGGCAATCCGGCTCACGTGATTGACGAACCGGAATTGTTCCGGCGAAAGCCGGCTTTCCATCAGAAAATTATAGTCGGCCATAATCCTGGCGGTCAGCTCCGGGCTCTCAGGCGCCGGCCCGGGGAATTCGCGGCCTCGAAGAGCCTCTTCAGGCTCTCGGGTGGCACGCCTGATAGACCTGCTTTAGCCTTTCTTTGACGACGTGCGTATAAATCTGGGTGGTCGAAATATCGCTGTGCCCTAGCATCAATTGAATGGACCGCAGATCGGCCCCCCGCTCGAGTAAGTGCGTGGCGAAAGAATGCCGCACCAGGTGCGGCGTGAGGGGCGTCGAAATCTGCGCCTGGCGGCCGTAACGGCTGATGATCTTCCAAAAGCCCACCCGGGAAAGCGGCCCGCCAAGATGGTTGAGGAAAAGAAAGGGGACGGCGCGATCCTGGCGCGCCAGCCGCGAACGCCCATGGCGAATATAGTCCTCGAGGGCGCGTAGGGCTGACTTGCCGACCGGAATCAGGCGCTCCTTGCCACCCTTGCCGAGACAGCGAACAACGCCGAGATTCACATCGAAATCCTCGGCGCGCAGGCGAATCAACTCGGAGACCCGTACCCCCGTGGCGTATAACACCTCGAGCATGGCCTTATCGCGGCGGCCAGCGGCCGTCGAAACGTCGGGCTGCGCGAGCAGCCTCTCGATCTCCTGGGCGCTCAAAAACTTCGGCAGGCTCCGGCCGATTTGCGGGGCCTCAATTTCCGCCGTGACGTCGGCGGCGATCCAGCCGGATCGGTGCAGAAAGCGATGGAATCCGCGGAGGGAGACAAGATGGCGAGCCACAGAGCGGGGTGTGAGGCCCTGGTCGTACAGTTCGCCCAGAAAGCCGCGAATGTGGTCGCGAGTGACGCGATCGAAGCTCAGACCGTGCCGGCGGAGGTACTCGACAAATTTCACTAAGTCACGGCGATAGCTGGAGATACTGTTCGAGGCCAGACCCTTTTCCACGCGGATGTAATCCAGAAAACTGAGCAATTCGGGTGACAACGGAGCTCGAGTTGGGCAGCCGGCGATTTCGGGTTGGTCGGCCGAACTGATTTCGGCTCCGCCAGCTCTAGGATTCAGCCCTTGTTCAGCCATATCGCTCTTGCGCAGCGGCCGCAGGATCGGTCGAAGGCCAGGGAGGTGTTCGATGTGATCCTGCGAATATCGAAAAAAGTCCTTAACTACCAGACACTTAAACCGTACAGGACCAGACGCCTCGCTCCTCTTCGGAATGCTGACGTTCCAAAAACGGGCCGATAGTAGCACAACAGGCGCGTGGTGCAAACATTTTGTTGGAGTTAGGAAAAGGTGTCGACGGCCAAACCGTGGCGGCCGTCCTCATAGCGCAATACCGCGGAGATGGAGAGCTCGTTCTGTCAGTCTGTAAGTTTATTTATATATAACTACTTAACGCAATTTTTGGGGACTCATTTGGCCGGAGGAGCGTTGCGTCTAACGCAGGTAATGATTCATGATCTCTCGAAACTTGCGCTGCGCGGTGAGAATCAGCTCGATGGTCTCGCGGACGGCGCCCGCGCCCCCTGGATCCCGCGTCCAATAATGCACGTACCGCTTTAGGAGGCGGTGCCCGTTGGCGACGCCGACCGCCAAGCCGACGCGCTTCAGGATGGGGAGATCGACCAAATCGTCGCCGACGTAGCACACCTCTTCGTTTACAAGTCCTTCTTTTTCAACTACCTTTAGGTAAGGATCGAGCTTCTCGAGCGCCCCTTCATGGACAAAGTGAATCCCCAGCTCCTGGGCCCGGTAGCGTACGACGGGGGAACTACGCCCCGAGAGGATGCCGGTTCTCAGTCCGGCTTGGTGGGCGAGGCGGATTCCCAGGCCGTCTCTAGAATTAAACGTCTTGGTTTCCAACAACTTACTTCCGTTCGAGGAGCCGTCAGGAAGATAGTAGATGCGACCGTCCGTCAACACGCCGTCGACGTCCATCAGGAGAAATTTCACTCGGCGCGCGCGCTCGTATAATTCTCGCCGGGTCAGGGGCATCGCATCATAACGAGCAAATACGGTTAAGTGATAGATATATAAAAACTTAACATCATTTCACGACCTCGCCCGTCGCCTCCTTCAGAACATCTCCGTGGCCCACAGGTCGTGAATATGCACCACGCCCTCCAGCTTCCCACCCTCGTCGACCACCGGCAAGGCGGTAATGCGCCGGGCCTCCATCAGATTGAGGGCTCCACTAGCTAACTCCTTACGCCGAATGGTGATAGGGTTAGGCGTCAGGCAGTCGGCTGCGGTCAGGCTGAGCGCTCGATTGCCTTCCCGCTCGAAGAAGCGGCGCAGGTCGCCGTCCGAGATGAATCCCACCAGGCGTTGCTGGTCATCCACCACCGTGGTCAGTCCCAGACCCTTCCGGCTCATCTCGTAAATAACCTCCGGCATCCCCGTATCTGGCTGCACGCGTGGCACTTGATCTCCTGTGTGCATCACGCTCTCCACCCGACGCAGCTTGATGCCGAGTCCGCCGCCCGGATGCAGGGTAGCGTAGTCTTCCTCGGTAAATCCCCGTTTTTCGAGCAGTGCCATGGCCAGAGCATCACCCATCGCCAACATCGCCGTCGTCGAGGCCGTCGGAGCCAGTCCCAGCGGGCAGGCCTCCTGCTCGATGCCTACCTCGATGGCGGCCTCGCTGGCCTGCGCCAGGGTCGAGGCGGGCTTGCCAGTCAGCACGATCAAGGGGATCGCCAGCCGCTTGATGGTATCGAGCAGCCGCAGCAACTCCTCGGTTTCGCCGCTATAGGAGAGCGCCACCACGACGTCGCCTCGCACCAGTCGGCCGAGGTCGCCGTGAAGCGCTTCGGCCGGGTGCAGGAAGAATGACGGCGTTCCGGTGCTCGAAAGGGTGGCGGATATCTTTTGGCCGATCAGGCCGGACTTACCCATGCCCGTCACTACCACACGGCCCTGGCAGCCATACAAGATCTCCACGGCCCGAATGAAGTTGTCGTCCAGGCGCCGCACCAGCTCGCTGAGCGCTTCCGCTTCGATTTCCAGAACCTTGCGCGCCGTTTCCAGGCACATGCCAGGTGCTCGATAGGGCCGGCGTGGCGGCCCTGCCGCCCGCGTTTCTCCACCGGCGTTTCAAAAGCGGATGATAACATACTCCGGCCACGCCCTCGCGCCTCCAGCCTTGACCGATCACGGAGCTCCGATTAATCTAAATGGCAGGCGCCCGAGATAGCTCCTCCCGCCTGCCCTCGGCGCGGCGAGAGATCGAGCGAGGCGAGCGAGCGCCAGCCGGGTGCGGCACCGACTTTGCCGATCGAGAACCGGATGCGCTCCCGAATCGCCGGGGGTTGGCTCTCGGCGACGGCAGCCGCTGAGTGGCGATGGCTACCATCGATCTCAGGAAACTGCTGAGTCATTCCCTCATCGCCAGCCAGCGGGCCCCTCTGCGGCCCGCGGATAGACCGCCGCTGCTCAATCCCCAGTCTCTCGAACGCCTCCGCGGGCGGTTACGTTCCTTGCGGGGCCTCGATGAACGGCTCTTCAACGGCCCGCCGCCCCTCCACGCCATCTTTCCGCCCTGGAGCGAGCTGGGGACGGCTCGGCGCTGGAGCGAGCTGTGGCGCGTGCTCCAGAACTCCGGCGTGCGCAGCGAGGCACGCTGGAACAAGTGGGGCGAACGGGAACGGGCAGGACTGCTGAACGCTTACGCCAAGATGCAGGCCACCCGCCTCGACGGCGGCGGCACTGTCTTCAGCTTCGTGCGCAAAATCGACCGCTTGCTTCCCTCACGCACCTATCTTCTGGTCGACCCCGCCCTGCCTCGGCTCGTCAGCGAAGACCAGCGCACCTTCCATGCCGCGCCCTGGGGACTCCACACGTTCGAAGGAAGTTGGCGGCTCGTCTCCAGTTTCAAGACGTACGAGAGGGAAGGGAATCTCCACCTCACTTTCGCCCGCAATCGGAAGGGTGAGTGGCTGGCCGACGTGGATATTGATCGGCACCAGGGCCTTGGCCACGTCGCCGACGTGCTGCTCCACGCCCTCACTCGCGAGGACACGGATCCGTACGAAATCCGCGAAGTCTTGATCCGGTCCTGCCAGCTCGATCCCGGCTATCGGGTGGTGCGCGGCCAGCACCGCGGTCGCGCCAACGCCTGACGGCGGGAGGCCCGCGGCTCCGCTGCGGGCAGCCCGGCTCAACGGCGGGTTCCGCCTCGCTTTTTCCTCTCTTGATTTTTGTATCCCCCGCCGCTACCATGGGCTTTCGCGGTCATCAGCGGGCTGACCAGGAGGAAGGATGGAAGAGACGAGCAAGGCTCCGGACGCGAGTCGACGCGGAGCGCTCAAGAAAATCGCGCTGGGCACCGGCGCCCTCACCACCCTGCCGATCCTGGGCCAGGCCGCCGGCACCGCGGGGATGGGGCACGAGGCGATGGCCGCGGCGAGTGCGCCGCCCGAGGCTTCAGCCGATTGGAAACCCCTCTTCTTCGACACTCATCAGAATGAGACGGTCATTGCCCTCACCGAGCTGATCATTCCGGAGACGGACACTCCGGGGGCCAAGGCGGCGCTCGTCAATCGCTTCCTCGATCTGTGGTTGAATGAAGAAGAAGCGGACCGCCAGAAGTTCTTTCTGGAAGGCTTGGCGTGGATCGACGGGCGCAGCATCGAGCTTTACGGCCAACCGTTCGTGGACCTTTCGAACGAGCAGCAGACCCGCCTGCTGACGCCGCTCGCCGACCCAGACAACCGGAAACCGGAAGACCAGCCCGGCGTCCGATTCTTTGACGAATTGAAGGGAATGACCATCTTCGGTTATTACAGCTCGAAGATCGGCCTCGAGCAGGAGCTGCAGTACGCTGGGGATGATTATCACACCGAATTTCCGGGAGCTTGCAACCACCCGGAACATCTCAACTAAGGACCAAAAACCTCATGAACTTATCCCTCCGGATCCTGTCCGTTCTGATTTGGGCCGGCGCGGTCGCGGCGGCACCCGCCGCGCGGGCGGGTGCCCCTGATGGAGCGGCCATTTACAAACAGAAGTGCTCGATGTGCCACGGCGTGGATGGCAAGGGGTTTTCCGCCATTCATACACCCGACTTCACCGATCCGAAGGTGCAGGCCTCGATGACCGACAAGCAGATGGAAGAGGTCATCAAGAACGGCAAAAAAGGCACCGCCATGCCGGCCTTTGGCGGCAAGCTGAAGGATGATGAAATCCAGGCGGTGATCAAGTACTTGCGCTCGCTGAACAGCGAGAAGAAGAAATAGCCAAGCGGGTCGCGGCCGAGGACTGCCGGTAAGGGTTGAAGGGCAGCCCGTCGATTCGGGTGCGCCAGGACCCACAGCCCGGGCCTGGTGCCGGCCGTGGGGGCGGAGTGGAGCGCGCCGGCGCGGCCGCGGAAACAAGCGGGGTGGGTTGATGGAAAAGGTGCGCGTCGGCATCATCGGGTCAGCGTTTTCGTCGAATCTCCACGCGGAGGCGCTCGCGGAGGTGAGCGAGGCGGTCATCGTGGCCGCTTGCTCGCCCAACCGGGCGCACGTGGAGGAGTTTGCGCAGCGATGGAAGATTCCGGCCACCGAGACCGATTATCGCAAGTTGGTGAGGCGCAACGACGTGGACGCGGTCGTGATCGGCATACCGAACGACCAGCATCGCCCGGTGGTGGTGGCGGCCGCCGAAGCCGGCAAGCACGTCATCTTGGAAAAGCCGATTGCCCACACCCTGGAAGACGCCGACGCCATCGTGAAGGCGTGCCAGAAGCACAAGGTGATGTTGGGATACGCCGAGACGATCTGCTTCTCGCCGAAGTACGCGCGGGCCAAGAAGCTGGTGGAGGAAGGCGCCATCGGGAAGCTGTATATGGTGAAGCAGGGCGAGAAGCACTCCGGGCCGCACTCCGACTGGTTCTATGACGTCGAGCGCTCCGGCGGCGGCGCTTTGATGGACATGGGCTGCCACGGGATCGAGTGGGCGCGCTGGATGTACGGGAAGCCGCGGCCTCGGAGCGTGGTGGCCCATTGCCAGCGCGTGCTGCACACCGGGCGCACCCGGGGCGAGGATAACTCGGTGGTGATCCTGGAATTCGAGGGTGGCGGTATCGCCGTGATTGAAGATAGTTGGGCGAAGCCGGGCGGCATGGACGACCGCATCGAGCTGTATGGCACCGAAGGCGTGGTGTACTGCGACCTGCTGCGGGGCAGTTCCATGGAAACGTACAGCGCCAAGGGATACGGCTACGCGGTCGAGAAGGCCGGGGAGACCAAAGGGTGGACGTTTACAGTTTTCGAAGAGACCCACATTTACGGCTTCCCCCACGAAATGCGCCATTTCATGCGCTGCATCCTGAACCACGAGACCCCGATCGAGACCGGCGACGACGGGCGGGCGACGCTCGAGATCATCTATGCCGCGTATGAATCGGCCGGGACGGGCCGCAAAGTGACTTGGCCGTACAAACCCAAGAAGCCGGGCGAGGTTCCGGTGAACGGGTGGCTGAAAGCGTAAGGTAGGCGGCGAGAGCTTCTCAAGGTCATCGTCATGGGGCAGCCCAGGGCGGCGCGACGGAGGGGCGGCGGCAGCGGCCGGCCCGCGAAGAAGGCGAGTGCGAAGTATGGGGTGTTCCTGAGCCATTCCAGCCGCGATGCCTGGCTGGCGCGAGTCATCAAGGAGAAGATTGAGGCCGCGGTGGCGGGGGCGCGGGTCTGGCTAGACGAAATGTCATTGGGGGGAGGGGAAGAGGTTACCGTCAGCCTGCGGGCCGGGATTCACCGCGCCGAGGAAGTGGTGGTCATTGTGTCGAACGACAGCGTCAAGTCGCAGTGGGTGGCGTGGGAGATCGGCATGGCGGCGGGAGACGGGAAGCGCCTGACGCCCTTATTGAATAACATCGATCACGACGCCATGGCTCCCTTGAGGGGAGTCAAATCCTACGAATTGAATCTCTTCGATCGTTTTCTGTTAGAATTGAAGCGCCGCGTGGAAAAGCACCGCCGGGGATAGCGATGGCTCGCAAGGTCTTCATCAGTTACCGAGCGGCGGATCGGGAGCTGGCCCGAAAGGTGTCCGAGCAGGTGGCGCGGCTGGGGGGCGAAGCCCTGGCGAGCGAGTGGTCAGCCCGTCAAGGTTCCACGCTGACTTTGAAGGTTGATGAGCGGCTGCGCGCCAGCGATCTGGTGATCGCCATTGCCAGCAAGGAATCGGCCCAAAGCTCTTGGCTGAACTCCGAACTGGGCGTCGCCGTGGCTCTGAACAAGAAAGTGGTGGTGATTACGGACGGGCTCCCAGCGAAGGATTTACCACCGACGTTGCGGTCGGTGCGAACGATCGAACTCCGGGACGCCGGCCCGTATTTGACCGAAGTTCTTCAGGAGATCCGGCCGGAGGGGGTCGCCCGGTAGCGGGTCACACCCTGCTTGCCTTTTTGGCCGCCTGTAATTTCAGCCCATGCGCCTCATTTGGTTGGCCGAGCGCGAAGGCCGCCCATGCAAATGACTTTGCCGACGCCTTTAAGCAGACTGGAGACCCGGCGCGGTTTTCTGCGCCGGACGGCCGCCGGGCTGGCGGCGGCGATGGCGGCGGCGGACGCCTCCCACGGGCAGGCGGACGGAGTGAGGGAAATCCGCGACCCGGAGACCAAAATCCGCATCGGCGTATTCGACACCGCTTTTCGCGATCTTTCCACCGAGGCGATGATCGAGGTGGTGAAGGAACTCAAGATCGAGGCGGTCGAGATCGGTTCCGGGAACGATCCGGGCCAAGCTCACTGCGATCGCGAGGGGCTGCTGGGAGACGAAGCGAAGCGGCGCGCCTTTCTCAACCTTTTCGAGAAGAACGGGCTGATCATCAGCGCCTTCAGTTGTCACGGGAATCCCGTGCATCCGGACCGGGGGCGAGCCGTGCGCGAGGACCGAGTGTACCGCGAGTCGATCGACTTGGCGTCGAAGACGGGCGTGGGCCGGGTCGTCTGCTTTTCCGGCTGTCCGGGGGACGGAACGGGCCGGCATCCGAACTGGATTCAGTCGCTGGAGACGGAGGAGTTTGTCGAGATTCTCCGCTGGCAGTGGAAACAGGTGCTGATCCCTTACTGGAAGGAGCTGGCGGCATATGCCCGGGCCCGCAACGTGAAGCTGGCCATCGAAATGGACTCTGGCTACGCGGTTTACAATGTGGCGACGCTGCTCGAGCTGCGCCGCGCGGCGGGCGAGAACGTGGGGGCGAACCTGGACCTGAGCGGGTTATTTCAACTGGGCGTGGACCCGGTGGCGGTCGTCAAGGCCCTGGGCCGGGAAGGCGCCCTTTATCACATGCACGGCAAAGACATCCTGATCGACCGGGAAAACACGGCCGTTAACGGCCTGGTGGACCTCACCCCGTATGAGGATCTCCCGCGCCGCTCGTGGTCCTATGCCGACATCGGTTTCGGTCACGACTTGGCCGTCTGGAAGGCGATTGTCGAGATGCTCGCGGCCGTCGGCTATCATCACGTGATCAGCATCGAGCACGAGTCGCCCTTCACTTCCGATCGGGTGGGTGTGGCTCGCAGCGCCGAGGCTCTGGAACAGGTGCTGCTGGACCGCGCGCAGATTCTGTGACCTTGAGGGCGGCGCCGGCCGTTATTTTCCGCTTGCGCCGAGCCAATCCGCGTTAAAATGGCTGCACGCGCCTTCAGGTTGCGGTTCCTGAGTTCCGGCTTCATCTTGGCTGTGCGCGGAGGTTTATGAGCGAGCGAAAATATCGACAGCGAGGTTACCAGGACTCCGACCGCGACCGCCCGCAAGGTCGCGGGCAACCGAAGCCCAAAACCGAGACTTTCGGTCCCCGTACACCCAATCTCCCGGGTGCCCACTCAGTCGTCCGCTGTGCTGCTTGCGGCACGATCCTGCCCCTCGATTTTGACCCGAGCGGCAAGTGCCCGCGGTGCGGCTTCGAGCTTCACAGTTGCAAGCAGTGCGCCTATTTTGACACGTCAGCGCGGTTTGAATGCACGCAGCCCATCCCCGAGCGGATCCCCAGAAAGGACGCGCGCAACTTCTGCCAGTATTACGCGCCGCGAACGACGATCGAGCGCCAGACGTCGCCCGAGCGCCAGACCGCTACGCTGACCGGCCGTCCCGTGGACGCCCGCCAAGCGTTTGAAAATCTGTTTAAAAAATGAGACGGCGGGAACTGAGAACGATTCCGCGGTTGAGCACCGGCGAAAGTGTCCGAAAGAGGGGTAAGCGCGGATCTCGGCGGGCGTTCCCGACGTGAGCCGGAAGCCTCCCGGCCGGATTTCTCCCGACTTAGCGGGCCAAGGCCGCCGGCTGGTTACAGAAAGTGAGCCACCCGTATTTGTCTTCGGCGCGCCCCTGCGCAATCGACAGGTAGCGCTCCTGCAACCGGCGGGTCACGGGGCCGGGCTGTCCGTTGCCCACCACCAGGCGGTCAATCGAGCGGATCGGCGTGATTTCGGCTGCCGTACCCGAGAAGAAGACTTCGTCGGCGATATAAAGCATCTCGCGCGGGATATTCTGTTCGACGAGCTCGTAACCGCACTCCCGGGCGAGCGTGATGACCGAGTCGCGCGTGATGCCGGGCAGGACGGAGGAGGCGAGCGGCGGCGTGAAAATCTTGCCATTATACACCACGAAGATGTTTTCGCCGCTCCCTTCACTGACGTTGCCGTACAGATCCAGCGCGATGCCTTCCGTGTACTGATGAGTGGCGGCCTCCATCTGGATGAGCTGAGCATTCATGTAGTTCGCCGCCGACTTGGCCATGGCCGGGAGGGTGTCGGGGGCGACGCGACGCCAGGACGAGACGCACACGTCCACGCCATGCTTCAAGGCATCGTCGCCCAGATATTTACCCCACTGCCACGCAAGCAGGTAAACCTCGATCGGATTCTTCAACGGATTGACGCCAACGGCACCGTAGCCCCGCAATACCAGGGGGCGGATGTAGGCGTGCTGGGCCCGGTTGATGCGGATCAATTCCACCATGGCCTGGATGAGCTGGTCGCGCGAATAAGCGAGCTCCATGCGGTAGATTTTCGCTGAGTTTAACAGACGATCGGTGTGCTCTTTGAGGCGGAAGATCGCCGGCCCATTCGGTGTATCGTAGCAGCGAATGCCCTCGAACAGGCATGACGCATAACTCACCACGTGGGAGGCAACATGGATCGTCGCTCGGTCCCACGGAATGAACTCACCGTTGTGCCAAACCTGCTCGTAATAATTGACCGCCATCTCTGCCTCCGAACTGCTTCCGTCACCGAGAGTGTGCCGGGAAATTATATCATGCGGGCCCCGGCGCTCGGTTGAGGGTGACCAAGCTTTCTGCAGGAGCCCATGCGAATTCGCTGCCGCTCATCCTCGCGCCAAGTTGCCCGGTGCTTCAAATGTGACCACCGCCCGAGGGCTCCGAGCCATAGCAATTCCCCCATGACCCCGAATCTCCAACCCAAAAAGATAATTCGAGGCAGGAAATGCCCACGGCGCACGAATTACCACAGCAGCCTCAGGGCGAACTGGATCTGTCTCGGATCGCCCGGCCCGCCCGAGGCTTGACCGGCAATCGGTTGTACCGTGTTGTTGATCTTGCCGAAGTTCGGATCAAGAATATTGCTATTGGGCAGAGCGAAATTCGGTTGGTTGAAGATGTTGAACATCTCGGCGCGGAACTCGAGTTGCTTCGACTCGGTCAGCCGGAACTTGCGGATCAGGGAGAAGTCCCACGCCGCTTCGCCCGGACCCGTCAGGGTATCGCGGCCGGCGTTGCCATAAGTAAACTGGGCGGGAACGGAGAACGCCGAGGCCAGGGCCCACTGGTTCACCGTTTGATGCCTAGGATACACCGGCATGCCCACGACGACGTTGGGACGGTCGTTACCATCCACGTTGTGACTGGGATTGCCCGATACTGAGACGGTGTAGGGCGCGCCCGATTGCGCCATGGCGATGCCGGAAAGCTCCCAACCCTCGATCAGATAATTCAGCCTCGGATTTTGCAGTCTCGCGACCTTCGACCCGAAGGGAAAGTCATAAACATAGGCTACTGTCAATCGTTGGCGGTGGTCGAAATCCGAGCGCCCTTTCTCCGCCGCCCGGTTATAGGAGTTTTCTGGAAAGTTCGGGCTGCCGTCGGTGCCGAAATAAGTGGAGTTCGTGTCGAGCGATTTCGCGTAGGTATACCCGCCGATCAAGGCGAGCCCACTTGCATAATGGCGCTCCAGTTTGACCTCGAGCGCGTGATAGATCGATTTGCCGGAAGAATCCGTATAGGATTGGGTGAGAAAATTGGGATACAGCCGCGGACAGCCCGGCGTGCACAACGCTGGATTGGAGTTGTCGGGCTGGTTCGGATCCCACATGAAGGGCAGATGCAGGCCGCGCGTGCCGACATAGCCGGTGTCCAAAAGCCAGGCGCGTCCGAGATCCCGCTGCACGTCGAACGACCATTCGTATACGGTGGAATCTTCCAGATTGACGATGACTGGATTGAGCGTGGGAAAGAGCGCCGAGGCGAGCAGTGGCGAAGCAAAGACGTTTTGGATCAGCAGGCCGGTTCCGAGCGGCAGCCCGCCTTGAGCGGGCGGAGTCGCGAGCGCTCCAAAGACAGCCTGCTGGTTATCTTGCAGATTCCCCGCGCTTAACTGAAAGAACGGCGGATTGAAACTCTTTTGGAAATAGAGTTCGCCCGTCATCTGGTCGTAGTACGTGCCGAAGCCGGTGCGAATGACCGTCTTGCGATCGCCGAAGGGCTGCCAAGCCAGACCAATCCGAGGCCCCCAATTGTTGGTGTCGGCTCGTTGGAGACCGCGGTTAGCCGACGTACTGCCCAGGTTTATGCTGCCCTTGGGGACAAATCGGCCCTCGGGGAGACCGGCCGCGTTGTTGATCGTCCCCACAAAGCAATCCAGCGATACCGCGCTCCTTCCGGCGACCATAATGGCGCCGGGTGAACCGCACACATCGGTGCTGAAGTCGAAACCGCCCAGGTGGTCAAATTTGTCCGATACTGGCGTGTTGTACTCGTAACGTAGGCCAAAGGTTACGGTGAGGCTGGAGCGGACCTTCCAGTTGTCCTGGGCAAAGAAGTCGTACTCGCTGCCGGCGCCCGAGATATAACCTGAGAACCCGTCAACCCAGCTCGTCGGAATGCCAAATAGAGCGTCGGCCACGCCGTTGCCGAAACCGCAATGGCTCGGCGGGCACAACTGCAGCAACTGTTGCTGGGCTGACCCTGGAAGTTGACTGAACAGGGCGCCTCCGGTAACCACGCCGCTGAAATTGAACTGGCCATGGGCGGCAATATCCTCGTAAAAATTACCGCGCCGGATGGAATGAATCTGCAGGCCGTAATCGAGCGTATGGGTCCCGTGAATCTGCGTTAAATCTTCGGCGTATTCGAAAGTGTTGACGGCCCCGGCCTGGGGAACACTGCCCCCGTTTCCAAGTCCGTCGAAGGGCGAAAAGCTCAAGACGGGGACGCCGGCGTCCCGCCCGGCACTGGGCAAGTTCTTGATGCCCAGGCTAGCGCCTACGAATCCCCGACCGCGGTCCTGGTTGAACCAATCGTACTGCCACCGGTTGTAGTCCACCTTGGCCTCGTTCAGCAGGGTGGGCGAAAACGTGTGGGTCCAATCGAGGCCTGTCGCCGTGAACCAGTCGTCTCGCCAGGTGCCGAAACCGGGCAGGCCGGTTGGGACGCCGGACGGCGTCTGCTCAGCGTCGGTGGTCAGGTTATAGCGAAAAAAGACGGAATCTCGGCTGCCCCAGCGGTGGTCGAACCGACCCACATAATCATTGGTGTAGACTTTCCGCCTCACTACGGCCGTGTAATTTTCCTGTCCGCAGGCGGCGCCCGGGATATTCGGTGCGGGATATAGGTTGATCAGCGCCTGCCCCACCGGATCAACCGTGCCGGAGGGGAACGCCGGAGCCAACAGTTGCACGTTGTTGTTAGGAACCGTGAGCGGTGCCTGGGGGCTAAAAAGCGCCAAAGGATCGAGAAGGACAGTATTCGACGGACACGTCCCGCCCGGCAACAGTTCCGACAGGTCGCCGGCGCGTTCCGCCAGATCCGGCACATGGGCCTTCGTGAAAAAAGAGTGCAGGTCGCGCAAGCCTTCATAGTTGAGAAAGAAAAAGGTCTGGTCATGACCATCGTAAACATGGGGCAGCACGATTGGCCCCCCGACGCTGGTTCCGAACTGGTTGCGGTGGAAAGGGGGAACAAACGGTTCGAAAAAGTTTCGCGCGTCAAGGCGGCTGTTGCGGAAATATTCATAAAATGTTCCATGAAACTGGTTGGTGCCTGACTTGGTCACCATATTGATCTGGGCGCCGGCTTGGTTGCCAAACTTGGCATCGTACACGCCCGTTTCCATGCGGAATTCCTGAATCGAGTCAAGGGGCGGTGTGGCTGAATACGTTCCGACGGCGATGGAGGTATCACTCATGCCGTCAAGCAAGAACACGTTCATGCTCTCCCGCATGCCGTTGACGTTGATCGATCCGCCGCGGTTATCATTCAACTCCGAACCTTGTGATCCGGGCACGACGCCAGGGGTAAAAAGCGTGGCCTCGAGAAAGTGCCGCCCGTTAAACGGCAGTTGGCTGATCTTCGCCTGTTCCACCGTCGTGCCGATGGAGTAGTTTTGCGTGTCGAGAACGGGCGGGGCTGCTTCGACGTTGACGGTAGTCGCCGCGGAGCCGATCTCGAGCCGAATATCGACCTTCGCGTGTTGGTCTACCGTGAGAGGTATGAAGCCCTCCTGAAACGTGCGGAAGCCAGGTTTTTCGGCCGTGATGACGTAGCGTCCCGGCGGGAGCAAGGGCAGTGTGTAAACGCCATCGTTCGTACTCACGGTCCTGCGCGCAAACCCCGTGCCTTGCTCAGTAACTGTTACCACCGCGCCCGGCACGACGGCTCCCGTCGGGTCGGTGACGACCCCCGTGAAGCTGCCTTGTGCCTGCTGGGCCAACACGCGGCAGCCGAAGCCCGTCGGGACAACAATGAGAATGGCCGCACACAGGGGACGAATGATGCGCATGGTGATGACCTCCCTTTTGCTGCGCCTTGTCGGGGGCGAAACGGCCGCGCCGCGCCCAGGATCAACCTGGATATCACGGCCGCCGAGACGCGGGCCATTCGCGCTGTAGAAAGCTGGCAGGTTGACTTGCGGCGGAATGTTGGTCCAGGTTTGAATTAGCCGAAGTGCGAGTAATTGTACCTGCCTTCTGCCGCCCGGGCGCTTGGACTTCCCGGCGGCGAAGGCGTTAAACCCCGAGGACGACGCGGGAACAACCAGTTTCTACCCCCCCCCGCAACTCGCGTTCATTCGCGTTAGCCGCAGTGTAGGAACGAACGGGGATAAAGTCAAGCCGAACGCAGCCTTTGTAGCCGCAAAATGAAAATGTCCGGTTTGTGCAAGGTAGAAATGTCCTCTTTCATAAGGTGCGGGAGGACCGATGAGAGAGGAGCCGATCGAGTTGAGCCAGAAAGAGCGCGATCGATTGAAA
>CADDZC010000070.1 GCA_902812365.1 Acidobacteriota bacterium | reverse complement strand
CCTGAATCACTATTCAATTGTAAAGCTGCAGTCTAATCGTTGATCTACCGATTGTCAACAGTTTTTTCCAAAGTTTTTTCCGCGATGTCAGGCGGACTGTTTCTTCTCCCCTTACAGCAATCTGATCCCGCGCACCCACTCCCTGGCCATGCGCAGGTTTCGATTCCGTAACCGGGCATGCTTGGCGGCGACTTATGCTCTCCGACGCTTCCAGAAAAAGCCCAACAGGCCGCTTCCCAACAACATCATGGATCCCGGTTCCGGAACCGTATTGACGCCCCCGCCTCGGATGTTAGCGCTCGCTTGTTCTTCCAAGCTGAACCACGCTGTACCTCCGGGGGCGATTCCCGGCTTAAAGAACACCGTACCGTTGTCGGAGTCAGAGTTTGTAAAGGAGGTTCCAGGCCCCGCATAGCCGGTTTGGTCAAATGGTCCGCCGGTAAAACATGGATTCGGAGGGGAAGACTTAACCACGCACCCCGATCCGGGCTCACCGGCTCCGTCGCCGTCAAACCCGAAGATGTTGCCGCCGCTTAGGTTAATACTCGTGATCGTCGTCTGGGAGTTATTGACGACGCCGACCAATTGATCCTCCACGCCGTCATAAGGCAACTCGTTCGTGACAGTGGCGGTGATCGTCAGATTAGAATTGACGGTCAGGATCAGGTTGCAATCATTAGCAAATCCGATCGCCGGGCACGTTGTCGCTATGGCACTTGAATTCCCGACTGCCAAAGCCGCAAGTCCGCAGACGAAAGGCACAATCAGTTTCCGCATCGGCTTCCCCCTTTATGGTGTGAATTTGCTCCACTTACTGTCTCTGGCGGTCCATCCGGTTTAGCCTCAACCCAGGACCAGCCATATGGTTCAGCAATCATAATGCCAAACTTTGCGTTGAAAACACGCCACTTCCACCTTCCCTTGACCCTTTTGGATCACTCCACTGCGCAAAAACGGAACTCTCTTTCCTAATCAAACGCCCTTTTATTGCCAACACCTTCTCCGTCGCAGCGTACCCTCCTTAAGGTTCTTATTGCGCGAGCGCGGTTGGCCTATAACTCACAGCTGCCCGTTTCCCTTGTTCGGTTCACTTTTACCCTAGTGTTAACTGGTAGCCGCCCTTGCCGTGTGGCATCATCGTATAGGCAGCGGTCGCTGTCATCAAGATTTTCGCTACGCTCCCGGCTCGGTAGCAGCACAGCACCGTTTTGGCAACGAGATGGATGCCTTTTCGCGTGACACGCTCGAGTTCGGCGCCGTCATCGCCATCCTCCGCCCATATCTCTCCGGCCCGATCTCCTATCCGCTTCTCGACTCCCTCGGGCCCGGAACCGACCTCGAGCCCATCCGGGCAGAGCTAGCCCTGGCTGGAGAAGCGCGCGAGTATCTGCGCCAGCGGTCGCGTCCCCAACTCGGGGCGTTGCCGGACCCTCGGCCGATCCTCGAAAAGCTCGCCGTTGAAGGCGTATCCTGTGCGGCGCTTGAAATATTGGCCTTGCTGGACGTAGCTCGCGCCGCCGACGACCTGCGCAGCCTGTTCCTCAACACGGGCTTCACCCGCCTCGATGAGCTCGCCGCGCGCCTGCCCGACCTCCGCGATCTGGTGCGCGAGCTGGATGGCAAGATACTGCCCGACGGCTCCGTAGACTCCTCCGCCAGCTCGGAGCTGGCGCGCATCCGACGTTCCATCGAGCGGCTGCGGAGCGAAATTCAGTCGACTCTCAACCGGTTAGTGGGCGAGTTGGCGCGCCAAGGCCGGTTGCAAGATGCCGTGGTAACGCTCCGCAACGAGCGCCTGGTGATTCCCGTTCGCGCGGAGGAGAAGCGCCGGGTGGCCGGAGTGATCCACGGCGCGAGCGCCTCCGGAGCCACGGTATACATCGAGCCGCTCGAAACCGTCCCGCTCAATAATGAGGTGGTCGAACTCGAAGAGCGGGAGTTCGCCGAGATCGAGCGCATCCTCGGGGAATTCACCGGAAAGTTGCGAGCCCGCCGCGATGGCCTCCTGAGCGCCACCGCCCTGCTAAGTCAGATGGATTTGGCTTTCGCCAAAGCTGAATTCGCCCGCGACTACGATGGCTGCCTGCCCGAGCTCACCTCCGAGAACACACTCGCGCTCGACGGCGCGCGTCATCCGCTGCTCGAAAAGACCCTGCGCGCCGACGGCCGCGAGCCGGTGCCGTTGACGATCGAGCTCGCGCCCCCAACGAGGGTCATGGTGATCAGCGGGCCCAACGCCGGCGGCAAGACGATTGCCCTTAAAACCCTGGGCCTCGCCGCATTGATGGCACAATCGGGCTTACCCGTCGCGGCCCGCGCCGCGCGTTTGCCCCTGTTCCATCACGTCCTCGCCGACATTGGCGACTTGCAATCCATTGAAGCCAGCCTCAGCACGTTTTCCGCCCACGTGACCCACATCCAGGCGATGGCGGAGGTCGTTGGGCCCCGGGACCTGGTGCTGCTCGATGAGATCGGGGCCAGCACTGATCCGCAGGAAGGCGCGGCGCTGGCGGTGGCCATCCTCGAGTACTTCCGCGAGCGCGGCGCAATGGTCGTGGCCACCACCCACCACGCGCGGCTGAAGGCTTACGCCGCCGAGACGCCCGCGGCGATGAATGCCGCCATGGAATTTGACGAAAGGTCACTCCAACCCACCTACCGGATTCTGGCGGGCTTGCCCGGGAAATCGTGCGGTCTTGACATGGCCGCCCGCCTCGGCCTGGCTCCCGCCATCGTCAACCACGCGCGGGCCCGGCTCGATCGGGCCGAAGCCGAGGCGTCCGCCCTGCTGGCTAAACTCCACGAGCAGCAAGCCGCCCTCGAACGCCAAATGGTGGCTATCGCTCGTGAGCGAGATGAACTGGAAACCCGGAGGCGTTCGCTCGAGCGCGACTTTGAAACGGAGCGACGCCGGCGACTCCAGGAATTAGATCAGCGACTGGAACAGACGGTGCACGAGCTCGAAAGGAAATGGGAGCAGATCGTTGCCGAGCTTCGCGCCGAAATGGCTCGGCCCGGGGCGACCGAGCGAGCCAACCAGCGCCTCTCCCGCCGCGCAGCTCTGCTGGCCCGCCAGGCGCGCGCAGAATGGAACGCTCAAGTGCTCGAGGCGCTCGGGACGCCCCCGTCCGACGCGGCCGGTGAAGCGACGGGGCGGCCACCGGCCGTCGGCGATACGGTCCGGGTGCCCGACCTGCCGGCACCCGCTCGGGTAATCGGCCTGAGCGACGACGATCACGCGGAGGTCGAAATCGGCCGGCTGCGGATGCGCGTTCGGAAGCGCGAGCTGAGAGTGATCAAGAGCGCTGAAGGTACCAGAGCGGGGCAGGCGCCCTCCCCGGAGCCGCCGCGGCCGCGCCCCGAAACCTGGATTAGCTCCGCATCGGGCGCCGAGATTAACGTGATCGGCGCCAGCGCCGAAGAGGCGCTCGACCGGGTGGACAAGTTCCTGGATGATGCCTTTCTCGCCCGCCGTCTCCGCTTGCGCGTGGTGCACGGCCATGGCCGAGGAATTTTGCGGGGAGCACTGCATAAGATGTTCGCTTCCCATCCGCATGTCGAAAAGTTTTACCCGGCGCCGCCCAATGAGGGGGGAATGGGAGCGACGATTGTGGAGTTGAAGCCGTAAGGCCGCATCGGCGTGCCCGGAACCCGAAATTTTCAGGGGACAAACAGCCCCGTGCCGGAAACGGGCGAGAGAAGTTTCCCGCCCGTTCGCACGGGCACCTGCCTACCCACGGGCCGGATGGCGCCAGGACGGCGTCGGTCTGCCCGAGGCCAAGACCAGCGGCGTCTAGCTGGGCAAGGAGACTTTCAACTTTGACTTGCTCAGCGCCCGGACCAGTTGAGCCTCCACCACGTCTCTCGCCAAGCCGCGAACCGCGGAAACCTCGTCGACGAGAAGCTGCCAGGAGCGCTCAAACATGCGCTTCTCGCGAAAGGAGAGAGGCTTGGCCTGGCTCAAGGTCAGAAGGGTCTTGAACACCTCGGCGACTTGCAGGAGCGAACCGCTGCGCATCTTCTCGCAATTTTCTTTGAAGCGGTTTTTCCAATCGTGGGGGGCCTTGATGGAACCGTTGTTCAAATAGTCGAAGACCTCATTGATTTCGCGGTTCTTGGCCACCCGCCGCAGGCCCAGGCTCTCCACATTGGTGGTCGGCACCATGACCCGAAGACCGTTGGAGTTGAGCCGGAGGAGATAGAACATCTCCGTCCGGCCGGTAAGATTGCGATGGGAAATCTGCTCCACGACACCCACCCCTTGGTTGGGATAGACAACTTTGTCACCGATCTGGAACTCCATGCAGCCCCCTTTGAGGAGTAGATTGGTCTTGAAATGACCCTTCAGGCTAGCGCTCGGCCTTCCTCGAGTCAAGCGGAATTCATTCCGGGTGGAAGCGGTTCCACATGCCTGACAACGAAGCCGGCCGGCCTTCTCGGCCCGGCGAGACCGGATGCCCTGATGGCCGACCCGGCCTCGGGCGGACGCCTATCGGAACACCCGGAACAACCGCGTCAGCGGGTCATAGAACTCATCCACAACGCGTTCTTTCAAAGGAATGATGGCGTTGTCGGTAATCTTGATCTCCTCCGGGCAAACCTTCGTGCAACACTTAGTGATGTTGCAATAGCCGATACCCTGGGTGCGCTTCAGATCGCCGAGGCGGTTTTCCGTGTCGAGAGGATGCATCTCAAGTGCCGCCGAGTGGACCAGGATACGCGGGCCGATGAACTGCTCATGCAGGTGATGCTCCCGCAACACGTGGCAAACATCCTGGCACAAAAAACACTCGATACACTTGCGAAACTCTTGCACCCGGTCGACATCCGATTGATCCATACGCCAGGTGCCGTCCGCGGCGTCGGCCGGCCGCGGACGGAACGGTCGGATCTTCTCTTTGACGCGGAAGTTCCAGGAAACATCCGTGACCAGATCTTTGACCAGCGGAAACGCCCGCATGGGCTCGATCGTCACGGGTTGTTCCAAAGGAAGCTGGCTCAGGCGGGTCATGCACATCAGCCGGGGGTGGCCATTGATTTCCGCCGAACAGGAGCCGCACTTGCCGGCCTTGCAGTTCCAGCGCACACCCAGATCCTGTGCCTGCGTGGCCTGGATTTCGTGGACGGCGTCAAGCACGACCATGCCAGCGGAGATTTCCACCGTGTAATCCTGGAACTTTCCGCTGCGAGCGTCTCCTCGCCAGATGCGGAACTTCGCCGTGGCCATGCAGCCTCCCGAGTGCATTGAGCAGCGGCCAGCCTCTTTTGAGCCGCCGCCTGTCGCTGCCGGTTTGTTACTTCATTTCCTCGATGATCTGTTGCAATTCCGGCGACATCGCCGGGCGCGGGGCACGCTCAACGCGCATCTCCCCGTCCGCGCCTCGCCGCACCAGAATGTTGAACGTGGCGTACGCCTCGTCCTTCTGGGGGTAGTCGTCGCGGAAGTGCGCGCCCCGGCTCTCTTTGCGCTCGATGGCGGCCCGCGCCACGGCCTCGGAGACGGTGAGAAGGCTCTCAAGATCGAGCGCCGTGTGCCAGCCCGGATTGTATTCGCGGTTGCCGCCCACCGACACGTTGGCGGCCCGCCCGCGGAGGGCCGCGAGCGCGTCGAGCGCCTGCCTCAGTTCGTCTCCACGCCGGACGATCCCCACCCAATTTTGCATCATGGCCTGCAGATCGCGCTGGACTTGGTAAGGCCCCTCGCCGCTCGTGCGCTCGAAGGGTTCCAGCGCCCGACGTGCAGCGGCTTCCACCTCATCCTCGCTGACCGCCACGCCGCCGCGTTCTCTGGCGAAACAGGCCGCGTGCTCGCCCGCCCGCTTGCCGAACACGAGCAGGTCCGACAGGGAATTCCCTCCCAGGCGGTTCGCTCCGTGCAATCCGGCGGCGCACTCGCCGGCGGCGAAGAGGCCCGGCACGTCCGACATTTGCGTGTCGGCGTCCACACGAACGCCCCCCATCATATAGTGCATGGTCGGACCCACTTCCATCGGTTCGCGGGTGATGTCGACATCGGCCAGTTGCTTGAACTGATGGTACATGCTCGGCAGTTTCTTTTTGATGTGCTCGGCGGCATTGGGGAGTTTCTCTTTGATCCAGGCAATATCCAGATAGACGCCGCCGTGCGGACTGCCGCGGCCCTCGCGCACCTCGCGGACAATGCAACGGGCCACGTGGTCGCGCGTCAAAAGCTCAGGCGGACGGCGAGCGCTCTTGTCTCCCTGCGTGTAGCGCCAGCCCTCGTCCGGGTCGGTCGCCGTCTGCTCTTTGTAAAGAGGCGGGATATCATCAAACAGGAAGCGCCGCCCTTGGCTGTTCTTGAGCACCCCGCCTTCGCCCCGTACGCCCTCCGTCACCAGGATGCCGCGCACGCTCGGCGGCCACACCATCCCGGTCGGGTGAAATTGCACGAATTCCATATCCATCAAGGTGGCGCCGACGTGATAGGCAAGCGACAGGCCATCGCCCGTGTATTCCCAGCTGTTGCTAGTCACTTGGTAGGCTCGGCCAATGCCGCCCGTGGCCAACACGACAGCTCTGGCCCGGAACAGCTTGAAACGGCCCCGCTGACGGTCATACCCAAAGGCCCCTGCCACCCGTTCGCCGTCTTTGAGGAGCGTCAGAATGGTGTGCTCCATGTGGACATCGATGCCTTGATGCACGCCGTGATCCTGAAGCGTGCGGATCATTTCGAGACCTGTGCGGTCACCCACATGGGCGAGGCGGGGATACTTGTGGCCCCCGAAGTTGCGCTGCAGAATCCGGCCGTCGCGGGTGCGATCGAAAAGTGCGCCCCAGGCCTCGAGCTCGCGCACGCGTGCCGGAGCCTCCCGGGCGTGCAGCTCGGCCATGCGGGGATTATTGAGGTACTGGCCGCCGCGCATGGTATCGGCAAAATGAACTTTCCAGTTATCACGATCATCCACGTTGCCGAGGGCGGCCGCAATGCCGCCTTCCGCCATGACCGTGTGCGCCTTGCCCAGCAGGGACTTGGTAACCACCCCGACCGCCGCTCCCCCCGCTGAGGCTTCAATCGCCGCGCGCAGGCCGGCCCCGCCGGCTCCGATCACCAGCACGTCGTAATCGTGCGTCTCGTATCCCACCATTCGATGAAGTTTCCTTGAACGATTTGGGAGCCGCACCGGGCCCGCCAGGCGACGGAAAGCCCGTCAGGAGGGCCCTTCCTGCGGCCGCTAAAAAATCCGCCAATCGTGCCAGACGCCCATCGAGCACAGTCGGACGTAGAGGTCGGTAAACGCCACCCAAAGCAGACTGCACCACGCCCAAGTCATGTGCTGGCCGGTTAGGCAGCTCACGCAGTCGTAAGTCCTCTTGCGCAAGCGCGCGCCCGCCAAACGATCCAGCACGCCCCCGACCCGATGACGCAAAGCGTGGCATCCCAACGTATAACCGCCGAGCAGAATGACGTTGACGAGCAGGACCACCGAGCCCACCCCCATCCCGAAGTGCCCGTCAAACCAGAAGCCGTTCCAGGCATCATAGGCCAGGTCGGCGATGAAAAGAAGCGCGATGTACAGGAAGTAGCGGTGCACGTTCTGGAGAATCAGGGGAAACGAGCGCTCCCCGCGATAGCTCCGGGGCGGTTCTCCCACAGCACAAGACGGCGGGTCGGCCCAAAAAGCTTTGTAATAAGCTCCGCGGTAATAGTAGCAGGTAAGCCGAAAGCCGGCGGGAAAGGGCAAGATGAAGAGGGCTGGGGAAAAGATCAGCCAACTTGGATACCAACCTGGCCGGCCGCCAATCCAGGCCGTCAACGGATTACCCCACAGCTCCGGGGAATAAAAGGGCGAGAGATACGGCCCGAAGCGGTAGTGATTGCCCTGAAAAGCCGCCCAGGTCGCGTAGATGACAAAACCGGAAAGGACCAGCAAAACAACGAGCGGTTGAACCCACCACAGGTCGCGTCGGGACGTGCGGCCGAACCGGCCGCCCACAAGAGGCACGTCAATATCAGGCATTCATTCGATCTCCGGCCCGCAACTGCCGAGCAATGAAGATTACATCAGTCGCGCGGCGAGCACAAGCAGGGTGCCGCGGCCGTCCGCCGATCCAAGCCTGCGCGGCACGGGACGGGTAGGCGCATGCCGCCCGCGGGGGGAGGAACTTCTGCCAGTGCCGCCGAACTCGTGAGCCGTGCCCGATTGCATGACAAACCTAGAAATCACGGATAAGAATGGCGTCGCTCGTGACGCTACCGCGCGACAGCGCCAGCCACTTGCCGTCCGGCGACCAGGCGAAATTAAAGATCACGTCGGAGTTGAAATGGGTCAACGGTCGAAGAGCGCCACCGCGAAGCGGCTGCCGCCACAGGTTGGAGACGCCGTTCTCCGTGCGAATGAAATCCACGGCTCGGCCATCGGGCGACCATTGCGCCCACTCGTAGGAATCGCTATTGGTCGACGAGCCCGAGGGCAGGTGAAGGAGGTGCGCCGGCTGCCCACCCTCCAAGGGCATAATCGTGATTTCCATCCTGCCAAACTGCGGATTCCGATAGGCGTAGAGGATGCGACGGCCATCCGGCGAGATTTGGTTGAGCGTGGGCGGATGAGGAGCGATTTCGACCGGCTCGCCTCCGGCGAAAGGTATCTTCGAAAGAGCCCCGGTTCCTCCCCGCGCCGAGCCATAAACGATCCATCTCCCATCCGGCGAGATCTGGGGAAGGATGTCGTGGTTTCCGTCGGTGAGCTGCCGGGGCTGGCCGCCCGAAATACCAACCTCCCAGAGCGCGATCCCGTTAGGATGGCTGGCGCTGTAAACAACCGTCGAGCCGTCAGGAGAGACCGTCGGGTAACCGGCCCATTGCTCCTGCTCGGTCAGTTGTCGAGCATTTTTACCGTCCGCGTCGCTGATCCACAGGTCGGCCCTGCCGTTGATGGTGGATAAGTAGATGACTTGATGCGAAGGCGTCCAAGCCAGCCCCTCGCGAGCTTCAAACGGGCCGAAACCGCTAATGGGGCGGGCGCGATCAGGAGCCGCGGCGGGCGCCGTCCAAACCGCTGCGCGGGCGTCAAAATCAATCGTCGCCAGTCGCCGACCGTCACGCGTCGCACTGAGGCCGTAGTAGGCGGTCAAGCCGTTGGTGATTCGGCGCACGGCACCGTCAGGGTAGGAAACGTGCCAGAGCTGAGACGGCTGTCCGGGCGCATCCTGCGCTTCCACGGCGAGCCCCTTATCGTCCTGCAACCAGGTCACCTGGTCGACGACGTTCCACTGCCGGGGGGTCAGCCAGCGCTCGCGATCCTGGCCGTCGGTCGAGATCAGCAAAAGGCCGAGCTTGTCTCCCCACCGTCCGGCGGCGGTTACAACCCACTTCCCATCTGGGCTCCACCCGGCCCCCGAGTGGATAAAGAAAGCGGGCAAGGTGCGCGTCGCCATCACCTGGGGATTAGCTCCGTCGATGTCGGCGACCATTAAGGCTTGTCGCTCTTCAGCGGGAAAGTCACGGGTAAACGCGACGCGCTGACCATCCGCCGAGATGGCCACCGGACCGTCGTTTCCGACGTTGGTAATCAGCTTTTCCGAAGGGCCGCCCAGCGCCGGCATGCGGTATAACGCGGCCTGCGAACCGTCAGCGTTGGTCTGCACATAGTAAAGGTAGTTTCCGTCAGGGGAAAAGGTGAGGCCGGGATAGATAAGGTTGGCCGGCGGAGCCAGCTCGACATTGCTGAGCGTCGCGATCTGACGCAGCCACAGACTGCGTTTCCCACCCCGGAGCCGGACATAAGCTAAGTAGTTGCCGTCGGGCGAAATGGCAGCCACGCGGACGTCGCCGGTATTGGTAAGGCGGGCGACGCTCATTGCTGGCGCACCCCCTTGATTAACAAAATGGCCTCGATTGCGGAAAGCGAACCAGCGCGCGCCGACGCCCCCGGCGATCAACACGGCCAGCAGCGCACCCAGCCACCCCAGCCGCCGGCGCTGAGCGGTGGCCGTTCGGGGGATCGGCCGGAGAGCTGAGGAAGACCGTGCTTGCACAGCGGCGCGACTCGTGTCCGTATCCCGACGCAAGCGCTTCAAATCGGCACGAAGCTCGGCTGCACTCTGGTAACGCAGCTCACGATCCTTTTCCAAGGCTTTGAGGATGATCTCTTCAAGCCTCGGCGGAATTTCGGGATTGAGGCTGGTAACGGCCGCCGGTCGCTCATGGAGGATGGCGCCGAAAATCATACCCGTGGTATGGCCCGAAAACGCCACGTGCCCCGTGGCCATCTCGTAAAGCACAGCCCCGAAACTGAACAGGTCCGAACGGCCATCCACTTCTTCCCCTCGCGCCTGCTCCGGACTCATATAGGCCACCGTTCCGATCGCCACGCCGGCCTGCGTCAGCTGAGCAGGATTGAGGACGCCCGTGGGCATCTCGTGCAGGTGCCAATCCTGAGAGACCGGCTCAAGCCGGCGAACGGCCAGACTGGCCTCGGCGCCGGTCAGTTTCGCCAGTCCAAAATCCAGAATCTTGGCCTGTCCCTCGGTCGTTACAAAGATGTTGGTCGGCTTGATATCGCGGTGGATAATCCCCTTTCGGTGGGCGGCATCTAAGCCTTCGGCGATCTGGATGGCGATGTGAAGCAGCAAATCTAAGGCCAGTGGGGCGCCGACGCAGGCGTCTGCCGGAGGGCTCGGCCACGACCCGCCGGTTTTTTGCCGCATCGGCCTGGGAACTCGGGTGATCAGGTCCTTGAGGGTTTGGCCGTCGAGGTACTCCATGACGATGAAGGGACGACCTTCGTGCTCGTCGATGTCGTGGATTATACAGATGTTAGGATGATTGAGCGCCGAGGCAGCCCGGGCTTCCCGCTTAAAGCGCTCGAGGGCCGTCGCCAGGTGTGACGGAACGCCATGGGACGTCAACCGCTGAACCGGGCCAGGTGGGTGACAGAGGTTTCCGTAAGCAAAGTCCTCGGGAGTGGGCAAAAATTTTAGCGCGACCAGGCGTCCAAGCTTGGTATCTTCGGCCTTGTAAACGACACCCATTCCTCCACCGCCCAACTTCTCAAGGACGTAGTAATGGGAAACGGTTCGGCCGATCACCGCAGGTCCACTCTTTATCGTGCGCGCCATGATACGCCGCGCGCCGCACAACGTCAACCCGTACCCCTCAATCATGGCGCCAGTCGTAAAATATACCGCTGGAGTCATGAAGGCCGTGCAACCTCCCTCGTGGATCGCGGGCACGCTTGGAAGCGCTCGAGCGCGAACGTGATTCCAATGGGCAATTCGGGCAGGGCGGGCGACAGTGGTGAAGTCTGACATCAGGCTGTCCGGGCGCTGGACGCGACGGGATTTTCTGGCCATCGCGGGCGCGGGACTGGCGGTCGGATCAAAGGAAAGAAGCGAGGCCGTGATGGCGGACGCTTTCTCGACCCGAGCACCTCAAAGAAAGCTGCTGCGATGGCGTACTCACTCGATCGCCCAAATTCCGCACGGCTATCAGGTAGCCGTGGCTGACGTGAATCAGGATGGCAGAACTGACGTTTTGGCCTTGAGCTCCGAGGATCGCATCGTCGCTTGGTATGAGAACCCCTCCTGGCGCGAGGGCTTCATCACGAGGGCGACGACCGGCAACATCAGCTTGGCGCCGCTCTTCGAGCCGGGCTATCCGCTGCGAGGCTTGGCGCTCGCCACCGGTTTCAGCCTTGACGCCAGCACGAGCGCGGGGGATCTATGGTGGGCAGAGCCCGGCACGCCCCCCGAGAAGGAGTGGCAGCTTCGGCTGATCGGCAACCTTCCCACGTCGCATCGTTTGCGATGGTCGGACATCGACGGCGATGGACGCCTGGAGCTGATCGACGCGCCGATTGTGGGTCGGAGTGCCAAGCCACCCGATTATCGGGCCGGTGCACCCCTCAGTTGGTTTGAACCTCCGGAGGTAGTTCTGCGGGGTCACGCTTCGGCGCGCGAGGTGGCCTTCCCCTGGACGCCCCACTTGATTGACGATTCCCTGACCGTGGTGCACGGCATTCAGGTACTCGACTGGGACGGGGATGGACGCCAGGAACTTCTGACCGCGAGTTTTGAAGGCGTGCATCTGTTTCATTCGACCGGATACGGTGCCGGCCTGCGCTGGGTGAAAACCCATCTGGCGTCGGGCAACCAAGTGTCCGCACCACGCCGCGGATCGAGCGAGGTTGGAGTGGGCAGCCTCCGAGGTCACCGCTTCCTGGCCACCATCGAGCCTTGGCATGGCGAGCAGGTCGCGGTTTATTTTGAGGGCAAACGCGGCGAGTTGTGGCGTCGGCAGGTGATCGACTCCAGTTTCCGCGACGGGCACGCCCTCGCCTGCGCCGATCTGGACCATAATGGCGACACGGAGATTGTGGCAGGGTTTCGCGGCCCGGGCACCAGCCTTTATGTCTACTATCCCATCGATGCCTCGGGCGGGAATTGGGTGCGCCAAACGCTCGACACGGAAATGGCGGCCTCCGGTGTGGCCATTGCCGATCTCAACGGCGATGGCCGGCTCGACGTCGTGGCGGTTGGCGCGTCAACCGGAAATGTGAAGTGGTACGAGAATCTGGGGTGATCAATGCATCGAACGATTGGCCGATCGGAAAAGAACCGAAGGCGCGCTGCTCGATCCCGATCGGTCTGCGCTTGGACGCTCCTTTCCGAATCACTCCATCACGGAGCGGAAGCACCGGGCGATGACGGTGGGCCGACCGGGGCGGATGGGCGCGAGCTCGGGCAGGAGGGGTCGAGCCCGGCGGGCGTCCCACCGCTGCCAACGGGCCACCGGCCGAGGTGCGAGAACAGGAGCGGCCCGACGTATCCTGAGACCAGGGAAACCAGGAGCGTCAAGAGCAAAACGGGCACCAGCGTGTTCATAAGGATGGCTATCATCGGGTTTCGAAGGTGCGCCGGCGTCGATTCGTCACGCGGCCTTGCTTCCTCCTTGACCAGGTATCGGCAGAACGGCCGACGCGCTTGAGGACGGTGAACGGGGTTACGATAGGAGATGCAGCGGCGGCCCATCAACCATTACGGCCGGGATCGGAGTCACTCATGAAAATCCTGATCAGCGGGTCCAGCGGTCTGATTGGATCCGCGCTGGTGCGAAGCCTTGAAGGTCAAGGTCATGAGGTCATGCGTCTGGTTCGCGCACAGAGCCGCGGGGGCGAGCATGCGGTGCGCTGGGACCCGGCTGGAGGACGGCTCGATCGGGTGCTTCTCGAGGGTGTCGGCGCGGTTATTCATCTCGCTGGGGAGAACGTGGCGGCGGCGCGGTGGACGACCGAGCGCAAGTTGCTGATTCGCGACAGTCGCGTGAAGAGCACAGAGCTGCTCGCCTCAACGATCGCCCGACTCGCCAAGCCTCCCCGCACCTTCCTGTGCGCCTCGGCCGTCGGCATCTATGGAGATCGGGGTGACGAGGTGCTGCGGGAAGACAGTCCGCCGGGCACAGGATTCCTAGCCGACGTGTGTCGTGAATGGGAGGCCGCCACCGAGCCGGCGCGGAACCACGGAGTCCGCGTCGCGAACCTGCGCTTTGGCATCGTGCTCAGCGCCTCAGGAGGCGCGCTCGTCAAGATGCTGCCCCCTTTCAAGGCCGGCGTCGGCGGGGTGATCGGCAGCGGGCGGCAATACATGAGCTGGATCACCCTCGATGACGCGGTGGGCGCCATCCGGCACACGCTCGAGACCGAGCGCCTGGCCGGTCCGGTCAACGTCGTGGCTCCGAACCCGGTCACGAACCGCGAGTTCACGCGAACTCTCGGGCGCGTGCTGGGCCGCCCCACCCTGTTCCCCGTGCCGGCGTTCGCCTTGAAGATGGCCTTGGGCGAAATGGCACAAGAGTTACTTGCCAGTCAGCGCGCCGAGCCGGCCAAGCTGCTCGCCAGCGGATACACGTTTCTCTACCCTGAACTGGAGGCCGCGCTCCGCCACGTCCTGGGAGCCTCGGCGCGCCGCGCCACTGGCGCGGCAGCGGCCGGCGGGAAGAGTTGATGAGCGCTGCCGAGGCCAGCCGGAGGAGGCGCAACGGCGCGGCGAGGCCGGCGCGCCCCAGCAGGCGAATCCTTTACGCGCGTTGCGGCGACGGAACCCCGGCCGGCTCATTGCCGGCCGCCGAACTTTTTTGCGGGAAAGCGGAGACGGCCTCCTCAATCGCTTGGAACAGCCTCTGGGTATTGATGGGTTTGGTGACGTAATCGTCCATGCCGGCGGCCAGGCAACGCTCGCGGTCACCCTTCATGGCGTGGGCGGTCAGAGCGATAATCGGCAGGTGCTCGCCGGTCAGCTTTTCCTTTTCGCGGATGGCGGCCGTCGCCTCCATTCCGCCCATTTCGGGCATCTGGACGTCCATCAGCACCACGTCAAACGTCTCATCTTCGAGCGCCGCCAGAGCCCCGCGGCCGTTGGGGCAAAGCCTGACCTCATGGCCCCATCGCTCGAGCAGCCGCACCGCCAGTTGCTGGTTGACCAGATTATCCTCCACCACCAGCACGCGTAACCTCCGGCCCGCCACTCGCCGTTCCCGCAGCGTATGCCGAGTCACCAGTTCGCCAGCCGCGGAGGGCTGGTCCGCCGGCCGGCTCAGCACGCTGGCGATAGCCTGCTTCAATTCCCCTTGTCGCACCGGTTTGGTCAGGTAGGCGGCAATGCCCAGCTCGCGGCAGCGGCGGGCGTCGCCGCGCTGCCCGCTCGCCGACAGCATCATGATCGTGGCCCGGGCCAGATGCCCTTGGGCCCGCATCCGCTCCACCAGTTGGAAGCCGTCCATGGCGGGCATCTGGGCGTCCAGCACGACCAACCGAAAGGGCTCCTTCTGCTCGGCCGCCCGCGCCAGCAGCTCCAAGGCCGCCTCGCCGTTCTCGGCCGACGCCGCCTTCATCCGCCAGCTCGTGAGAAGACCGGCGAGGATGCGCCGGTTGGTGGCGTTATCGTCCACCACCAGCGCTCTTTCACCCTCGATGCTGGCGGCGGCCGCCGGCGCCGGAGCACTCGGCCGGGCGGCTCCCAGCCGCACCGTGAAATGGAACGCGCTGCCTTTCCCCAACTCGCTTTCCACCCAAATCCGGCCGTTCATCAACCCCACCAGCCGCGATGAAATCGTCAACCCCAGCCCGGTGCCCCCGTAGGTCCGCGCCGTCGAGCGGTCGGCCTGCGCGAACGGATCAAAGATGATTCTCTGTTTTTCAGCCGGGATTCCGACGCCCGTATCCCGCACCACGCAGTGCAGCCCAACGGCGCCGCCCGCCGAAGGCTCCGCGCTGACCTCCAGGATCACTTCCCCTCGCTCGGTAAATTTCACCGCGTTGGTCAGCAGATTCACCACGATCTGGCGCAGGCGGGTAGGGTCGCCCACCACGCGCTCCGGCACTTCCGGCCGGACGTCGCACAGCAGCTCCAAGCCCTTCTGTTCGGCGCGGACGGCGAAGGTTTTGACGGTCTCTTCCAGGCTGTCGCGCAAATCGAACTCGATCGACTCCAGGTCCAGCTTCCCCGCTTCGATTTTGGAAAAGTCCAGAATGTCGTTGATGATCGTCAGCAGAGAATCGGCGGACTTCTTGACGGTTTCGATGTACTCGCGCTGCTCGGCGCTCAGGTTGGTTTCGAGCGCCAGAGCCGTCATCCAGATGATGCCGTTCATGGGCGTGCGGATTTCGTGGCTCATGCTGGCCACAAACTCGCTCTTCGCCCGGCTGGCGGCCTCAGCCGCTTCCTTGGCCTGAATCAGCGCTTCCCGCACTTGGCGCTGCTCGGTATAAAGCTTCTGATACTGCTCCTCGCTCTCCGCCAAACGTCTTTTGAGTTCCTCCGCCTCGCGCGCCGCCGCCCCCAGCCGCCCCCGGCCC
>CADDZC010000069.1 GCA_902812365.1 Acidobacteriota bacterium | reverse complement strand
GTCGAGGTGCGCCGAAGAACTCGGCCGATGGTCTCGTTCGTGAACGTGGAAAGCGTGGACCGGATCATCGATGCCATCTTCCATGGTTACAACGAGCAGCACCAATGGCGGAACCGTACCCTCCGCCCTTTTACACAAGCTTGACATCACCCGGCGCAGGTCCGGCGTTGTAGGACCCCGAAACCTTGTCTAAACTAGGACATGCGGGTTGCACTGCAGCCGCGGTTCATCTCGATTGTTGCCGTCGACCTGATGATTCGCCATGGAGAACTTCGCATGAGCCTCTCGTCCTACCGCCCGCGCCGCCTGGCGGATGTCGATCCCGAAATCGCCCTGGCACTGCGCCAGGAAGCCGAACGGGAAGTGCGGACACTCGAGTTGATCGCTTCGGAAAACTTTGTCAGCGAAGCGGTGCTCGAGGCCCTAGGCTCGGTGATGACGAACAAATATGCCGAAGGCCTTCCGGGCAGGCGGTACTACGGTGGATGTGAATTCGTCGATGTGGCAGAGACGTTAGCCGTCGAACGTGCCCAGAAATTGTTTGGCGCCGAACACGTCAACGTCCAGCCCCATTCTGGAGCGCAGGCCAATCAAGCTGTTTACATGACGGTACTCAAGCCGGGTGACACCGTTCTGGGGATGGATCTGGCTCACGGCGGGCATCTGACACACGGGCATCCGCTGAACTTTTCAGGCAAAATGTACACGATTGTTCCTTATGGGGTGCGCCGGGACACCGAGACTATTGATTACGACGAGTTGGAACGCCTGGCCATGCAACATCGTCCCAAGCTGATAGTCGCGGGTGCCAGCGCTTACCCACGCACGCTTGATTTCGAGCGCTTCGGGGCCATCGCCCGCGCGTGCGGTGCGCTGTTGATGGTAGATATGGCCCACATCGCCGGACTAGTGGCCGCGGGGCTTCATCACAGTCCCTTCCCCCACGCGGATTTTGTTACGACCACTACTCATAAGACGCTCCGCGGTCCGCGGGGCGGAGCGGTCTTCTGCAAAGCGCAATACGCAAAAGATCTTGATAAAACCGTCTTCCCCGGTATCCAGGGCGGCCCGCTGATGCACGTGATCGCCGCGAAAGCTGTCTGTTTTCAAGAAGCGTTGCAGCCCGAGTTTCGAGAGTATCAGCGGCAGATTGTCGCCAACGCCAAGGCTCTCTGCGAAGCTTTGGCCCAGGCTGGATTCCGCATCGTCTCCGGCGGGACGGACACTCACCTGATGCTGGTCGATGTGTTCTCCCAGAAAGTGACGGGCAAGCAGGCGGAACAAGCTCTGGAGGGTGCCAGTATTACCGTTAATAAAAATGCCATCCCGTTCGACGTGAATCCTCCGATGATTGCGAGCGGCATCCGGGTGGGTACACCGGCGGTCACGACGCGCGGCATGAAAGAAGTCGAGATGCGCCGGATTGGGGCTTGGATCGCAGAAGTGATCCATCATCTCGAAGACACGGCAGTTCGAGCCCGAGTTCGGCGCGAAGTGGAAGCCCTGACCGAGCAATTCCCGCTTTACGAAAGCCGGCACGCCGGAGCTGCTCCAGGCGCGCAACTGTGAATTTGACCGGAAGCTCCCACGGGCCGGACATCATGCGATGCTTTTACGTACCGCTATCTTGTCGCACTTAAAGATACCGCTCCAAAGCAGCCCGATACCAGTTTCGTGTCGCCCTATTCCACCCATCTTCAGTAACGTGACTCTCGCTCCGGCGCGGTAAAGCTTCTGACAGTAAATTCGTACCGACCGGAGGCGATCTGGCAAGCCACTCGCCCCTGCCTCGCTCCCAGCAGACGGATTTCGGAAGCCTTGGCCAGAGGTTCGCCCCCGGCGTCGATATCCTGCTCATGGGTCGTGGGGAGGAACACTGTTGCGCTGCAATTGGCAGGGATGACCGTTACTAAATGAAGGTCGGCAGAATCCCTTCTCCAGGAGCTCACAATCTCGCCGTACAGAGATTCGTATTTCGCCTCTGCAAAAGATAGATCGCCCACCGGCTCAGGCCGAATGATCACGTGCTTGAACCCGGGCTGCGCCGCGTCGGGATTGATTCCCGCCAGCGCCTTGTAAAACCAAGCGCAGACACTTCCAAACATGGCGTGATTATGGGATCCGTGACCGTTCCAGTTTTCCCATAGAGTTGTGGCGCCGCGCTCAATCTGCCAGCCGAAGCTTGGGAACGTCGTCTGATTCATCATGGTGAATGCGACGTCTGCGCGGCCGTGGCAGGTCAGCAAATCCAAGACGAACCGGGTGCCGAAAATCCCAGTGTCGAAGTGGCCGGTGTTCTTGTGCATGATGATCTCGATGAGACGCTCAAACACGGGCTTCTCGTAGGAGTGGTCAACCAGCCCGAAGATCAAAGGAAATACATTTGCGCCCTGTCGTCCTGTCCAGTACTGCCGGGCCGCCGCGTCAAAAAATCGCGCCTTTACCGCTCTTCCCGCTTCGTCCGCCAAATGGGAGAAATATGCGATCTCACCGGTCTTCCCCAGCACTTTCGAAATCCGTTCCATGATCTTGGCCACATAAGCGTAATAGCACGTATTGACGAACTCCGGAGGAATCTCCAAAGGCGCAGGAGTGGCCCATTCTCCCAGGTTCCAGCTTCCCGGTTCTTCGGCGGCCACAATTCCCTCCCGGTTGGTTTTGCTTTTCAGATATTCGACCCAGTGTTGCATTCCCGTGTAATGTTCGGCCAAGACGCGGCGATCTGCATAGTAGACGTACATCAACCAGGGGACTACCACATAGCCTGATCCCCACGGCGGCCCGCCGCCCCCGCCTTCGAACGGTGCGCTGTGAGGCACGAACCCGGTCTTCGGGTTTTGCGCGTCGGCCATGTCGTGAATCCATTTGGTGTAAAACCTAGCCATGTCAAAGTTAAATATGGCCGCTTCCGCCGCGACTTGGCCCCAATCTCCCGTGTAACCGACGCGCTCGCGGTGAGGGCAATCGCTTGGGACACTGCCGTGCATGTTGCTTCGCTGGCTCCACAAGCAGTTGTGCAGAATTTGGTTAAACAGGGAGTTGGAACAAGTGAACGTTCCTGCCGCCTTGACGTCGCTGTGAGCGACCCTGGCCACGCAATGCAGATGCCGCAGGGTCTCGGTAGAGGAGTTAATTTCGACCTGCCGAAATCCGTGCCAAGTGAAGCGCGGTTCCCAGGTCTCTTCTCCGCGCCCTCCGATCACATAACCGTCGGCCTGTCCGTAACTCGGACCGCCGTCTTCAATAAAGCGCATCCCGACGGCCGAGCCGTGTGGTCCGCGAACACTCAGGCGGATCCAGCCGGCAAGATTCTGGCCAAAATCGAACACCACAGTCTCCGCATCGCGGCGTTTTTGGAAGACGGGCGGCAATGCCTGAGTCACCCGGTCGGGGGGACCGTATTGTGCCGTCAGTCGGCCCACCGGAGCCGGCATTAGGCGAGCCGAAATCCAGGCGGAGTCGTCGTAGTCAGGTAGGCACCAACCGGGCATTTCGAGACGGGCGTCATAGCGCTCCCCGGTGAATATTCCATTGTGGACGATGGGACCGGAGGTCGATAGCTTCCATCTGTCATCGCTGACCACGACGCGGCGACTGCCGTCGGCCAAGGTGGCTTCAATTTGCAGAATAAAGCGCGGCAAGCCATACCACATGTAGCCTTCAGCTAACCGGTCCCGTTGGTTGTACCAGCCGTGGCCCAGGATCAAACCAACGGCGTTGCGACCCTCCCGCAGAGAGGCGGTGACATCGTAGGCGACATAACAGACCCGCTCTCGGGTTCGGTCATCAAACGGATAGTCCAGCCTCCGCAGGTGTCGGCGGTCGTAATTGGTTTGATTTGGGGAAAGAACGTGATCTCCTACTCTTTCCCCGTTGATGCAAAGTTCATAAAATCCGAGACCACACACGTACGCCCGGGCGGAAATTGGTTTTGCAGCGATTTCAATAATTCTGCGGAAAAACGCCGCCGGTCCTGTGTAAGTCAGACCCCAGTCATCGAAGGAACCGGCCCCGATCCATTTTGCCTGCCAGTCGGCGGGATCCAATAGTCCCATCTCCCACCAGGAAACTGGACTCCATTCGGAAGCACGATCCCTTCCGTCCCAAATCCTGACTTTCCAGAAACAACGCGCGCGAGAAGAGAGCTTTCGCCCCCGGTATTCCACTTGCGAGCATGCCGAACCTTGCACTTTGCCCGAGTCCCAGAAGTCAGCCCGACCAATTTGCAAGGAGGCCAGATCTGCTGCCACCAAGATTTGATACGCGGTTTGCTTGACGGCGCGCCCGGCAGCCTCCAGCCGCCAGCTAAGCCTTGGGCAAAGAATGTCCACTCCGAGCGGTGTCTCGGCATATTCGCATTTTAGATTCCGAGGTTGTGCCGGTGCAGGCTCGCGAATCGGCCGCCCCTGGGCGTTTTCAGCCAGTATACCGGCCGCAGTTCCCAGAAATTCGCGGCGCGTCAGGTTCGAACGAGTAGCCATGCTTTTGGCTCTCCATTTAACGAGGCTCCCAGCAAGCCATGTTCGCCAACAGTCGTTCGGCTACCGGGTCCGAGCCGAGTTGATGGGGAAGGCGCATCGTTGATAAGAGCCAGGCGCCCGATCCGACGCGAAGAATCCCAATGTCCGTGCCCCACCAAAAGGCGTTCTGGTTGCATCCCACCACGGTCTCCCCTTCGAATCCCTCGAGCGAGCGGTGCGCCACCACGTTCTGATACTCTCGCCCCATGCAGCATTTCGTCAAAAGGCCGTTAAAAAAGGGATGGGATTTCACAAAATGAAAACAGCCCCGGAAATTTCCGGCAGTTGGGACGAATTGTAAAGGCCTTTCGTTCCGCCTGAGACGATTCAGCACTTCGATCAGTCCGTCGTCATCACCGCCAATGGAACCAAGCAGGAAGATAGCTACTGAGCCTTGTCGACATTCCTCAAAAAGGGCGTCAAAGGCCCGATCGACGGTCTCCCGATGTTCGAGGTAGTACCACCGGTTTACCTCGCCGACGAGGATCGAACGGCGGCTCCGAGGAAGGGAAGAGGACCAGTAATCGTAAGGAACGCTCGATCGGGCGAAGAACGGCAGCAGCTGGTGATGGAGATCATAAAGCAGAAGCGGCCGAGAGGGCCAGTGTACGTCGGCCGGATGGATTGCGAAGATTCGGCGTCGGTTGAAGGCGAGCTGCTCTTGGTCGCGTCTCAGGTCTGCCTGGAAGACATAGAACCCGCTTCCCCCCTCCAACCTTATGCTTCGCTTAACCGGAGGTGAGATAAGATGCCGCTGCGAGTCGAGCGACTGATGAATCTCCTCGTAGTAAATCCGCTCAGCGTGAGGGTTCACGACGGAAATTACAAGTTGCGCCGGACCACTCAATCCGCTTTCGTTGACCACCGTGCACGAGAGATAAGTCGGGTGGTCTGTCCATGTCGGGCAAGGTAGGGCATAAAGCGCCAAGAAGACTGGCCGGTTGGTCCGGGCTAGCCGTGCGCTCGAAAGTTTGCACTTCCGAAAGATGTCCGTAATGCCGCAAAACCAAGCTGCCATGTCATGAAACGCTGAGACCGCGTAGCCGCTGTTGGCGGGATTGGTGCGCAGGGCCTGAATCAAATCAACCAGACCTTCGGCATGTACTTCTTCCGTCGCCTCACAAAACCCTCTCACGCTTCCGAAGTCAGGCTGTAGATTGTAGTAGCGGAATCCGCGTTCCAGGTTTTCAAGCGCATGCTTCCACGCCCTCCCTTCTGCGCCTGGCTTGCCGGTACGGATAAAGTCCTCAACAGCGACAGGAATATCTGGCAGACCGCCGTAACCGATCTCTCCAACTACCACCGGGGCCTCCCGTTTAAGCGGAGGAAGAAGCTCTCGCCCGTTGGGCAAGCGGAATGAGTAGTTCGGCGCCCTGCCCATGTCCTGCAAGGCATCATAAGTGGCTGCCTGAACGGGAACGGGAGGATAAAAGTGGAGATCCCGCCACGGACTTTCCCTAGTCTCGAAGGGATGAAGCATGTCGAGGCCATGCCCGGAGTTGTCACAGATCATCCGGGTGGGGTCAAGACGGCGCACCATCTGCATAAGGTGAGCGTAGACCCACGGATTTAGGACATTCTCATTGGACAGGCCCCAGGCCACCAGGGCGGGGTGATTACGATCACGGACGACCAAATCGGCCAACTGGCGACCCAATAGCTGGATGCCTGGATAATTCAAGCCATGACTCCGGTCAAAGATCGCGCCCCCAGACTCTTCATAGAGGAGCAAACCCAACCGGTCAGCCCATTCCAATAAGTCGGGATGTCCAATCTGCCGGTGCAGGTGCATCATATTCAATCCCGACTTCAGAGCCGCTTCCACTTCCCGGCGTGCAAATTCCCCCGCAGGGGGGTAGCCAACCGCGACGGGATAGTACTGATGATTAATGGCTGATTTAATCAGAAACCGACGCCCGTTAAGATAAAAATACCGGCCCTTTACGGTAAATTCACGCATCCCGAAACTTACTTGGTATGCATCCTGAAGTAGCGGTTTGCTCCCCTCAAGGCGGACTTGTAATTGATAGCGCTCAGGCCGTGCTGGCTCCCAGAGAACTACTGGGTCCAAGCGGAGATCCAAGACCACCGAAAGCCCGCTCTGCACAGGAACTTCAACTCCTCGCATAACTCGCCCTGCCACTTTTCCAGGTGAGGATTCCGGTTGCGCTTCAGCGTGGAGACGCAGAGGCTGAGCTCGATTGGTATGGTTCCGGACGCGCAAATGTGCCCGGGCGACCTGTCTTTCGAGGAGGGGTTCCACAAAAATATCATCGATGAAAACCGGGCTGGTAACCCGGAGGGTGACGTCTTGCCAGATGCCTCCAAAATTATGTGATTGGGGAATTTGAACATTCTCAAAGAACAACCTGTCCCAGTTGCCGGCTTCGCCACCGCCGGGATTGACCACGTGCACAGCCAGCGAATAGCTCTTTGCCGGCTGGACCCAAGGAGTAAGGTCGGCTTCGAAGGGAGTAAAGCCCCCCAGGTAGATGGCGATACGCCGACCCTCAAGAAAAACCTCAGCGCCGTATCGCACCGCGTTGAAGATGAGTCTGAACGCCCGCGGGCCTTCCTCCTTAGGAATCGTAAGATCCTTCCAATACCAGGCTTCTCCCGTTGTGTTTGGATGGAATTCTTCCCAAGGTGCCGGAACCGGAAAAGCAATCGCCTCCGACTCCATTTCCCTCCTCATTGCCTCCCAAGGTATGGAGAACGGGCGAGGGGTGGGTGAGAGGAAATCCTTGATCCAGTCTTTCTTTTGCCAGCGCCCTGAACGGTCGAAATAGAGCATCCATTGACCGTTTAGAATCATTTGATGCCGTGACGGAGCCTTGAAGGAGCCAGTCCACGAACTCGCCACCATGCCTGCACTCCATGTCGATTGAATGAATTCTCGCCTGGAGATTCCGGGGGCAGCGGCGGCCGGTTTGCGGAGTTCTTCCATTTATACTCGTTATACTCGAAGGAAGATATTGGACCGGTAGAGGTACCACAGAAATACCCACTCTACGGCAATCACGCTCAACTCCCAGGCCACCGGCGTCCAGCGGCCTAGATGATAGATAAGCCCATTGACAAAGATGCGGCCGACCCACCCGAAATCGAACTGGCTGTGGAGTACATAGATGGTGATAGCGTTCATGCCGATCACTTTAAAGAAAAAGGCCCAGCGCTGGCGGCCGCGCACGTCGATGAGCCAGTAAAACAAAGCCAGCAGAAGTAAACTCCAGCCGGCGGCGTAGAGAACGTACGAGCTGGTCCAAATATTTTTAATGATCAGAAACCAGTGGCCCCAAAGTCGACCTGCAAGCAAGCTGACGACCCCTGCCGCTGCCAGCGCCACCGCTTTGCGTTTTGGCGCCATCGCGGACCGCAGCCCATGCCCCGCCAGAACGCCAAGGAGTGTGGTGGCCACTGCGGGAATCGTAGAAAGAATGCCTTCGTTATCGCCATATGGATAGCAGCAATAGGGTTGAGGTAGCAAGTGCCGATCGATGTAACCCGCAAGGTTGCCCTCGGGCGTGAGGACGCCGGCGCCGATGCCTGGAACGGGAATCAGCTTCATCAATCCCCAATAACCGAACAGGATGATCGCGGTCACAGACATCTGTCCCCGAATAGCCGTGTTCATCACGACCAGCGCCGTAACAAGGTAACAAATGGCGATCCTTTGCAGGACTCCGGCGATCCTCAAATTGTGCAAGTTGAAATCCAACAGGCCGTTGCAAACAAGACCCAGGAAGAAAAGGAGAATCGTCCGACGGATGATCCGACGATAGAGCTGGCCTCGCTCCGTACCCTCAAGCCGCTGGCGGCTAAGCGAGAACGGCAGAACCAAGCCTACAACGAATAGAAAGAGGGGGAAAATCAGATCGTAGAAATGAAACCCTTGCCAGGGAACATGTTCAAACTGCCGCGCCAAAAATGCGGTCCAGCTATTGGGCATTGCCTGATGCAGTGCATGCACCAAGTGGTCCCCGCCGACGATCCAGATCATATCGAAGCCACGCAGGGCGTCGATTGAGGCAACCCGGCTCATTGTGGAAGCCGTGTTGGCAGCTAACTCTGACATAAAGTTTATTTCAGATTTCTAAACTCTTCTCTTCGGACGCCCCAGAGATTTTCCTTCACCAACGGTGGGAAACTCCTTACCAGCTTACTCTCTGTGGTGCCGGGCCAGCTATTGTCCCCGCTGCATTCCAGCCCGGAATCACGAAGTACGGGGTCTGTTTGACGAAATCTGGAAACTGGGTGTGATTGCCGTCCACATCGGTTGCTTCGAAGTAATAAAGAATCCCCTCCGGCGTCAGAGGTACCTTGACATGGAACTCATCGCCCCGGGCTTGGGTCATCTCCAGGCCTAGCCAATCATAATAGGAAGGCATCCGCTTGTAGTGCACTCGCACACGCTCAATGCGAGCCTTAGCCCGCACCGTCGCCGTCAGGAGAGCATCCGATCCTCGAAGCGGCTGTGAGGGAGGCACATGGGCAATGAACGGGCGGGCTTCATTCACGTTGACCCAAACTACGTACGGAGGTCGCTTCACCAACGTGCTGATAAAAAACTCTCGGCCAATACTTACTTCGAAAAAGTAGTACAGTCTTCCGGGCAGAATATCTTTAGCCGGAATTTCCCCCACCCACGTGCGGGCACACTCGTTTTCAAGCCGGAGCGGAATCATCCGCCCGTATCCTTCGCCGGGCGAGTTTGAGTAGAAGACATAAATCTGGGCACTGGGGACGGAAGCTGGCAGTGTCGCTGTGATCCGAAAAGGCGTTTCCGGTCTGATTTTCAGAGGCGGAACGTGGCCTACAATCACTTCCATTGCAGTACGTTCCGCCGGTTTGCGGAACTCAGCCTCCAAGCGGTTTAGTGCTTCCAAATCCGCCCCGATGCCTTCCTGCTCTTGCCTCCATGTAAATTTCGGGACGCCCATGCGAATGTAATCGGGAACGTACCCAAAATGCTGTTCGGTCATCATGCACAATTGTTCCCAATGCCAGGCGGCTTCGTTCAGATGGCGATAAGCCGAGTCGAGCTCAGGATGATGGCTAGTTGTCCGATAGAACTGAAGATGGGTAGCCGAGCGAATGCGGTGCGAATAATAACGGCCCAAATGGGCTACGGCACGGATATCCATTTCTATACAGTGCAAATTACGATGGTTGCAGGAATCGTACCGCGTGGCACGCTCCACGGCTTCCAAGCTCTTTCCGGCCGCCACCTCCAAGTAGTCGGCCGCAGACTCGGGCGTCATCTTTCCACTCGCTCGCCCTTCCAGACGCTGACTTACATAGCTTGCCGGATCGATCATCGCCGTTCTGTCCAGCGCCGCGACGCTCAGGAAATCACGGTTGTCTCCAGCCGCCGGCACGACCCGGCTACCATCCCAGAAGCGACCGCGTGCCCCAAGCGCATGGTCTCCATTTTCAAGTTCAGGCGCGAAATCCTGGTGGTCTAGCCCGACATTGTGATACGCGTAAATGAATGGTACGATCCGGCTGGCTTCTGCGAGAGCCTCAAAAGCAAGTGGCCCGGCCTTATCACCCAGCCGACGGGCGAATTCATCCACAAAAACTTGCTCGGCCACGTCGGGATCGTACGCCGTGCGACCCCACACTAGGTGCCAAGGCCACTCGCGCTGATACATCCAGCGGTAAAAACCATGATCCGTGTCAGGGTTATTGTGTAGATAATCTGCAGCCGGATTATAAGCGTCCATGGGTTCCATGGAGAATCCCACCCCATCTCCAAATTTACAGCTTCGCACAACGCGCCGGGCAAATTCCGGCCAAGCCCATGTAAAAATACGGTGGGTTCCGTGGGCGCGAATTTGCCAAATGATGGAATAATCTTTTGGATAGTCCGTATAGGATTCATAGGAGCCGCTAGGAGCATAGAAGCGCCCTCCTAACACAGCCTGATACGGCAAACCTAAATGCTCGGCGTTATACTTTATTTCCAAAAATACACGGTGATTTGTCCATTGAGGCAACATCCGAAGTTTTGCAGGATCTGCCAGCCAAGTGCGGGTATACACGTTAAGCGATGAAGGAAACTGACTCAAGGCGGCCAGGAAGGTCTTCTGGTAGAAGTCTTCTCCTTGGCCAGATTCTCCAATGCGAAATCCAAACATCCATAAGTCCTGGGCTTGTCCAAGGAAGCTCGTCACTGCACAACGGGTATAATCTTCAATCCGAGGTCCGGTCAAGAAGGCTTGAGCAACGGGCGTCCATCGCTGATCGGCGCCAAAGCGCCTAGTCTTCCAAGGTCCGAGGGGAGGCGAAACTTCATAATTCATGAACCCCACTTTAATGCCCCGCGCGCCCGCCCAGCGGATTACCCTCTGCAACTGGGCCATGTTCAGAGCAGCTTGCTTGGCCCCCACGCCCACTTCGGGGAACTCGGGAAGGTAAACGAAATAAGAAAACGCGTTCGGAAAGGAAAGCGTCACCGCATCGCAAAGTCCGTGAATGTCAAGAAAGTTGTACCGGTTCCGTGCCATCATGTCGAAGTATCCCCGCCAATAGTCCTCCGACCAAAACGCACCCCTGGGGGACTCCATGTCTTGTGTGGTCAAAAACATGTTGATCCCCCGAACCTGTAGAAAGGGAGCCTTGCGGGCCGGGCGGAGCCTTGAGAGAGGTTCGGATGGGGAGGCATGGGAAAGTTGCTCCCCCAGCTCCAAACATCCATACATCAGTCCTGTTGTGTCACTTCCTTCGACGATAACCAGTCGTGGTGACACAGGCTCCAAAGCGAAGGATTCGGGAACCTCCGGGCAACGCGGCGAAAAGGCCAGCGTGTGGTCTCCCCGCGAAGCATCCCCCGTTGCTTGTAATTGAATTTGCAGATCTGCAGCAACTGGAGAATCCGTGACCCGGGCACTCAAACCGATTTGCTCCAACCGACGGCAGATTTCATTCGCCCCAAACAAAACCGGCTCGGCAGCTTGAGGTGGCGCCACAACTGACGCTGTACCGTGGGTGCCGGAGTCGGGCTGGACTAGCCCTGGAGAGCTGGCTAGCAGTCCGGCAAGCCTCCATCCCAAGGCGGCTTGAAGTGCTTCCCTGCGAGTCATCGGATGCCAGTCAAGACTGGATTTTGAACCTCTGGCATATTAGGCCGAAATGCGGTCGAGAGCCCTGCAAGGAATCCATCGCACCACTGGCCCGCCGCTGGTCCAGGACCGGACTGTCCCACTTCGATCAAACGGATCAAGCTCTCCATTACGGCGCCTGCAGCATCTGGCCCTGCTGAGTTGATTTCCCCGTACCAGCGTTTAGTCCGACCTTGCAGCCAGGGCGGCTGGTTATCCCATTCGGCTTTGGGGATCAAATATCCTAGTTCGTCGTTGCCCAGACCCAAAATAAATTGATATGGAGTCTTCAGGTGCGGGCGCAGGATCGGCTCGAAGGGTGCGTCTGGGTAGTCGGCTCCGAAATAACGGGTAATTCCCCCGTTGACCAACTCGGGGTAAATCTCTCCCGGAATCGTTACGATTTCCATCGTTGGACGGCCCCGGCTGAGAAGCTGAAGATAGTCCACCTCGCTCCGGGCGTCCCGTCCGGTCGGATAACGAACTGGCCCAAAGCCAGGAATGGTCTTTTCAACAAAAGAAGGGTCTCTGCGCCCGGCCGTGTAGAGCACGCCGCGACCTTGAAAGATTCCTAGCGCCTGAGCCAGCCGAAAGCGCGGGTTCTCGACGGGAACAAAAATTGTTTTCCGGCGGATCATCCAAGAGCTCGGCTGGGCTGCCTCTCCACTCCGGAGGGCACGCTCGGCGAGTTGTCCAACCATGTCTCCGATCAGCTCTGCTTTGCGCCATCCAGAAGCTAGTTCACCGGTTTCCGGATCCTGAATTGCCACTCCGGTCGTTGAAAGCAAGCCGCCAATGGAGCCGCTGAAGAACACCGCCACTCCACCGAGGCGGTGTTCGAGATAGCGGCAAACCCAGTGAGGGTAGTCGGCCGTAATCCATGTGTTTTCACTGCCCAAGGTTTCCGGATGGTCACTCCAGTTGACTAGTGTGGCTATCACCTTGCCTGTAGCCCCCGATTGGACTTCAAGGGCAAAAAGGTACGGGTCCTTTACGTAGGGAGGACGGCTGTCAGACTGAAGCAGGCTTAAGGCAGGGCAGTGACTGCGACCGAGCACCAAACGCGCTGGTTGAAGCTCGCGGGCAACACGCACGGCTGTCTGCGCAATCTGGCCATCGAGCCAATTCATGTACTTCGGATCCAGCCCCGAGCGCCCTGGGGTCGGCCCCCACAAACCAATCGTATCCGGCCCCTCGTGGTTGTGGGTTGAAGCCACAATCAAATGCGTAATCTGTGGGGCCAATCTTTGGACCGCTCTCCGAACTCTCCTAACATCGTCATAGGAGAGGCCAATCAGGTCGATAGAGCATAGCTCCACCGTGCGGTCGCCGGCGCGAAGCGCCAGGCAGCGCACATAGAGATCATCATGCACGCCCGCCGCGACCCGGTTGTTATCAAAGCCAGCCATGTAGACGGTCGCATTTCGGACGTCCGGAGTGATCACAGCGGAAGAGGCGGCGGCTAGGAACGGTTTACTCGCTTCCCGAGCCTCAGCACTTAACCCGGAACCCAAAAGAGCGACGCATAGGCCAGCACAACGGAATGCTTTGACTGCTCGCAAACGATGTTCTTCACTCGGAAGCGCCCGCAGGATCCGGCAATCAAAGAAAGCCATGGTAGCGTCCCATCCAGTACGGAAGCAGGAAGAAGGCGCCATCGTCCTCGGTCCTTCCTCCGTCGCCCCCATCAAGAAGAAATAGGTTGTCATTCCACTTCGTCACCCATCTTTCATTCGGCGGAATCACCAAAAGCGCCTGCGCGCGTCCGTCACGGTCTGGGAAAGGGCTGAACAGGATATCTTGGCGCTGGGAATTTTTGACTGTCCAGCAGATGGTCTCCATTGGAATCCGCTCTAGCACGTCTCTGGTTTCGGCAACGACGGCATCTTTCAAGTGAGATTCCACACGGGGCTGACAAGCCAAGTAAATCATGTTCCAAAGTGGGTTCTGTTCAGCCCGCGTCCATTGCCACAGTACGTCAAGCAACAGGCGATATTTTTCAAGCAGTTTCGGCTCCGTCTCCAACTGAAGCAAAGGATATAGGGCCAAGAAGGTAAGCTCCTCGTCCGAGTAATTGGTCAGCGGGCGCGAAGGCAGCTCCTGGAGTCCACCCAGAGCGTAAGCTACGTAATTCATATCATAGGCAATACGCTCGTAGGCGTGTTGGAAACGCTCGGCACCCGTCACGTAATGGGCGACCTTGAGGTGCGAGAGCAGTTCTAGCGCCAGCCCAGCCCGCTCTTTCTGCCCCTCACGAGTTTGGAAATATTCTGGCGAATAATCACTCCATTGGGGCACTCGACCGCTGGGCCCGACCAGTTTGAATTCGTGATCGAGCAAATGGGTGGCGATGCTCTGCGCCGCTGCAGCAACCTGCCGCCGATCTCGGGGATCTGTCAAAAGCTGATAAGCAACGTAGTAGCCAAAGAAGTGTCCCACAAGCTCATCGTTGGTAGTTCCGCCCTTCCATTGCCATTCGCCATCTGCCGTCCAGTACCATTCTTCGTCAGGAGTCCGATAATCCCCCTTGCGAACATAAGCTTTGGCTGGGAAGCCGGGTATTCCCGTGATCGTTACCAGGCGTGTCAACGCATCGAGGGAAGTCCTTGCAAAGGCGAGAGCCTGGGGCGCAGCTGTGGCGGCATACCGGAAACACTCGGCGGCCACGTAAAGTGCCGTCCATAACCCGTCATTGTCGCTCGGGGCCGGGCGGTTGGAGCTGATATCTCCGGGCCGAAGCAACTGAGAATCCGCAACGAGCCCGTAGCGGCTATGCCGCTTCTCAAGCCGTTCAACAAAGACGGCACTCTTCGCCGTAAGCGTATAGGGCCGAAAAGTGATTTCGGCGATTCCGGCAGGCGTCTGTACCCACGCACCGCCCGGTTCAGCCCACACGGCGGTGACCCGATTGTCAGGGAGGTAGCGCCTCCCCCAAAAGTAGAACCATCGCCGGGAAGGGGGAGCGTCAGGTTCAAGACACGCCAAGCCTTCGCTCGTGCCGATCCAGATCCGGCCGTCAGGGCCAGCGGCGAGGCACGTCATTCCCGAAACCGGCAATCCCTCTGCCCCCCGCCACATCCGGTAATTGCCCGACGCATCTTGTTCCCTCAGTCCTTCTCGCGCCCAACGCCAGCTCCTCCCCCGGGAATCGTGGACTGCGCGGTGAGTCCCTTGGGCGAGCCCGGAACGCACTTTAGCCGGAATCCTCACATCGTCGGCACGGTATTGTTCTGAGAAAAGCTGCAGATAGGCGTGTTCGTGCTTGGAGAGCGAAGCTCTAGCCGTCTCGCCGTGGCTGCGGCCAAGTGCGAACGTCGCCGGAATCACACCGCTCATAAGTTGAAGGAATCCTCGACGCCCAAGCCGCGTCGGCCGCTGCAGTAACTCGACGGACGGGTCACAAATAATTATCTTCTTCGTCGCGTCACGAAACTTTGTCTCCGTCGGCCTCCATCGAGCTTTCGGGCCGAAGTCCGCGCCTCCAAACGGCCTAGACATTTTCCGCCTCATGGAAGCGCTGCAATGCAGTGCGAGCCAACTCGATCACGCGCGACGGGTTTGGTTGCTCCTCGACCAGGGGGAAGCCTTCGCGCACCCACTTCTGCTCGATGGAATCATAGCGAGCCTCCAGCCGCACTTGTCCGGGTTGAAACTCCAGGTATCGTTGCCGGTTGTCCATTTGCCGCTGTAGTTCCTCGACAAACGCCGCAACGCGCGGCCGGTAGTAGTACCGCACCATCTCATAGGTGTCTCTACACGCATAGTCCCGCAGGCCGCTGACTCCCTCCCACAAGGTCAGCACACCGGCAACCCGATGGCCGACGTCGGCCGGCGCTCCCGGCAGGCGGCGGGCTTTGAGAACCGAAGGGGTCAACCAGTAATAATCGTCTTGTCGCAGTAAGCCCTCGATAGCATCGATCAGCTGCTCGAGCCATGCGGCTTCCCGGGTGAAGGCTTCATGATCCTCGCGCCGGAACGCCCTAACCAGGGCGACGGCGTGGGCGTTGAACAGTTGCGCCATATACTGGCGCGTTATGTCATTGACATCGTGGAGGTAAAGAGGGTTATTCCGTTGGCTGTCGCCAACTTCGAGAGCCTGCTGAACCGCCCGGCGCAGATGGGGAATAAACGTCGCGCCTTCACACAGGTTGGCATTGAGATGTGACCCCAGTCGATGCCAATAGAGGGGCGGAGCAAACTCATCGCTCCCGTAAACGCTACCCAGCAATTCTTGCAGAGCTTGTGTCATGGCCGGCGCCGCCTCCCGAC
>CADDZC010000068.1 GCA_902812365.1 Acidobacteriota bacterium | reverse complement strand
CGACTCGAGCGCCGACTCAAGGGCCGGAATGGCTGGGGCGGATTCGTCCGCCCCACTCAAATCAGACACCCAGGTCGCTAACTTATTGATGGCCGATTTTGGTCTTGACAACCGGGACCACCATCGAAACGCGCCGATTCAATCTGCTCATTGCAAATGTCTCCCATTGTATGGACTGCGTTCAGCTTGTCAGGACACCGCTCATAAAGCGAGTGGCCTCCGATGGTTCTAACTAAGGTGTCCATTTCTTCGCCGGACTCGCTGATCTGGCCGTAGCGCAGTTTGCTAGATACTGTTGCGCTCGGTCGGTGATATTCGAGGCATGGTCTTCCGTCGCCTCCCTGACATTGACGATTGAGTGCCGCATAATACAGTGACATTGGGAAAAGCTTGGCTGGTTCCAGAAGGCCATCACCCGAGCAGGTCGGCGGCGCATCCGGCGCAGGGCCCGGCGGGCGTGCTGGCAGAGCTCCCAGAAGTTGTGGGGACAAAAGTTCGGCAACTCGTGTTGCTTCCAATGCGACAACAAGTACTCCACCGGGTTCGGTTCCGGGGCCTAGGCGGGCAGAAACTCCAGCCAGATCCGTCCTCGCTGCTCTCGCCCGTAATTCCCCACCCGGCGGCTGCGATGACTCCGCAGCCCGTCCCACACAATCAGCAGCTGGCCGGCCAGGTGTCGCTGCAAGTGCTCCCGAAACTCCACGACCTGCAAGCTGCGGATCGCTGCCGGCAAGAGCTGAAAATAGAAGTTCCAGCACGTCACCCCGGCCATCGCGAGAGCATCTTCCAATTGGAGTGGTACGGCCACACCGGCGTCTGGCTGCGCGGCCCCCACGTCCGGCAGCGGTGCGGCCGCTCGCTCAGCCCGCTTGCGTCGATGAAAACGAGGGTTCGCCGCTCTCTTTGGGCTTTTCTTTAAGCTCCGGCCCGCGCCGAATGGCCGCCTCGTCCCGTTCCAGGGCCCACCCCGTTGGCTGCTGGCAACTCCATCCCAACTGCCGCAGCAGCTTCCAGACATGACCCGGATGATACTGAACTCCACACTCCTGCTCGATTAGCCGTGCCACCCGAACCGCGGTCCACAGATTCGTCCCATAGCCCAGTGGCTCCGGACCTCGCTTCAGCGCTTGCGCGATGCGTTCGCGATCCCGAGGCCCCAGCCGCGGCTTGCGTCCAGCCCGCCCCGCCCGCTTCAGACCCGACCGACCGGCTCGCTCCAACTGCCGCGCCCACCGGCTCACTGACTGCCGGTGCACGCCCACCCGACGCGCGACCTCCGCTTGGTTCATCCCTTTCGCCAACATTCGCGCCGCCCGCAGGCGACGCGCTTCCAACGCCACGAAGTCTCTTCGCACTCCGGCTGGATTTCCCATGCCCGCAGAATAACACAAAGCAACCGCAACGTCACTATATTATGCGGAGCTCGATGGTACGTTTTGGGTGTTTATGGGGCACGATGGAAGATCGAACGATGTTGAAACCGAACAGGTTAGATGGTACGCCTGGCAGGATTCGAACCTGCGGCCTTCTGCTCCGGAGGCAGACGCTCTATCCATCTGAGCTACAGGCGCGCGGTGTGACGTCTATCGACTGGCGGTCGACACATCGCGTAAGCTTAGTTTTACATTGAGCTCGAGCCGTGTCAACCCGGAACACCCCGAGCAAACCGCCGGCCCTCCTTCCCCTCGCTGCGAGACCCATTCCCAGGTGAATACGGGATACGACGTCAGCAGGTTCTTTGCGATCTCCCTCTTCACCAGTTCTTGGCCTAAAACCTACCCCAATCGCAAGGAACCTGAGTGTCAACAATCTAGTGGACTAGTCCCGAAGCTTGACGCGGAAGAGGCGTTTCTCTATGATGAGCGGAAAGGGGGAAACCCAACTCACCTTGTTGGCGATCGATGGCTCGAACCGGCACATCACGGCGCGTCCAAGCCGCCCAAACGCTATTGTCGGTGGTGGAGATTCCCGATAAGTTATACTTTCGCATCGGCGAGGTCAGCCAGCTGACTCAGACGAAACCCTATGTTTTGCGATATTGGGAGACTGAGTTTCCGATGCTCCGGCCCGTCAAGAGCCGTTCGGGCCATCGGCTTTATCGACGGCAGGATGTCGAGACGATTTTCAACATTAAGCGCTTGCTTTACGGCCACGGTTTCACGATCGACGGCGCGCGCAAGAAATTGGCCGAGCCTAGAGACGAAGATCACGCGGCCCGCCAGCAGCACCTGTTTCGCAGTCCTGTCGATAACACTCACCTGAAGATGATTCAGCGTGAGTTGCATGGCATCTTGACAATGCTCTCCCGCAAGTGTTAGAAACAGGATTGTCAGTTATCGGGTGTCAGTCACCACGGGGCGTGGCGCAGGCTAAGCGCCGCGCCGATCACTGAGACTGATAGCCTACCTGCGTTGCCTTCCGACAACGGGTAACTGGCAGCCGCTGTCTCGGGACGTGGCGCAGCCTGGTAGCGCACTTGCTTGGGGTGCAAGGGGTCGCCAGTTCAAATCTGGCCGTCCCGACCAGAAACCGCGTAAGGCATGACGCGGACAGAGCGGCGGTTCATTGGCGGCCAAGGGTCTCCGCCGACTTTCATATCGGGGCGTGGCGTAGCCTGGTAGCGCGCTTGGTTCGGGACCAAGAGGTCCGCGGTTCAAATCCGCGCGCCCCGACCAACTATCTTATTGGGATTCATTGGGTTAGGCTCGTGCTCCTACCCTGGTAACTGCTCCCGGAGGGAACATTAGGGAACAATATCCCCTCCAATTTCTCTACAGCACACCGTTGAGCTTCTTCCAGCGGGTGCGTGTAGATCATCGTGGTCTCCGGGCTAGCGTGGCCGAGAAGAGACTGCAATACCCGCATCGGAACTCCACGGTTCTCGTTGTAAGTGCTGAACGCGTGCCGTAGGGCGTGCCAGCCAGATTTGGGAATACGGTACCGTTCGCAGACCGGCCATACTTCCCGGCGGAGCAGGTTTCGGTCGCAAAACGGCCGGGCTGCTGCGCTGGGGAAGAGCCACTCAGAGGTGGGTGGCCGAACCGCCAGCCACTGTTGAAGTGATGTGAGTGCCAACGCGGCGAGCGGGACTCTTCGCTCGCTCGACGTTTCGCTCAGGACCTTTTCGGCCGCTTGGGATGACAGATTGCAAGATCCTTCAGCAACTTCTGAGAATCATTATAACTCTGCCGTTTCATAGTTTGTCTCTTAACGGCTGTTTGGAGGGTCTTTGATCAAGAAGTTCCCGACAGATCATTCACTGCCCTCGGACGGTGCAAGCCGAGGGATGACAAGCGTTCGGGGCTGAAGTTCATCTGTGGCCTGTACGACAACCGTGTCGCCCACACGCAGGTTTCCAAAAACTTCGACCCGATGGCCGGAAGTTTCTCCCGTCTTTACGTCTACCCACTCAGTGCGGCGATTCTGGATGCGAATGACAAATATTCGCTCAAGGTTGTTCACAATGGCCGAGGAGGGAACGAACAGGGTGGCGTAGCTACGGTGCACGGGCCAGGCAACATGGCAGAAGGTTCCGGGGATAAGCTGCGCCCGGGGGTCCTGCACGTCAAGCTCCACAGACATCGTACGGGTTTTGATATCCACGGAGTGGGAGACTCTTGCGATCGGGGCATGGAAGCGTTTTCCAGGCAGAGACGGAACAGTAAAATCCACCTCCCGGCCTTGGGGGACGGAGTTGGCATCGTACTCCGGAACCGGGACCAGCAAGCGATGGCGGGTGAGGGTCTCAATGCGGACCAGGGGCGTCGCGGCTCCCGGCCCGCCGGGGGGACCGACCAGAGCACCAGGGTGAACATACCTTGCGGTCACTTCACCATCGAAAGGTGCCCTGATATTCAGATAGGCCTCAAGTTGAGCCGCAGCACGCAAGGCATCTTGAGCGGCTTTGACGTTTTTCTGAAGCGCCGTCAAGTCTCCTTCGTCAGACTGAACGGTCTTCTGAGCCACTTCCAGGTCATTGCCAGCGACAACTCCCGGAATTTTCGACGCTGCGCTCATGCGCCGGTAGGTTGCCTTGTCGGCCGCCAATTTGGCCTGCGCAGATACCAGTTGCGCCTCCGCGCTCTGGTATCTGGATTGCGCCTCGGCTTTTCGCGCCACGAGTTCCGGCGCTTCCAATTGGGCGATCAATTCACCCTTGCCGACTCTGGCTCCGACATCCACTTTGATCCATTTGACAAAGCCCGCCACCTTCGGGAAGACATCCACAACCTCATAAGGAGCAAGTTGCGCCGGGAGCTCGACCATGGTATTCAGCTTCTGAGAGATGACCTGAGCCACCGCAACGATGGGTAGAGAAGATTGCGGCTGAAGTGCGGGGGCAGCCTGAGTCCGGCTCTGATTTTGATCAGTGCAGGCAGAGCAGGCGGCCCCCACGGCAAGCATGAACGATAAAATGGCTCGTTTTCCCAGTTGCATGGTCATTCTCCCCATTCTTCACACCGAATGCAGGCTATGTCGTGATGTTCAAGGCGTTCGGGGCGTCAGGGTCAAGTGAAGGAGAAGCCGTGGGAGCGCCTGCCTGAACCATGGCGAAGACGAAAGGTAAAATTGTCAGGTTGGCCACAGTGGCGGCGGCAAGGCCCCCAATGACTGCTCGTCCCAAGGGAGATGTCTCCTCCGCTCCGGTTCCCAATGCGAGCGCCATGGGAATCATGCCGGTAATCATCGCCGCGCTGGTCATCAGGATGGGCCGCATCCGGACTCTGGCGGCGTCAAGCCCCGCCTCAAGGGCCGCCCTCCCACTGCGCCGCCTTTCTTCAGCAAAAGTGACAAGCAACAAGGCGTTCGCGGTGCCGACACCCAGCGCCATAATGGCTCCCATGTAGGATTCCACATTGAGGGTCGTATGCGTCAGAAGCAGCATGAACATCACGCCACCAATTGTTGCCGGCACCGTCGTGAAGACCACCGAGGAGAGCCGGAGAGACTGAAAGTTGGCGGCCAAGAGAAGGAAGATCACGCCGGCGGCAAGCAAGATGCCGATCCGGAGATTGGAGAAGGTTGCCTGCATGGCGGCAATCTGTCCTCGCATTTGCGCCGTCACTCCTCGGGGTGCAGGGCCGTTTTCGCGGATCGCCGACGTGATGGCAGCCGCAATACGGCCAAGATCCTTCGTCGCCGCATTGGCCGAAAGAGTCAACAACCACAGCCCGTTTCTTCGGTCATACTCGCCCACCGCAACCCCCTCCGTCACACGCGCGACGTCGGCGAGTAACGGATGGTCGGCGTCATTGGCCATAACGGGAATGTTTTTAACATCCGCAAGTGAAGTCATTCGAGGCTGCGGATACTGTACCTGGACCTGGTAGCCCACACCGGTCTTTGGATCCGCCCAGTAGATGGGGGTAGTGAACCGGCTGGAGTAGGTAGCCTCGGACAAAGCCCTGGCCACCTGTTCGGTATCCACACCTAGCTGCCCTGCCAGTTCGCGATCAATTTGAACATTCACACTGGGATAGTCGAGCGGCTGTTCAAAGCGGAGATCACGCAACTCCGGAATGGCCGCAATCCGGTCGCGCAGCTTCTCGCCGTAGGCTCGCAGCGTGGCAAAATCGGGTCCCGTCATGGCCACCTCAACAGGGGTAGGCGATCCAAAATTCATGATTTGGCTTACAAGGTCGCCGGGTTCGAAGGAAAACGAGCACCCGGGAAACTCGGCTCCCAGGATTCTCCGGAGTTTCTCCTCGAACCCGGACACATCCAGGTGCGCCCCGGGCCTTAAGGCGATGCTGATGACTGCCTCATGGGGGCCGCTCGTCCAGAGGAAGACGGTGTTAATGGGATAAGCCGACCCCTGGGTACCCACATATCCCAAGGTGAGAAGGACATTGCCGGTGCCCGCCGCCTGGCCGATTTCCTCCAAGACGCGGCCGACTAATTGGGCTGTTTCCTCCGGACGTGTACCGACCGGAGCATCGAACCGCAGGCGAAATTGATTAGCAGCGACCCGCGGAAGAAGCTCTTTACCCACGCGCGGTCCAAGTGCAATGATGATAAGCGCCGCGATGACGAGGTAGGCGGCCACGAGCATCCATCGGATTCCGGCCAGACGCTCCAGAACTGCGCGCCACTTGTCCTGGAATTGCTCAAAGGCGCTTCGGCGCTGCGGCTGCTCAGCGGCGGATTCCGGGCTACGTCTGCGATGGGTCCAGAGGAACATGACAGGAAGCAGAGAGCTTGACAACAGGAAAGAAGCGATCATCGAAAAGGCCACGGCGAGTGAGAGCGGAACAAAAAGGGCTTTCGCAACGCCACTCATGAAAAATGAGGGAATGAAGACCGCGACCATGGCCAGCATCGAGAGAAAACGCGGCACCACGGTCTTCTGAGTTGCCTGCAACACACTTCTGGCCAGCGGCCCACCGACTTGCTGCTGGAGGGTGCGGTCGATATTTTCAATTTCCACCACCCCTTCATCCACCAGAATACCGACGGCCAGTGCGAGCCCGCCCAACGTCATGATGTTAATCGTCTGGTTGGACGCCCATAAAGCTACCACGGCCGCGAGAAGAGCAAGCGGAATGGTGGTCATCACGATGAGGGAGCTTCGGCCGTCGCGCAGGAAAAGCCATATCATCAGGCCCGTCAGGATTGCTCCCAAAAGCCCTTCCCGGATCACCGAAATCAGCGAATCTCTAACGTAGCCTGACTGGTCAAACTCATAGCTGATCTCGATGTCCGGCGGAATCAAAGAACGGAATCGTGGGAGACTGCGTTTGACTTCGTTGACGACCGCCAGGGTTGAGGCGTCCGGGCGTTTGGTCACGGGTATGTACACCGCCCGTCGTCCGTTGACCAAGGCATAGCCGGTAGGGATGTCAGAGCTGTCGGCCACAGTGCCGAGATCGCGCAGATACACAGCGGGACCAGCCCCGTTCCGGATGGGAACATCGAGCAGAGACTGAATGTCGACCGTCACAGCATTACTGGTGACTAGACGCAAAAGGTTTCTCGTGCGAACATTGCCCGCTGGTTGAAGAATGTTCCCGGAGTTAATGGCTCGAACCACTGCGTCCGGAGACAAGTGGTAAGCCCGAAGACGCTCGGGATCAATCGTGACGACGATCGTCCGCTGATTTCCCCCGAACGGAGGAGGCGAGGAAACACCCGGCAAAGTTGCAAAGATCGGCCGCACAAGATTCAACGCCAAGTCCTGAATCTGGCCGACAGAACGGGTCTTGCTGGAAAAAACCAGATAGCCGACGGGAACTGTACCGGCGTCAAATCGGATCACAAAGGGAGGAATGGTTCCATAGGGCATGAAAGCATGGGCCCGGTTGACGTAGGAAATCGTCTGTGCCACTGCCTGGCTCATGTCAGTGCCAGGATGAAAGGTGAGCTTCAGCAGGCCGTTGCCTTGGATAGATTTATCTTCAACGCTTTCAATGCCATTAATGTAAAGAAAGTGATATTCATAATAGAAAACAATATAGCCTTCCATCTGAGCCGGGCTCATGCCCCCGTAAGGCTGAGCGACATAAATAACGGGAAGATTTAAATTCGGAAAGATATCGGTGCGCATTCTCAAGGTGGCGAGTATCGCGCAAAGACCCACGGCAATAACGGCGATGAGGACTGTTATCGGGCGCCGGAGAGCGGTGCGAATAAGCCACATCGGTTTAATGCCTCCCGGGCATCCTGGAATGGAGGACGGCCATGAAAGGTTCCAAGTCGCCTTGAGCCACGGCCAGTTCGAAGAGTGCGCGCCACACATTCAGGCGGGCCAGGGCATCGTCCGTTTGGGCACGAGCGAGCAGGTTCTCTGCGGTGGCTACTTCCAATATGTTGGCGAGTGCCACCTGATAGCGAGTGCGCGCTTGCATTTCGGCCTGGCGAGCCGCTTCAACTTCCAGTGGCGTGTTCTTGGCCACCTCAAGCGCGACCTGGAGCCGAGCGCCGGCTGCAGCAACTCGGCCTTTTAGATCCTGAAGGATTTGCTGATATCGGGCGGCCTGGCTGCGTTCTTCAGCCAGATTCATGCGTTTCTGATCCTTAAGCGCTGAAAACCCGAACACGTCGGGGAAGACAATGGAGATCCCGGCGATCCAGTTTCCGGTCGCAAGGCCCAGGCCCTTGACGCCCCCCGCATTGGCGCCGTCCGGATTGGCTCCGCTGCCCCGCCCAAACACTTCGGATTCAAGAAAGATGCGGGGATAATTCGTGCGCTGTAGAACGTGCTGAGTTGCCCGCAGTTCTTGAATGCGAGCTTGTTGATCGAGTGCTGCCGGGTGGGTGGAAAGCAGGGGCGTGGGCAGCGAACTCGAGGGCGGGGACTCGAGCAGAGGTGTGGAAACAAGTTGAAGGGAAGGTGAGTCAGTGCCGAGCAGAGAGGCCAAAATTTCCAACGCTTCTTGTTCCGTCCCTCGAGCCTGGAAGAGCTGAGTGCGAGCCACCGCCAGCTCTGAATCCGCGCGTGATGCGTCGGCGCCGGGTCGAAGCTGTTGGTCGACCAGTGCCCGGACTGCCTGGTCGAACACTGTCCAGCGATTCACATTAGCCTGTGCCGCCCTGACTGCCTGACGGGCTGCCATGACATTCAGAAAATATTCGCCTACCGAAGCGGCTATCTGAAGGCGGGTAAGGGCCACGTCGGCCCTGGATTTTGATTCGGCGGAAATTGCCTGTTCCACCTCGGCCCGCCGCAGCCCGAAGTCAAAAGGCTCAAAGCTCAGGAGTGCGCCCGCCTGGGTGTTCCAGAAGCTTGTTGCGGACGCCGGCTGTACAGGGCCTTCGATAGAAGGGGTAATGAGCGCTGGAAGAAAGATGCCAGTCACTTGGTTTTGCGTGGCTCGGTCGGCCTGATAGACGGGATTGAGCCGGGGAAGATAATGGGTGCGGGCAAGCTTGACGCCATTTTGTGCACGGGTGAGTTCTTCCAGGACCGATTGGATGGCCGGATAGTGACCGAGCGCATAGCGAATGGCTGTCTCGAGAGTAAAGCTCATGGAGCGTGAGCCTTGAGTTGTCGCCCTTACCTGCTGAGTGCCAGACAGAGAGATGGCGAAAATGAGGAGCATCCTGTAGAGAATGTTTCCCGTTTTGCTCACAAACACCTCAGGAGGAATCTCTTGAGATTGACAAGGTTTGTGAAGGAATCTGGCAAAGCATCGACGGATCTGAGATCGCCTCTCACTCTCCAAAGGGACACGAATCAAGGTGGACCCCATGGAATGCAAAACTCTCATGGGCTATACGTAGTTGACGAGGGTCATAAATCCGAAATCCATATGCAGCTGCTGATGGCAATGGAATAAAGTCGGTCCCGGGTTATCCGCCAGAAAGTCAACCTCTACCTGACGGAACCCTCTCACCAAAACAGTATCTTTCACAACGCCGGAAGTATTCTTCCCTTCGACTTTCGTGAGTTCAAAGAGATGGCGATGCAAATGGACGGGGTGTGCGTCATCACTTTGGTTGTCGAGAATCAGACGATACCGGCGCCCTGGTCGCACGTGCAGAGTCTCTGTGTGCGGGAAAGACTTGCCATTGATAGTCCATCGATTAAGACCCTTGGGGCCGCCGGGAATCTTACGGAAAACCAGCGGAATCACTTCGTCGGGCTTGGACGACGGCAAGTTATTACCAAAAAGAGTGTAATCCCACTTCTCCTTGGGAGGGGGCGCCCACCGGGGAGGCCCCTTTTCTTTTGCATATTCAACGACAATACCCATTCCCCGGCGGCGATCGTCGTCCTCAGGAGTCCCCAGAATCCATACGCCGGGCTGATTCATTTCAACAAGGGCGTCAATCCGCTCTGCTGTTCCGAGCGAGAGCACGTGAACCTTGCGAGGTCTTGGCACCGGATTCCCGTCTAAGGCTACAATCTCAAACTCGTGGCCGGGCAGAGCTAACTGGATGTTCTCTGTCGCGCTCGCATTTAGGATTCGGAACAAAACCCGTTCGCCTTTTCGGACCCGAACAGGCTCGCCATAGCCAAGGGCCTTGCCGTTAATGGAAAACAGGCGATAACCCACCTCGAGCCCGTTCTCCTTGCCGGTTTGGCTTGTTCGGGCGTTAAGATCCATCTTTTCGTTTTCGTCTTCCTCTTCTTCCATTTCCTCCGCTCCAAAAAATGCCTCCCATTCGTGGGTGACAAGTAGAACTTCGCGATCGTAGCGTCCGGGATCGTGAGCAGGTTCCACCAGAACCAATCCAAACTGACCTGTATACATGCCGCGATGAAGGTCTGCTCCCGCGCGAACATGGGTGTGGACCCAGCGCGTTCCCGCAGGGCGCGGCGTCAGAACGTAGCGCCGATGGCCGTGGGGTTCTACAAACGGAGTTCCTTCTTCTGACGAGCCATCGATCTCAGAAGGGATCAACTGCCCGTGCCAGTGCACGAGCTCAGGAACATCCGTTTCGTTGATGAGCTCCACCACGACGGGTTTGCCTTCTTTTAGTCGGATGACGGGGGCGGGAACGCTGCCATTGTAGCCTACTGTGCTGATAATCCGGTGCGGAGCCAATTCAACTAAAACTGTCCCGATGCGAATGGTGACATCTGCAGGTCTGGCTGGAAACTCCATTGGGGCGGTCAGCCAAGGTCTAGGTGTTCCCGGCAAAGGCTTCGCCCAACCTCCGAGACCTGTGAACAACATTCCTGCTCCGGCGCCGAGAAAGTCGCGGCGCGGACAAATCTTCTTGGCCATCGTTCAACTCTCCTCAAAGCCGGTTTCTTCGCCAGCTCGGGTTCGATTCGCTTACTTCTGAAATGTCTTGGGAAATTCGGCTTTGAATCCCCGGACCTTGCAGTTCGTCCTCGAAAAGCTCCCCAAAGAGTTCGCGAACTTTCGTCCTCCCCTCGTGCAAGGTTTGAACTCCCCGCTGTGTAGCCCGGTAGAATCGCCGAAATCTTCCGTGCGAGAGTTTCCGGCGTGATCGCAGATATCCGTTTTTCTCCATTCGGTGAAGAAGTGGGTACAAAGTGCCGGGACTCAGCTCGTACCCATGACGGCGAAGTTCCCGAATCATTTCTAAGCCAAATACAGGACCTCTGGCGGCATGGTAGAGAACATGTAGCCGGATTAATCCTGAGAATATGTGGACGTTATCCATTTTCGATATCGAAATGCAAGATCCTTATTTTATAGTTGGTGTCTGCCCCCAGTCAACGACTTTAAGCGGCTGCGAGGGCACAAACCGGCAAAACGAATTTCTTGCTCCAGTCCCTCGGTGTGAGGCGTCGCGAGCAAGACTACTTAGAGAATAAGCCTGATAACGGATTGTGAAAGGGTGAACCATAATTGAAGGTGTGCTGATGAGAATCAGGAGTCGGATCGACAATTCGCTCTTCAGCGCGCGGCTTCGGTGAGCGGGACGTATTGGGTCCAAACTTCTTCGGCAGATTCGCCCTCCAGATTGGTGCAAAGCGAGGAGGCGCCGTCGCGCGTGTGGTGCTCTTCCAGGAATCTCTGATTTGGCCGCCCGTCCCTCTCGCGTTCAATGACGCGCATCCGATAAAGGTCTGCCAGCTGTGGGCGCCGCGTCTGTATTCTCCCCAACTGCCGCTCAATTTTCTGCCGGTCCTTCAGTCGGCCTTGCTCCATCCGCTGGACCAGACACTTCGGCGCCCGCGCCATGCAGTCGAAAAACAGTGGCGGATCGCCTTCTTTCTTGTTTTTCGCGCTGCACCGTCGAGCGGTTCAGGCGAATTCTACATACCTGAAGTGATCATCTCTCACGAGGAATGCGTCCGGATCTCGCGCTTCCTCATTGCACGAGCCGCTCAAGTCTCATTGTGCGGTGACGCGGAAAAACTTCGTTCGTGCTCGTCAGGCGCTTCGTTGTTTTTGCCTGCGTCGCTCGTCTGATTGGCAACGGAACACATCGGGCGACAGCGCCCCCAAACGCGTCAGGAAATTGCGGTGGTAAAACCCAGTCTCCCCGCTACCCCGCTTCTCAGTGGTCCCCGCGGCCTTTCGGCATGCGACTCTTCGACGCGCCAGTTCGTATCGTCGCGTAGGTGTTCATAGGACTCCGCCGTCGGCCGGCGGAATTGGAAGCCCTCTCCGTAGGTCAGAATCATGAGTGAAACTTGAAGCCAAAACATTGCAAAAACGGCTTAGAGTGTGATGCTGCCTTTTGCGTCTTTATGGGTCGCGAGCTGAGGGCGAAAATGGGCCGCGGACAAAAAGGGGTAAACAGCCAGAAGACCGCGCTGCCCTGCGAACCCAGCCTGGTTCCAAGGCAGCTTGAAAATCCAACACAGTTGGGGGTCGGCTGCGAGCAGTACTTGCTCCGGAAAGGCCGGGTTGAAAACTTGCCCCAGGTCCTCAGTGCCCAGTGTCATCAGAAGGTCGGGGCGGAAAGTGGTTTGGATTGCAGACCGGGTCCCCGTGTGCCCCTTGGGCCACGCGTTATACCAGCTTAGCGAGCAGGAAAACGCCGAACCGAAGCCGGAGATCAACGACCTTCGGACGCAGGTAGCGAAGTTGGTGGCGAGGCTCTAAGCTTCGTTGATTTGTTGAGTTCATGATGCAATTCGAAGGGGGAGACCGGAACCAGGCCCAGCCCATTAGGGTGGCGGTGAGATGGTTTTGGACGGTTCGTGTGTTTCCGGGTCGAATGGCTCACTAATTTATTCAGTAAGTAAAGCGGGGATTTGGAAGAAGGAGGGAACCGGTGAGGATTGGGCCGGGGTGAAAAGAACTGTTATCAAGATGAGTCGGCATTCACACCGATGCTGGGATGACGCTGATGGTCAAAGCGAAGAAGCAGTTCTGAAAGGACAGAGAGACTGAAGCCGAACAGCCTGATGCGAGCGGCTTCGAACGTTGAATCGGTTCCAGCGCGACGGCAGGAGCTTTTCGAGGCGATTAGGTAGCGGTGCCGCCCCCGGCCGCCCGGCTGCGGTTCCTCTCTTTATACAGGAAGGACTGAAGGCTAGCCGCCTGCACCCTCGTTTTGCCACAGGGCGCAGTCGAGCCGGGCAAAAGGCTGGCGTGCCCTTGCGACGGATCGTTCTACGGAGCTTTCCAATCGAGGGCGTAAATATCTTCGAAGCCTAAATAGCGCATCACCAGCGGCTGGTCATCTGGTGTCAGCCCCAGCCACGAGCTGCCCATACCACCGGCGATGCGGAGGTTCCTCAGGCTGGCTACCTCTTCGATGTGCTGGTTTCTCACCGACAGGCGGCAGATCGCTACCGGTGAGCCAGGGCTCAAGAAATAATAGATGTAGTCGCGGTTTCGCGACCAAGTTGGCCACAACCGCGACGGCGACAAGCATCTGCCGATTATCGTCTACGGGGTGATGACGGATAGCGAGGGGCGTCCGGTGGTGGTAGAGGTTTATGCAGGCACTGCCGGCGACCCGACGACGGTGGACGACCAGTTGGAGAAGTTGCGCGAGCGCTTCGGGCTGGAGCGGGTGGTGCTGGTGGGCGATCGCGGCATGCTGACTCCGCCGCAGATTGCCAAGCTCCAGAAGCGCCCCGGCCTGGGCTGGATCACGGCGCTGAGGAGCGGGGCGATTCGCGCCTTGGTCCAGACAGGGGCCCTGCAACTCTTCTTGCTGGACGAGAAGAATCTAGCCGGGATTACCTCGCCGGACTATCCTGGCGAACGATTGGTGGTTGGTCACGATCCTTTGTTGGAAGAGGAACGTTGGCGCAAGCGGTAGGAACTGCTGGCCGCGACGGAGAAGAGTTTGACGAAGATCGCGAAGGAAGTGGCGCGACGCACGAAGACGCCGCTCACCGCCGCGGAGATTGGGCTGAAGGGGGGAAGGTCCTGGGGCGCTATAAGGTGGGCAAGCACTTCGACTGCCGAATCGGTGAGGGGAGCTTCACTTGGAGCCGCCGCCAGGATTTCATTGATTTCGCTACTCTGAATTGGCCCCTTTTGATCGTCTGATTTGGCCCCACCTGAAGAACCGACTAACCTGCTTGGGCATTGTTGAAGCTCAAGGAGGGGTCGATTGGACTGGAGAGCCAAAGTGGAGTGATTTGAACAGATCAGGCGAGAGTACGAGCATGGAGCAGGGGCGGTTCGAGGTGTGGCGCGAAAGGTGGGCGTGCATCGGCGGATGGTGCGGCAAGCCCTGGCCCGGGCGCTGCCGCCGGAACGGAAGCGGCCCGAGCGCGCCTGCCCGAGGCTGGGGCCGGTGAAAGAGTTCATCGAGGCGATATTGGAGGCGGACCGGAAGGCGCCCCGCAAGCAGCGGCACACGGCCCATCGGCTCTGGCAGCGACGGCGGGCGGAACGGCCGGAGTGCCTGGTGTCGGAGTCCAGCGTGCGGCGCTATGTAGGCCAGCGAAAGCACGCGATGGGCTTGGCCAGGCGGGAGACATTTGTGCCACAGAGCTACGCGTGGGGCCAGGAAGCGCAGGTGGACTGGTACGAGGCGGAAGCGGAGTTGGAAGGCGAGCGCGTCGTCTTGCAGGTTTTCTGCGTGCGCAGCATGGCGAGCCGCGGAGCGTTTCATCGCGCCTACCCGCGGGCCACCCAACAAGCCTTTCTGGAAGCCCATGAATTGGCGTTTCGATATTTTGGAGGGGTCTTTCGCCGCGCCCGTGATGACAACTTAAAAAGCGCCGTAAAGAAGATCCTGCGCGGGTATCAGCGTGAGGAGACGGCACGCTTCATTGTCTTTCGCTCCCACTGAGGATTTGAAGTGGGTGTGGCCATGGAGGCTGAGCTGGAACATCTATTGCCCTTGCCGCAGGAGGGCTTCGACCTGGCGGAAGTCAGCTTCACGTTGGTGGACAGTGCCGGCTGCGTGAAGGTGCGGACGAACTTCTATTCCGCACCCGCGAAGGCGGGAACGCGCGTGCAGGCGAAAGTGTACTCGGCTTATGTCGAGGTTTGGCAGGAAGGCGAGTGCGTGGCGCGGCACGGCACGAACGCAGCTAAGGGCGGCAGCAACAGATTTTAGATTTGGAGCACTACCTGGAAGTGATGGAGAAGAAGCCGGGAGCTTTGGCGGGATCGAAGCCGCTGGAGCAGTGGCGGGAGGCGGGACGCTGACCGGCCAGCTATGACCACTTCTGGGAACAGTTGCGACGGCGCCACGGTCGGCAGGCGGGGACGCGGCAGATGATCGGGTTGCTGAAGCAGGGAGCGAAACAGGGCTGGAAGAAGCTGGAGGAAGCGGTGGAGGCCGCCGTGCGATGGAACTGCTGGGACGTGGCCGCAGTGGAGTACCGGCTGGCCAGCGGCGAGCTCCAACGACCGACCCGGGAGGCGATGGAGTTAGGCTGGCTGGAACGTTTTGAACGGCCCCTGCCGGTGATGAAGGAATACGACCAGTTGCTGAGTGAGGAGGTGGGACGATGAGTGGGCTGCAGGCGACCACCATTCAGCAACAGTGCAAGGACCTGCGCGTACCCGCGATCGGATCGCAGTTCGCGCGACTGGCCGAACAGGCCGTGCGGGAGAAGCAGAACCATCTGGATTACCTGGAAGCACTGCTCAACGCGGAGCTGGAAGAACGGGAACGAAACACGGTGGAGCGGCGGCTGCGCGATGCGCACCTGCCGAGGATGAAGACACTTGAGGAGTTCGACTTCGCCAAGTCGCCCAAGATCTCGCCCGCTCAGATTCGGGAATTAGCGGAAGGAGGCTATGTGCAGCGGGCCGAGCCGGTGCTGTTCGTGGGTGAATGTGGGACCGGCAAGACGCATCTGATGACCGGGCTGTGCGTGGCGGCCTGCCGGCAGAAACGGCGGGTAAGATTCGCGACCACGGCCGGATTGGTCAACGAGTTGGTGGAAGCCAAGCACCAACTGCAACTGCGGCGAGTGCTGGCCCGCTGGGCGCGGTATGAGCTGATTGCCATCGACGAGGTGGGGGTACGTGCCGTTGGCGGAAGTGGGTGCGGAGTTTCTATTTCAGGTCATCGCCGAACGCGCCGAGAAGGAGGCAGTGATCATGACCACCAATCTGCCCTTTTCGGAGTGGACACAAGTAATTCCGAATGCCCGGTTGTGCAAAGCACTCCTAGATCGGATTACCGACCGGGCGCATATCATCGAGACGGGCAGTGATTCGTACCGCTTCCGGCGGACGATGGAGAAACGGCAGAAGTCGACGACTCCGCTTTAGCGAGAGGTCGGCGTAGCGGATTCCCGGCGGCGCTTTTCCGCTGGGGCTTTCGCTTCGCCCTAAACGCTCCGCCCTTCGGGGCTCCGCAGGGCTTCGCTCCAGCCCCAGCGGAAACAAGGCAACAAACCAAGGACCCGGAAAACCAAAACCGGAAACCCGGAAGAATAAGGAAGAAAGAAAAAAAGCACTACGAAGAATCAATAACTTGGGTGGGGCCAAATCAGATTGACAAAGCCACTCATCGAGCAGGAAGAGAAGCTGGGTGGGATTTATGTGCTGCGCACCTCGGAACCGGCGGAGCGCCTCACGGCGCAAGACACGGTGCGGAGCTACAAGCGCCTGGCGGAAGTCGAGCGAGCGTTTCGGTGTCTGAAGGGTATCGACTTGTTGGTGCGCCCGATTCGGCATCGCACCGAGGAGCGCGTGCCGTCCCATATTTTCTTACGCCTGTTGGCCTACTACGTGGAATGGCACCTGCGCCGGGCCTGGGCGCCGCTTTGGTTCGAAGACGAGGAGCGGCCGGAGGAGCGAAAGCGACGCGATCCGATTCTGCCCACGAAACCTTCCGCTTCGGCTCAGGAAAAGAAGCGCTCTCACCAAACCGCCGAGGGTTTCCCGGCGCACAGGTTCGAGACCCTGCTGGCAGAATTGGCGAGCCGTGCCCGAGTGACCTACGAATTTCAATCGGGAGGCACGAGGTTGCCTTTCCGGCAGGTGCCGGAGGATGGTGGTCCCGGTTGTCAAGACCAAAATCGGCCATCAATAAGTTAGCGACCTGGGTGTCTGATTTGAGTGGGGCGGACGAATCCGCCCCAGCCATTCCGGCCCTTGAGTCGGCGCTCGAGTCGC
>CADDZC010000067.1 GCA_902812365.1 Acidobacteriota bacterium | reverse complement strand
GCCGCATTTTCGGCGGCCGGGGCGGCGGCGCCCTCCGGCCTTCAGGCTCTGATTCAGCAGGCCGAGGAGCATTTCGAGCGGGCTCAGCAGCGCTTGCGCCAGGGCGACTGGGGCGGCTATGGCGAGGAGATCAAGAAAGTGGGCGAAATCCTCAAGCAGATGTCGGCCTCGTCCCCCTGAAGAGCGGCGCCGGGCGGCGGGGAGCGGGGCGGCCCGGCGCCGTCCGTGGCGCCGCGGAATGCCGGCTACGGCTTTCGGTGCTCGAGCAGGCTGCAGGCTTGCCGGGCCCCGCTCGGGTCGAGAGCTTCTTGGTCGCGATCGATGTGGCGGATGATGCCGTCCTTGTCGATCACGAACGTCGTGCGGTTGGCGAAGCCGTATCGTTCATTGAGCACGCCGTAGGTTTTCGAGACCGTGCGCTGGAAATCGCTGAGCAGGGGAAAGGTGAAGCCGTATTGCTGGGCAAACGCCCGATTCGCGGGCGAGCTATCCACGCTGACGCCCAGCACTTGCGTCCCGGACTTTTCAAATTTGGCGATATCAGCCTGATACGCCTGCAGCTCCTTGGTTCAACCACCCGTGAAGGCCAGAACGTAAAAGGCCAGCACCACGTTCTTCTTCCCCAGAAAATCGCTCAACTTGACGACCTTCCCGTTTTGGTCGGGCAGCGCGAAATCCGGCGCGCGGTCGCCGACCTTCAGCGGACCCGCTCCCGCGGCCCCGATCGACGCCCCCGCGACCAGCATGGCCATCAATATCCGTCCGGCGATCTTGCTCATCTCTCACCTCCCGGTCCGATCCGCCGCGGCTCCGACCACCGAGGCATCCGCATTATAACCCATCGGGCGGCGGCGGGGCGGCCGGAGCGCGAATCGGCCGGACGCTGGCGGCCGATAGGTCACAATGTGATACAATGGTGCGGCTGTGGAATCGAGACCTCGCCCAGCACCGCGGCGCCGCGCCCCTCCTGAGGCTGGCGTCGGGAGAGTGATTCGCGACCTGGCTTGGTTTCGATACCACCTGCGCCGGTTTCTGCGCTTCAGCGAAAAGGCGGCGCGGGCCTGCGGCGTCACCCCTCAGCAGCATCAGTTGCTGCTCGGCATCGCCGGATTCACCGGGCGCGGATGGGCGACGATCTCCGAGCTGGCCGAGTTTCTCCAGGAGGGCCATAACGCCGTGGTGGGCCTGGTGGAGCGCGCGGCGCGGCGGAACCTGGTCCGCAAGGAACCCGGAAAGCGCGACCGCCGCTATGTGCTGGTTTCGCTGACGTCTCGGGGCGAAGCCGTGCTAGCCCGCCTGGCTAGGCTTCATCTTGACGAAGTGCGGCGCTTGCGGGCTCGGATGCTGACCGCCGCGCGAGTCCGGCCGCCCGAGCTGAGGGAGGCTGGAGACGCGCCGCGAGCCACCGGAGGCGGGGCAGGCCCGGCGGCGCTATCGTCCGCCGCGTCAGGCCGCGGCAAGTCGAGGTGAATTATGGAAAACCCCGCGCCGGCCGGGCACTCGCCCAGCGCTGACCGAGGCGGGTCGCCGAGGAAGCGCGAGTTCGGCGTCGCCTTGGAGCCGTCGATCGTTCGGCTCTGCGCCTACGCCTTGCTGGTCGGCTTTATCGGCGGGCTCGTCGCCCAAGGCCTGCTCGAGCTGATCTATCTGTTTACCAACATCTTTTTTTACGGCCACTGGTCTTTCGCGGTGACCTATCCGGCCCACCATCACCTGGGCGCATGGGTCATCTTCATTCCGCCCATCGGCGGTCTGGCCGTGGGGCTGATGGTGTACTACTGGGAGCCGACGCTCAAAGGCCACGGCATCCCCGAGGCCATGGAAGCCGTGCTCTTCGGGCGCAGCCGGATGCGCGTGCGCGTGGCCATTTTGAAGCCCTTGGCGACGGCCTTCGCTATCGGCACCGGCGGTCCCTTCGGGGCAGAAGGCCCCATTATCCAGACGGGGGCCGCCTTCGGTTCCATCTTCGGCCAGCTCGTCCGCCTTAGCCCCTACCAGCGGCGAGTCCTGCTGGCCGCGGGCGCCGCCGCCGGCATGGCCGCCACGTTCACGGCTCCGCTGGCCGGCATGATGGTGGCCATCGAGCTCCTGTTGTTCGAGTTCCGCGCCCGCTCGTTTATTCCGGTGGCTTTGGCCTCCGTGATGGCGACGGCCGTTCGCGTGCACTTTGCCGGATGGGCGCCGCTGTTCCCAACGCCCGCCTTCAGCCTGACCAGCATGCAGGAGCTGTGGTTGTTTGCGCTGCTCGGGATCATCGTGGGGCTCATCGGCGTGGCGATGATCCGGGTGCTGTTTTGGCTCGAGGACTTTTTTGATCACTTGCCGATTCCGCGCGCCCTCATCTGGTCTCCCGCCATCGGCGCCTGGTTGCTCGGTATGATCGGCTACTTCTATCCCCAAGTCTTCGGTACCGGCTATGACACCATCCGCGACATGCTCAATGACCGGCTGACCGCCGGCCGCCTGCTCGGCGTCTCCATCGCCAAGTTCTGGGCGCTCACCATTTCTCTCGGCTCGGGAACCACGGGCGGCGTCTTCGCGCCTTCGCTAATCGTCGGGGGCGGCGCCGGAGCCGTCTACGCGATGCTCTGGCACCACGTTCTGCCTCGCTGGATGAGCGATCCGGCGCTGTATGCGCTGGCCGCCATGGGGGGCATCTTCGGCGGCATCGCCCGCGCCCCGCTCACCAGCATCCTGTTTCTCTTCGAGCTCAGCCGCAATCCCAACAGCCTTCTGCCCCTGATCGTCTGTGTCATGGTGGCGGATGGCTGGGTGCGGCTGTTCAGCTCGGAATCGATCATGACTGGGAAGCTGGTCAAGCGCGGGATCATTGTGTCACAGGATTATTCGGTACCGATCCTGGCACGCTTCCGAATCGACGACGTGATGCGCAAAGAGTTCTCCGTCGTTCCCGCCGACGCCGAGCTCAAGACCATTTTGGCCGACTTCTCACCCGAAAATGTGGGTGTGTTGCCGGTGGTCGAGCGGGACGGGACGCTGGTCGGCATCGTCGAAGCCCACGACTTGCTGAAGCCGGAAGGCACCGATCGTCGCGTGACGGCGCGGGAGATCGCCCGGCAGGATTACGTCATCGCGCGAGTGGGCGATTCGGTCGACCGAGTCACCCGCGAGATGCTCGTCAAGAACGTCGAAAACGTCGTGGTGGTGAAACAGAATGGCCATCTTCGGCCGATCGGCATCGCCCGCGCCAGCGACATTTTAAGGCTGCGCCGCTGGCTGGTGGAAGAGGAGAGCCGTGACGCCGGGGCCGAGGCCGGGCTTTCCCGCGGGAAACAAAGCTGACGCCGTGGGCAACCGCGCCCCAGAAGCCTCGAGTGGAGAAGAGCCGCCCGCTCAACCGCTGGATCGCCCAACACCCGAGCGCAGCTCAGGCCGCGCCGCCCGACTTCTCCACGATCTGCTCGACCGCCGAATACGGGTCGCGTCGGCCGGCGAGAATGTCTTCCACGAGCTCCTCGACGGCCGCCTCCGGCAGGCGCTCGGCCACCACTCGTTCCCACAGCCGCTGCCGGAGCCTCGCCAGCAGCCGCCGGCGGCAGCGTTCGCGCTTCCGCTCCCGCGCCAGCCCCGAGCGCTCGCCGAAAGCCGCAAAATCCTCGAGGGCCTGGCGGAGCTCGGGGACGCCGCCGCCGGTCGTGGCAATCGTCTTGATCACCGGCGGCCGCCACCCCCCGGGCGGCGCCAGGGCCAGCAGGGCGGCCAGCTCCTGCTCAAGGCGATGAGCCTCGGGACGGTCGGACTTGTTGATGACGAAGACATCGCCGATCTCCATCACTCCGGCCTTGAACGCCTGGACGTCATCGCCCATGCCGGGCACGACGAGAAGCACCGTCGCGTCGGCCAGGCGCGCCACTTCCACCTCGTCCTGGCCGACGCCCACGGTTTCCATCAGGACGACGTCGCACCCGCTCGCCGCCAGCAACGTGGCCACGTCGTGGGCGGCCGGGGCCAGGCCGCCCAGATGGCCGCGCGTCGCCATGCTGCGGATGTAGACGCCATCGTCGGTGGCCAGGCCTTGCATGCGCACGCGGTCTCCGAGGAGCGCTCCGCCAGAGAACGGGCTGCTGGGATCGACGGCGATAATGCCCACGCGCCGGCCGACGCGGCGGTATTCCTTCGCCAATTTCTCCACCAGCGTGCTCTTCCCGACGCCGGGCGAGCCGGTCACGCCGATGACCGGCGCCTGGCGCGCCTGTGCAAACAGGCGTTTCAGCAGCTCGAAGCCGGCGGGGTCGCCGCGCTCGACGGACGAGATGGCCTGCGCGAGCGCGCGGCGTTCGCCGGCGAGCACACGCTGGGCCCAGGTTTCAAGGCTGGCTGCGGTCATGTTGGGGGCGCGATCCGGCCGGCGGCGGGGCAAGGTCTCGCCCCGCTGCCCGGGGCCGGCGGCGGCCGGCTTGAACGTCTTTGGGGACTGGCGCGAAGACCTTCCTCCCGTCCGGCCGCGCCGGGCTCAGCATCCGGCTTTGAGAATCTCCCGGGCAATGACCATACGCTGGATCTCGCTGGTGCCTTCGCCGATGGTGCAGAGCTTCACGTCGCGATAAAACTTTTCGACCGGATAGTCTTTGATGAAGCCGTAGCCACCGTAAATTTGGACGGCCTCGCTCGCCACCCGCACCGCCGTCTCGCCGGCAAAAAGTTTGGCCATCGATCCTTCCCGCTGCACGCGGCGGCCCTGATCGGCCAGGCGCGCGGCACGATAGGTCAGCAGGCGGGAGGCGTCGATTTCCGTGGCCATGTCGGCCAACTTCCATTGAATCGCCTGAAACTCGGCGATCGGCCGGCCAAACTGCCGCCGCTGGCGGGCGTAACCGAGCGCCGCCTCATAGGCCCCTTGGGCCATGCCCACGGCCAGGGCGGCGATCGAGATGCGTCCCTTTTCCAGCACTTTAAGGCTGTCAATGAACCCTTCACCGGGCCGGCCAAGGCAATTTTCCGCCGGAATCCGGCAGTCTTCGAAAATCACTTCCGTCGTGTCGCTCGCCCGCAGGCCGAGTTTGTTTTCCTTCTTGCCGGGACGAAACCCGGGCGTTCCTTTCTCGATGATGAAGGCCGAAATGCCGTGCTTGGGGGCGCTCGGGTCGGTGACGGCCATGGCCACGCAAATATCCGCGTACGAGCCGTTGGAGGTGAACGTCTTCGAGCCGTTCAGCACCCAGTGGTTGCCCTCGCGGCGCGCCGTGGTGCGGGTTCCACTGGCGTCGCTGCCGGCTTCCGGCTCCGTCAGGCTCCAGCACCCAAGTTTCTCTCCCCGCGCGAGGGGCACCAGGTACTTGCGCTTTTGCTCCTCGGTCCCGGAGATATAGATGTGGCCGGCGCACAGCGAATGGTGGGCGGCGACGATGATCGCCACCGAACCGTCAACGCGCGCCAGCTCTTCGATGGCAATCGTATACTCGACGTAGCCCAGTCCCGCCCCGCCGTATTCGGCCGGAAAGGTCACGCCCATCAGTCCGAGGGCCGCCAGTTTGGGGATCAATTCGAGCGGGAAGTGCTGGGCCTCATCCCACTCCATGACGTGAGGACGAATCTCGCGCTCGGCAAATTCCCGCACCGAGCGCTTAATTTCCAGTTGCTCATCGGAGAGGTCGAAGTCCAAACGTCACCCCGGGACTCATCCGCCGCCCGACGTTCGCCCGGGCCCGTCCCGCGTTCGCCCCTTAACTCGAAGTATAACACACGGATGGAGCCGGCCCCCCGGCTCGCCCCGGGCGGCGGCGTGTGCTAACATTCGGGGACGCCATGAACCTTAAGAAAGTGGCGGCGGGCGCGTGGCTGGCGCTGGCGGCGGGCGGCGGGGCGGCGCGGGCCTTGACTCATCAGACGCCGGCTTCGGCGGCCGCGATCGTCATTCGCACCGGTACGCCCGGGTGCGCCGTGGAGCTTGACGCCACCTTTCAAGGCAAAACCGACGCGCACGGCAACTTCACGCTCGCCGGCGTCGACCCCACCGACCATTACCTCCACGTGCGATGTCCGGACCAGGCGGAGCGCGGCTATTGGGTTTCGCCCGAGGCCGGCCAGCGGATCGAGCTCCGGGCCGAGCCTCGCCCGGCGGCTGCGGCCCCCTCCGGCATCGAGGCGGCCCAGGCCAAAATCGAACTGCGCAAGCTCGTGCTGAAGGCCGTTCAAGAGCGCGCCGCCGGGCAGTTTGAACAGGCCGTCCGCGACTTGCATGAAGCGGCCGGAATGGATCCGGAAAACTCCGATCTGCACCGCGAGCTCGGCATTACGTTCCTGCTCGCCAAAGATTGGAAGCGGGCTCGCGTCGAGATGATCGAAGCCCTCAAGCACGATCCGACAGACGCGGACGCACATAACGGCCTGGGCTACGCGCTCGACAAGCTGGACGACATCCAGGCCGCGCTCGCCGAGTACCGCGCCGCCACCCGCCTTGACCCGGACAACCCCTCCTACGCGGAGCACTATGTGCAGGCCATGGTTGAGCTCGCCGCCCGGCAAAGCGCGAAGAAGAAATAGGCGGCCACTCGGAGACCGGGGTGGCTCCCCTCACGCGATCACGGTTGTAGGGCGGACGCCGAGCGCCCGCCGCCAGGCAAGCACAGCGCGCTCACATCCGGCTCGGTCCACGTCGTAATGTGTCACCAGGCGCAGGGTGGTGGCCGTAAAGGCGCTCACGCGCACTCCCTGCTCGGCCAGGCGGCGGGAAATCTCCGGGGCCGTCAGGCCGGTTTCCGCGACGTCGCAAAACAGAATATTGGTGACTACCTTGCGCGGATCAATCCGGACGCCGGGAAATTCGGCGAGGGCGGCGGCCAAGAACCGGGCGTTTTCATGGTCGATGGCCAGGCGCGGCGGAGTCTCTTGCAGCGCCACCAGCGCCGCCGCCGCCAGCACCCCCGCCTGCCGCATCCCGCCGCCCAACCTCTTGCGCACCAAACGCGCCTCGGCAATGAATTCGCGGCTCCCCACCAGCATCGAGCCGACCGGCGCGCCGAGGCCTTTCGAGAGGCAAAACATGATCGAGTCGAACTTCCGCGTCAACTCGGCCACCGGACGCCCCAGCGCCACCGCGGCGTTGAAGATGCGCGCCCCGTCGAGATGAACGGGCAGTCCGGCCTGGCGGGCGCGCTCGCAGATCTCGTCGGCAACCGCCGCCGGATAAACCGAGCCGCCCGCCAAATTGGACGTATTCTCGAGGGTGATCAGTCCGGTGCGGGCCCGATGCTCGCTCCGCGCGCGCACCTCGGGGGCGATCCGGTCCCACGTCAGGATGCCGTCTTCGGCGCGGATCGGGCGCGCCAGGCATCCCGAGAAGGCCGCCATCGCCGCCATCTCATAATTGAAGATGTGAGCGCGCTCCTCGCAGATCACTTCCTGGCCGCTTTCGGTATGAACCTTGATGGCCGCCTGATTGCCCATCGTGCCGGAGGGCACAAAGAGCGCCGCCGCGCGCCCGAACATCTCTGCCGCCCGCTCCTGCAAGCGGTTGACGGTCGGATCCTCGCCGTAGACATCGTCGCCCACCTCCGCTTCGGCCATGGCCCGGCGCATGGCGGGCGTCGGGCGAGTCACGGTGTCGCTGCGAAGATCGACGATTGGAGCCGGTTCCCGCGCTTCCACTACCGCCAGCCTCCCATCAGAAATCTCTCTAAAATCTCGTTGGATACGAGCCAGGCGCGCTCCGGGAGTCGGATCATGCCGGCTTGCCGCTCGATCCAGCCTTCCTCCACCAAAGAAGCGATCACCGGCTCCCAGCGCCGCAGCCGCTCCTCGCCCCAGCGACGGCCGGCCGCAGCCGGATCCACTCCCCGGCGCTGGCGAAGCCCGAGAAAGAAGAACTCCTCGATCTGCTCGTCCGTCCCGAGCTGGCGCCGCTGCGCTATCGGCGATTCGCCGCGCGCCAGCTTTCGTTGGTAATCCTCCACGCTCGCCTCGTTCGACCATCGCCGCTCGCCGTCGAACGAATGCGCGCCCGCGCCCAGGCCGACGTAGGGATCGAGCTGCCAGTATTTGCGATTGTGCCGTGACGCATAGCCCGGCCGGGCGAAATTGGAGAACTCGTACGGCTCGTATCCGTGGGCGGCCAGCCACTGCTGGGCCTCCTCGTACGCCTGAGCCATGAATTCCTCGTCCGGCACCGCCCGGGCGTGGTAACGCTCACCGTGGCGGAGCACCTCTTGCCCCAGGCGGCTCTTCTCGTCGATCTCGAAAAGGTAGACGGAAATGTGCTCGGGCTCGAGGGCGACGGCTTGCCGCAAGCTGTGGCGCCACGAGGCCTCGGTCTGGTAAGGCAGTCCGGCGATCAAATCCAGGCTGATATTGGCGAATCCGGCGCGCTGCGCGCGGAGCACCTGCTCTTGGGTTGCGGTGGCGCGGTGAAGCCGCCCGGCGGCACGCAGCTCCCGGTCGTCAAAGGATTGCGCGCCGAGGCTGAGGCGGTTGACGCCGAGCGCTCGCGAAGCCGATAGCCAGGCGTCATCGGCCGAGCCGGGCGACACCTCGACCGTGAATTCGACGGCGCCGCCCCATCGGAAGGCGGCTCGAAGCGTCTCGGCCAGCCGCCGCAGCCGCTCGGCGCCCAAAAGCGAGGGCGTGCCCCCGCCCCAATAAACGCTGTCGACCGGGAAATCGAGCAGGGCGGGCGGTATGCCCTTGGATTCGTATGACGGGCGCAGATTCCTCGCCTCGCGCTCGAGGGCCGTCAGATACGCATCGAAGGCGCTCGCCGGCGCCACCTGGGAGCTGAAATTGCAAAAGCTGCACTTGGACGCGCAGAAAGGCACTTGGACGTAAACGCCGAGGGTCTGCATGAGCCAAAGAGCGCCACCCACGCTCCCCCAGAGTATACTATGGCGGCGCGCCCTCCAGGCGGATTCGAGCCCCCGGAATTAGCCGCGCCGGGATTCGGCGGAAAGGAAAATTGACAGACTCGAAACGGGGTTGGTAGCATGAAGGATTAAAGACGTGCTGCGCCTCGGGCGCAGAAGCGGACGCTGGCGATGGCCCGGCGACGAGCTGGAGAACCCTCACTGGGAGCGCCGGCGCGGCCCCCGGGGGCGCTTGGCCTTCCCTGAAGACACGTCTGGAAAACGAACGCGGTCCCCGTCGTCTAGCCCGGCCTAGGACATCGCCCTTTCACGGCGGTAACACGGGTTCAAATCCCGTCGGGGACGCCACTCCTGCGAGTCACTGAGAAATCCTGGCGCTTGCCGGGGATTCGGTCACCCTCGGGCTGGCCGAGCCGGGCGTACGGACTTGGCGGCGGCGCGCCTATTCGGGCGAGCGGTCGGGGCAGGCGGGCAGCGCCAGCGTCAGGGAGGCCGCCGCGGCCACCGCGAAACCCAAGACCATCAGGACGGAGTTATACGACCCGGTTAAATCGAAAGTCCGCCCCAGAATGACCGGGCCCAAGCCGGCGGCGGCGGCGTAGAACGTCCAGGTGAGCCCGTAGAGCGTGGAAAAGGAGTTCAAGTCAAAATAGCGGGTGAGCAGGAAGGGAATGATATCTGCCTCAGCTCCCATCCCGGTCCCGATCAGGCCTGCGGCCGCGCAGCCGGCGGCGAGCGTGGAGGCCTGAACGAGCGCCAGGATGCCGAGCGAGCCCGGCAGCAGCATGATGAAGGCGACGCGGGGAGCCTGGAATCGGTCTAGCAGCGCGCCCGCCAGCAAGCGCCCGCCGAGGCTGGCGGCCCCGAGGAGCGAAAGCGCGAGGGCCGCTCCGGCGGGCGGGATTCCCCGGTCGGTCAGCAGGGCGGAGAAGTGAGCCAGCACTCCGTTAATGCTCGCCGAATTCAGCAGGAGCACGGCGACAATGACCCAAAAGCGGGAAGATCGTAACCCTTGACGCCATCCGCGACCCGAGAGCCGGGCAGAAGCGCGGCGATCCGGGCACGGGCGACTGCGGTCGCGCACATACCGCCAAGTGCCGGGGAGGCCGAGCACGAGGGCCATCGCTCCCAACCAGAGATAAGCCAGCCTCCATCCCCACCGCGTGACGATGGTCTGGGCGATGACGGGAAGGACGATGGAGCCGATCCCCGCGCCCGCCATCACCAACGCCAGCGCCATACCCAGACGCTGGCGAAACCAAGTGAGAAGGGTGCGCGCATAGGCCAGGTGAGCGGCCCCGTTGCCGACGATTCCCAGCCCGAGACAGGTGGCGTAGAACTGCCACAGGCGGGGACCGAGGAGGCCGAGGGATGCGAATCCGAGGCCGAAAATCGTCATACAGGGCAGAATGATTCGCCGCGGCGGGCAATGGTCCAGCGCCCGGCCGAGGAGCGGCGAGCAGACCCCCACCATGATCGCCGCCAGGCCAAATCCTGCCGACACGGTTTCGCGGCTCCAACCGAACTGGGCGCTGAGGGGTTTGAGAAAGACGCTGAAGGTGAAGACGAACAGCGAGCCGAAGCCGGCCATGACGCCGAGGTGCGCCGCCAGCACGACGCGCCAGCCCGGGTAACTCCAATCCGACTCTTCGGTGGGCTTCAAGGCCACGCTACTTGGGGATATAGCCATGCCTGGCCGTGCGTGCTCCGAACTCGCGATGGGCTTCTTCCGACATTGCCGGAACGCCGCCAGCGTCCACCCAGCGATTGTAAAAATTGAACAGCGCGCACACGGTCACCGCCCAATAAATGGCCTCGTCCGTCCAGCCGCCGGCCCGCAAAGGTTCCAGATCCTCGGCGGTGATCTGCGCCGCCCGATGGTTGACCTTGGCCACGAAGCGCAGCAGGGCTTTTTCGCGCTCCGGCAACGCCGAGCTCTCCAGATCCCGAAGCACGCTCTCGACCAGCTTTTCGCTGCCCAGCAGTTCCGCTGCGACCGCAGCGTGATACTTCGTTCAGAACGGGCAGTGATTGGCGGCGGAGGTGAAAGCCGCAATCAGCTCGCGCAGGCCGGGGCTCAGCGGCCCTTCGCCGCGCATGACCTCCTGAGTGAAGCGCGCCAGATGGTCCGTCGCTTGCGGCCGGTAGGCGAACAAGTGCCAGATCATGGGGTATTCTTGGCCCGCCGCCTGCCGGGTGCGGATGCCTTCGGCGCGCGCGCCGGGTTGCGGATGTTGCTCAACGCCGGGAAGATACAGGTGTTGGTCAGGCATATCGGTCATTCACTCGAAGCGGCTTCAATATGTTGAATCACCAACCCCGGCGCACCCCCTTCCTCATACACCGTGCCGGTCACGGTCACCCGCTTTCCGGCATACTTCATCAGCCGGGGATTCTGGCTTCGGGCGGGCGTGGAATCCGAAATGGGTAAGTAGAGTTGGCCGTCGTCGCCCAGGATCATCAGCGGCGAGCCGCCCTTGGCGCAAGCCACCGCGCAGGCGGGGCTGACCGGCTTCTTCAAGTGCTTCGTGAAGGCGCAGGCGGAATCCAGAACGTAGCCGTGAATCGTGACGGGGCCTTCGGCCGCGGTGATCCTGGAACTTGCGACCAGAGCCAGAAACAACAGCGACCCGAGAATCATCGAAAGCTTGGTGGGTTTCATCGATCCTCCTTAGGATGCAAGCGGTTCAAACTCATTGTTGAAGTACGTTTGCTGCCGGCTGCCGCATTCGAACTCCAAGTCAGAGTTTTCCTGCGGCCATTTTGGTCCCTTCGACCCGGGCACGGATCTTCTTAAATGCCACCTCTCTGGCTGTTGAAGTGTCATCACCGAACGGAGCGAAACCGCAGTCGTCCGTGGTCCCCAGGCGTTCCGGAGGGATAAATTCAGCAGCTTCAAGAACGCGGTCCCGCACCTCCTCGGGAGTTTCCACACGGGGATTGATTGGATCGATGACGCCGACAAAAACCGTTTGATTCGGCTGGCGGTACTCCCGAATCAATCGAAGAACCCGAAGCCGGTCTTTTTCGCTGGCCAATTGAATGTAAAAGTTGCCCGCCTCCAGCCTAAAAAGAGCCGGCAACAGGCCCGCGTAGTCCACGTCCGCGCTGTGGGTGGCATCCTGGTCGCCTCCCGGGCAGGTGTGAATTCCGATCCTTGCCCTCTGTTCGGGCGAAAAATGCCGGAGCACCCGGTCGTTCAGGCTGATGAAGTCTTCGAGCAAACGCCCGGAAGGATCGAGCTTCAACGAGAGCCTTCCTTCGGTAAAGTCGATCTGCACCCGGTAAGCTCCCTGATCGAGGCACGTCCGGATATCCTTTACGGCCTCCCGAATTAGATCCTCGAGGAACTCTTCCCGCGAATATCCGGGAATATCCTCCTCGGGGTAAAGCAGACTTAACAGTGAGGCCGAGATGACCGCTTGTTTGAGCGGCCGCTCAGTATACGCTTGGGCTGCCTTGAGATACGATCCGGCGTAGGTTTTGTAGCGGAAAGGCCCGGAAACCAAGCGAGGCAATTGGCGAACGTGACCGTCGGCGAAGCGGACGGTCACGCCCTCCCGAACCAGGTTAGGGAGGCCCTGAAGAGGGTAGGTAGCGAAGCTGGGCTTGGTCTGCTCGCCATCGGTGAGGACGGGCGAGCCGGTCGCTTCCAGCCGCCGGATGGTGTCTTGAAGCGCAGCCTGGTATTCGGCGTCGAGCTGCTCGCGGGAGGATCGGCCTTGTTCGAAGGCTTGGACTGCCGTGATCAGCCGCGAAGGTCTCGGAATGCTTCCGATGGGTTCGGTTGGAATCTTCACGCTTCAGCCTTGTCTTCCCACGCCCAGGGCATCGGCCACCCGGTTGATGTAATTAAACCAGGCGGCGATGAGCGTGATTTGCAGGATCGCCCGATCGTCGAACCCTGCCGCCCGCAGGCGCTCGTGGTCGTCCCGGCCAATCTGGGTGGCGTCCCGCGTGAGCTTCACCACGTACTCTAGCATCACCCGCTCGGCGGGGGTGATCGGCGCCCGTGTGTAATCCGCCTTGAGAGCGGCCACCAACTCCTCATCCAGTGTAACCCGACGCAGAAACTCTGCGTGCGAGTCGATTCAATAAACGCACCGGTTGGTGACCGAAACCATGGTGGCAATCATCTCATGGTGCCGCCGGGTGAGCGGCAAATCCGGCGACATGAGCGCCCCAAAGGTCGAAAAGGCATGTTCGAGCGCTTCCGGAATCAGGCTGTGAGAAGCCACGATCTGCGCCTCCTCTTCGGTGGCGTGCACCGGCGTCGCGTACTCGCGCGGATAGAGCGCCTTTTGGGCTTCCCAGGCTCGTTTGAGCTGGTCATCGGCTTGGGACATCGGGATGGTCCGAATCCAAGTCATGGCGTTGCTCCTCCTCGGTTCAACCCTCGGCACCGCCGGACTTTCGGCGGCCCTTAGAAAATAAACTTGAGCGCCAACTGGATCAGGCGGGGCGCCGCCGCGGTCTGGATGCGCCCGAAGCTTGGCGAGTTGATATCGTTCACCGGCAGGCCAAAATTCGGGCGGTTCAGGAGATTAAAGCTTTCGGCGCGAAACTGAAGGGTTCGCGCCTCGCCGAACCGGATATCTTTAAAGAGCGAAAAGTCCCATTGCGCCAGCCCGGGCCCCTCGACGATATTGCGCCCCTCCGTGCCGAACTGTCCAGGCTGGGTAACGCGCTCGAATGCCGACAAATTGAACCACTGTTCGGGTGTTTTGGGGCCGTCATTAGGGTTGCCCACCCGGTTTGGCCGGTCGCTGAAAAAGCCGGAGATCTCGGGGGATTGCCCCTCGAGCGACGGATCGCTGGAATCATAAACCGTAAAGGGCGTTCCTGTGGACGCGGTGAAAATCCCGTTCAATTGCCAGCCCCCCAGGGCGCGTTGATACCCCCGGCGCGCTCCGCGCCCAAAAGGCACCTGCCAGATGTAGCTCAGCACGAACCGGTGCCGGGCGTCGAAAAGAGAACGGCCGTATTCGGCTTCCAGATCGAATGGATTCTGCGCCAGGTCGTTTTCACCGGCCACACTCTGGGGCGAGGAGCCGGTGATGTTGAAAGAGGAGACATCGTCGAGCGTCTTCGAGTAGGTGTAGGAGGCCAGGAACTCGAAGCCGCGCGAAAAGCGTTTCTGGAGGCTGGCCTGCAAAGCATGATAGTTGGAATTGGCGATGCCGGAGATCAGCCCCACCGAGCCGTAGACACAGCCGGCCGGCTGAGCCAGGGTGCAACCCGAGTAGAGCCGCCGCTGGTTCACGTTGGCTTCTGTCGACTGGCCGGGAACGTAGACGGCCGGATTGTCTTCCACAAAGCGCGGCAAATGCGTCCCTTTGGTGCCCACGTAACCGATGTCCAGGAGCCAGTCGGAGCCGAAGGAACGCTGGACGGTGAAGTTCCAGTCCTGCGCATAGGGCAGACTCAAGTGCGGATCGAGCGTCAGCAGCGTCAGGGTCTGCGGAAAAGCGAAGGTCGGGGCGAAAGGATCCAGGCCCGCCGGCAGAGGATTGGCGAAGCTGGGCGGCGGTTCTTCCTGGATCGTCTTAAACCAGGGCGGCGCGGAGATGGGCGCCTGGACGGGACCGCCCTGGCCATTGTAATAGGGATCGTAGAAGATGCCATAGGCGGAGCGGATCGACCAGTGGCCGCGGCCCGTCGGATCCCAGGCCAGCCCCAGCCGCGGCGCGAAGCCGCGATAGTCGGTGGGAATCAGGCCCGGCGGCACCCCGGGATCCCCGGGGTAGAGCAGCCCCGCCGGCGCGCTGGGCATCACCCGCGACGGCACGCCGGGCTTAAACAACGCCGTCTTGTTGCCCAGCACGGAGTAGGGAATCGGCAGCTCGTAGCGAAGCCCGGCATTCACGGTCAGGCGAGGGGTCAACTTGTAGCTGTCTTGCCCGTAAAGATTGAAATTATTGGCTCGAAGCCCGCGAGGCAGATCCCCGCCGCCTTGTAAGAACACCACGGGCTGACCCAACAACAAGCTGGCGAAAGCGTTGCTGGCGGGAAACGGCGCAAACACGAAGAACCCGTTCGATGCGATGCCGAGCAAGGTATTGATCTGGTCCCGTTCGTACCCGCCGCCCAGCTTAACGTCGTGCGTTCCATGAATCCAGTTGACAGAGTCGGACACCGTGTAAGCGTTCTGATAGGAGTGGTTCGGCCCGGTGATCGGATTGCCGATCGAAGCGTATCCTTCCACTTCGATGAAGGGCGGCCCGGCCTGGGCGGCCAGGGTGGGAGCATACTGAAAGCCCAGGGCAGACAGCGACGTATGGTTAAGAGCTTCATCAAAGAGCAATTTGTAGCGCAGGAACGAGAATTCAGCCACGTTGACCACGGTGGCCGAGAACGAATGGGTCTCCTGAAGGGCGGCGTTCTGGGGGCGAAAGTCTTCGCCCACCGGAAATCCGGGGACGTTGGCCCCGGCGATCGAAAGTGGATCGACCTGCGATCCATTCGCCACCACGTAGCGGATGAACGCGGAGTCCTGCGACGAAAGATAGTGATCGACCCGGACTCCCGCTTGATCGGAGTTGTTCGACAGCGTCTGCGTCGTCACAAACTGATGGGTTCCGTCGTTGGGCAGCGGGTAGAACCGCAGCAGGTTCTGAGAAATCGGGTTGATGAAAGGCAACCGGTTAGCCGGAAACGGCTGGCCGGCCGGGATATTGATCAGCGGAGCGGACTCGGAGAAATCGCCCTGCCGCTCGAGAAGGGAGGGAACCGTGGCCACCTCGGTTTCGCCCTGGCGGTTTCGGAAGCCTTCGTAATAGGCAAAGAAGAAGGTCCGCTGCCGGCGGATCGGGCCGCCCAGAGTGGCCCCGAACTGGTTCTGCTTCAACGGCTCGACCTGGGCGGCAAAAAAGTTCCGCGTGTCCAAAGCGTCGTTCCGCAGAAATTCCCAGCCGTCCCCATGCCACTGGTTGGACCCGGATCGCGTCACGATATTGGTGGTGGAGCCGGCGTTGTGGCCGAATTCGGCCGGAGCGGTGTTGGTCAGGATGCGGAATTCTTCGATGGCATCCGGAGGCGGCTTCAGGACAAAGCCGCCGTCCACAATGTTGTAATTCTCGACCCCGTCGATCAGGAACTGGTTGGACTCCGGACGCTGGCCGTTGACCGCATACGACTGGCCGGAGCGGAGCGTCCCGCCCGCCTTCAGGAGCCCGGCGGTCAGCGGCGCGTCGCCCGGAAGCAGCAGTGCCAGCTGCGTGAAGTTCCGCCCGTTCAGCGGCAAGTCGAGAATCTCCCGAGCCTGCACCGTTTTGCCCAGATCGTTGGTGGTCTGGATCAGCTCGGCATCCGCTCTGACCTCCACACTCTGCTGGGCCGAACCGACCACCAGGCGCACGGGCACTATCGCCGTTTGATTGACGCTGAGACTGATGCCTTGCCGGACGTATTTTCGGAAACCGGCCGCCTCCACCTCGAGGCGATAATGACCGACCGGCAAAAGCACCAGCAGATAATCGCCTTGCTCGTCGCTTGTCGTCGAGCGGCTGAATTCGGTTTCGGTCTGCACGGCTGACACGCGGGCCCGCGGCACCCGCGCTCCGCTGGCGTCGGTGACGGTTCCCCGAATGTTGCCCGTCGCTTCTTGAGCCGCCAAACGAGCGTGCGAAGCCAGCAGAAAACCGGCGATGACCATCGCCGCCGAAATCTTGCAGCCGCCAAGCCTGGCCATAGTTCAACTCTCCTTCGCCTCGAATCGTCGCCCCGAATCTTGTTGGCCAACGCTTTCTGGCGCCGGACGCTCTGCACCGCCCGGCCGTCGACAGCCTGCCGGCCGTTCCTCGAACTTCACGGCTGAGCGCGGGAACGCCACCCGAGAATCATCCGGCGAACCAGGAACTGGCGAGCCTAAAAGCGACGAGAGGATCGGTCAATAGTCGATTTCCACTAATTTGATTTTTAAAACTGTTGGGGAAGCGGGCATTTTTCGACGACGGCTTTCCGCCCGCGCCGCGGTCGGAAGGCCGGGTTCGACTGGACGCGGAAGATGTGAGGGCCGGACGGGCGGCCTCGTCGGGCGGGAGCATAGCTGGCCATGGCCGGCGGCACGATCAGAGCCAAGCGGGATGGAAAAGACTTTCCCCCGAGTGTGTCCCCGCC
>CADDZC010000066.1 GCA_902812365.1 Acidobacteriota bacterium | reverse complement strand
CCCCCTGCCCCACCGCCGCGAACGCCGGGATCACAAACAGCGTGTACACTCGCGAGAATCGCGTCTGCTACCAAGGGAGTTCTCAATCTGGGGGTTGGTGCCGCGAAGATAGGGTTGGCGGCCCTCAGCGGTGCGTCAACTCCCGCTACCGGTCCGGTCGGCGGAATCGGTGCAGCCTACCTCGTAATTGGAGCCGCTGGAAACATCAGTGCCGGTGCAATACAACTGATCGGCGCGATCACAGGCAACGTAAACGGAACTGGTCAGGCCGCCACCGCAGCGACAACCGCAACATCAGTCCTTGTTCTCGGAGGTCTGCTGGCGACAGGAGGCAACCTAGAAACAGCTAGCAATTGGGCTAACATCGAGTCTCTGGGCACCGCTGGGTTGAATGGCGGGATGACAGGGCATTTGATCGATCAGGCTGCGACGTTTGCGCAAAAACTGTTTCTTTCAGCCGAACTGGGCCAAAACGCAGCCGACGTCGTTGGTCTGAATACCGGTGGCACTTGTCACTAAACGATATTGAGGAGCAACGAGAAATCGCCACTGTCGATCCCAAAAACTCGATGCGCGGAATTCTTTGGATGGTGGTCTTTGATGTAGTTGTCATTTCATTTTTGAGTTGGCTCACCGTGGGGCATGGAGTCCCGCTCTATGCCACAGCGGTGATCGTTTACCCGACGCTGTTCGTCATCAACTTTTTGATGATCTGGAGCGTCTACCATCGGGAGACCGATCCGCCGACGAAAGGCATTCGAATATCTAAGCTGGAGTGGTTCGGTGTCGCTGCGTCCACGGCGGGTTGTGTCGTGCAGATACTCTATCGGGTTAAAGAACCGGACCTACGGTCTACCACACAGGCGGTCGTCGGAATCGTGTTAGCCGGATTCGCCTGGTTTTTGGTGTATAGGGTGAAGCGGTTCAACAAAAACCGCGCGCGGCAGGGGCAACAATCATAAGGGAGCGGGTCAGGCCATCCTGGAGGGTGGGAACACCACCCAGAATTGTTTTAGGAGCGACCCTGGAGGGGGAGGGTGAGCGAAGGCATTAGGGAGCCGGTCCCGGAGCCTCTTTGTTTAGCTGCCGGATCGGTTCGTGTCGGTCCATCCACAATCAGCCGAGGGCGCGATCTGCGCCGTCGGCAGCCTGGGAAACCCTTTGCCCCGTATGGACGCACCAATCATGAATTACTGGACACAGGCGCCACTCACGAAGGGTGGTCGATAGGACTTCACGGAAATGTGCGAGGACTGCTATCACACTTTATGAGCCTCACCAGCTAACCGCCCGCGGCGAAGGGGCTCGAGCAGATGGGCAATCCCACCCTGGCCGACAGCATTCTGCACTCCGTGGTGCACAACCGCTTACGGTATCAAGGCGCAAGCAGACACATGGCACTTTCAGCAGATGGCCTGTCGGCCTTCCCAGGCCCATATGATTCCCGGTTGGTTCTTCATCGGCCTGACGCTCTTGACCTATGGAATCACGATCCTGGTCGGGGAATTGAGGAACTATCCCATCCGCCGGCTACCGTGCTGGCTGAGCTTCACGCGCCGATCTGGTGGGGGCGGTCATGGCGGTTCCAGCGCCGGTACCCATTTATGAATTGAGTGTGACGGGAGCGACGAAAATATTGGGTGAGACAGCCAGCACCGCAGCGGATATCTTCAGCGCAGCCGTGAGCTACGGAAAATTTTTCTATGACTTCACTACTTTTGGAGTCGGGCTAGTTGAGGGATGTCGGCAGTGAGAGTTGACTGGATTGACATCGTATTTCCTCCGGCCGGATCGCTGGCGTTCCTATTCCTGAGTTGGTCAACTATGCGGACAATCAACGCCGGTCGCCCGCTGGACCGAGTGCAAAGGAGGTTGGTTGCCTACCGGGCCTTTTTTGCGGTCGGAATGTGCTACATCATGGCGGTGGGTTCGTGGCTTCACTGGCCGGCGTGGATATGGTTCACGCTCATCGCCGCGTGGGGCGTGCTGATCCTTTACATCGCCTGGCGGCGCTCGCAGCGTAAGCAAACAGGGGCCGAGGCGCCAAAGGCGAAGATTCCCTACCTTGCTGCAGGCCTGCCGACGGTGGGGTTGCTGGTCGGTCTCATCGGCAGCTGGGTGGAGTGGACGTTGGTGGCGGAGGACTCGGGCCGTCTGGGGGTGGGATTGCGAATCCTCACGGATTTCGCGCCCCGCATGGCCTATCCCCTTATCGGCGCAACCGGCGTGATGGAGCTGGCGGCGCTGGCCTGGTGGGGCATCGGCTTGTGGCATGTCATGACCCTGTCAAAGATTCACCGCACGACCATCCTACGTGTCCCGACGACCGCCGAGGCCCGGTAGTACCGCGCTTTTCAAGCCTGCATTGCGAGCGCTCCTCACGCAGAGCGCCGCAGACCCGGGGCGGCATTCCGGTCATCCCCTGTGCACCACAAAGAGCACGCTGAACCAACCGATAGCCACCAGCATGGCCGCTTCGATCAGATCAAAAGCAATAATGGCAAGCTGGATTTTTCGCGGATAGACGAGTCCGGAAACGTCACTGTGGTCAATGGTAGCCGCTCCCGCTTCCCCTGCCAACCAAAGGCCAAGGTGAATCGCTGCAAAAGCAACTACCAGGGCTTTCCAGGCGGCCGAAGGCCATCGCGTCCAGGCGACAAGCGTCAGCGCCCAGTAACACACCTCCACCCGCAGCACCCGCTGCGGTGTAAACCGCCGGCTGAGCCAGGAATCCTCGCTCCACGCTTTGAGAATCTTTCCGCTTGAGACATGGATTACCAGCATCAGCAGAGTGTAGGCTACGATGACCAACGCAAGAATTTTCATACAATCTCAGCTTAGCTTGCCCGAAGGCAGCCGACGAACTGCACGGCTCTGGGCCCTCGTTTATTTACGGTGCAGCCGCCTCGGCTGCCGTTGGCCGAAAAATCGATTGAGCCGGGCAAGTAGCTCTTCGAGATCCACTCCATCGGCTGCCGCCGCTTCGGCAAGGCTCAACGAGCGCGGAATCTGCGCCAGGCGGGACAACGTCTTCAGGCCCGCTTCGATCAGAATTGGCCTCGTCTTCGGAAAGCTGGTGACGTACCAGTAAAGCGGCAACTTGGGGCTGACACCAGCGGCTGAAAACCACGCGGGCAGCGGCTGGGCCAGCGTAGCTGCTATATTGAAGACAAAGGCGATCACTGCCGCCAGTTCGAGAAAGGCGGAGATGGGCAGTAGACTCCAGAGCGGTCCGCCTGCGGAGTAGGCAATCGTCTCGCTGAAAACTCTTAAGAAACATCCCGTGCTCAAAAGCCAAAGATTGGCGGCCATGATTCGTGTGCTGTAAAGCTCCCGGCCGTTGAGAAACGAGGGCAGGATGCGCGGCGCGAGCGCAAAGATCAGTGTGGCAATAAAACCTACTGTTATGGCATGCCTCGACGCCCCGCCGAGACCAGTGACCCTCGGCACCAGATCAGCGGCCACCCCAAGCACTGCGCCAATCACAAGCCACGTGTAGGCCACTCGTATGAAGGTGGGATACAGCCGGTACACTCCGATTAGCTTCGGAGGCCGGACGGATGGATGGAAAATGCGTATGGACCAGATAGCGTAAACCGTAAGCATCAACGCGAGAACGTCAGCGAGCAGGAACTGCCTAGCCAAGGCACTCGCCACCAGCGCACCAATGCCGATCGACAGCCGGCAAGCCACTTGATGCAGGGGCGGCTTCAGACCGAGAAAAATCGCCACAAAACGGGTGCTGTATCCCCACGCCACTGTGACCGCAAATCCCCAAAGCGCAATCAGGAGAAAGGTACGCTCCCAGAGCGGAGGGAAGAGAGGAGCATTTCCATCGAGGCCCACCCGAATGCAAATACCCAGATTTAGAATCAGTGCCACCCCCAAGGCTCCAAAGCCGCAAATACCCAGCCACGAACCGAGATCGTTAGGCTTCTTCCTGGCGCCTCCACTCCGGAAAACCAGGATGCGCTGCGTCACTACGTAGGTGACGAACTCCAAAATCGCTGAGCCAACCAGTCCCGCACGCCACTCGCGCACGCCGAATCCTGCCCACCATCGCCAGGCGACGCCCGTAGTCCAAAGCGCCCAGACCATCCAGACCATTCCAAACTTCTTGAGCGCTCGACCCCGAAATTTAGGCAAGACGTAAAGCGAGATGCCCAGAATGAAACTGCCCACCCAGCCGAAGAGCTGTGCATGGCCGTGAGCTTGAATCCAGGCCGTGCTGGCTGCCGTCGGGGCCCGGTTCTCGGAAATAACCATGAGGTTCCACACACCCAGAAACGTCCCGGGGAGGGCAAGGAAAACAAGGCCTGCCAGAATAAAAGCAGCCAGCGCTCGTGCTGCCTGACGCTCAGGAGAAGGATCCGCAGAATTCACTTCGCCCATACGATCTCGCTCATAAGCTAGCCGCCATTCTTCCGGCAATTCATGATTAGCGACCTCGATCATCACCTTCAATCGTTCTCCAGATTCCAGACTTCATGGCTCATAACGAACATCACAGCATGGAGGCCACTTCGATTTCGATGACTTTAGTCATGGCCGGCATTCGTCGAACTGCGGCTCGCGAGTCAACAGTCCCACCGTTGTCGGCCAAGCCCGTCATTCACGATCCTCGACCTCCGTTTGGAGAGCCTTGAGGTCCCGCACCGTGACTTTTCTTCCTTCCAGCCGGATAATGCCAATACTCTGCAGCCGGCCAAGGTTTCGCGATACCAATTCCCGCACGGTTCCAATCTGTGCTGCAAGCTCCTGATTCGTTGACGGAAGGACAAAGACAATACCGTGCTCGGTTGCTTTCCCCGTATCCTCCGCCAGGCGTAGAAGAAGCCCCGCCACTCGATGGCGCACGCTGGTGAAGGAAAGCTCGTTGATGAGATCCACCATCCGGCGAAGTCTTGATCCCACCACCTTCACTACCTTCAGAGCCACCTGCGGGTGCGCAAGACAAAGCTCTTGAAAATCCTTCTTGCGAATGTGGAGGAGGGTGGATTCGGTCAGTGCCGCTGCCGAGGCTGGATAATTTCCCCCGTCAAAAACTGGCAATTCCGCGATCGAAGCGCCGGCGCTCTCGATGGCGAGAATCTGTTCGCGACCGTTGGGCGAAATCCTGAAAATCTTGACCTCGCCTGATTCGATCACATAGAGGCCTTCGCAAGGGTCACCTTCGACGAAAATCGACTGGCCGGGCGCGTAATGGAGCGACACGGCGCGATCCAGAAAAAATTTCAGCTCCGCCCCTGAGAGGTCGCGAAATAGTGCCACATCTTTCAGAGAAGAATAACGACTGGCGGTCACAAGTGAGTATTTTATTTGCAAAACCGTGTCGCGTCATTGGGCTTGTCAGGGACGTTACTTACAATTCAGTTTCCCATTCAGCCTCTGGCCTGAATCCCAACGTTAACCAACTCCTTCCAGGGATGAACAGTCAACTTTAAAGACACGACACAGGATTGCAACGCCCTGGCCTGACAGCGCACCACTGTGCCAGTCCTTTAATGCCCGGCCGTTGTGTGCCGCTGACCTACCCCATTATCTTCTGTACCCATCATGATTTAAGTTTCAGGGTTTGGTTTGGCTTTTGTTCTTCTCTTCGACCTGCCCTTTGGAAATTTTATTGGGGTTCGATTCCCAGCGCGCTCTGGGGCCGTACCTCGTGTAATCCCGCCTCCAGAGTTGGATGGTTTCTGGTGCTTCCCGCAGGTCATAAACCCGTGCTCGTGCGGCAGTGGGAACGGCGCAAGGACCAATTGCTCGACAGGAAGGGAACGAATTGTGGGGTGAGGACCATCGCCAGGTGAGCTGAAAGCGTTTCTACGCGCTTCTAGGAGTGAGCCAAGAAGGGCCCTGTTCTGAAGCACTGGCTTTGGAGAGGGGCGAGCGGGAAGCAATGGATGGGGGCGGGAGACGATCTTTCGCGGCCTGTGGGAGCGAGGCTTAAACTAGGAAGGGGTCGAGCTCGGGATCATGGACGGGCTGGCAAGGCTGGAAGGCGTTTTCAGCGGTTTTTCCGCGCCCGGGGGCAGCGCGCAGCCAGTTGCACGCCAAGGGGAACGCCGGCCGCCAAGGGCGCAAGGCCGGACGGGAAGAATTCTCCAGAGACTGAACAAGATATTTTATGCGGGGAACGAAGCGGCGGCGAAAGCGGCGCTCTTTGCGGTGAAAGACGGCTGGCGAAAGTGGTTTCCTTCCGCCGTCGGCAGGCTCGAGAAGGATCTGGATTGGCGGCGGACCTGCTTTCCGTTTGAGGCGACGTCCCGGACTGGGTGGCGAACGAGGAATCCGATCGAACGGCTGAACAAGGAATTCGAGCGCAGGACCAAAGCCAGGGAAGTGAGGGGCGGCGAAATCCCAACCTCTCGCTGCCTGGCCTAGGTGGCTCAGACGATGGAATACAGTTGGAACCTCCAACCCCTCTCCCCAGAGGCTTCCGTTTCCACGCAAAATGCCGCTTGCGCCCGGATGCGGATTCGCGGATCAGGACGCAGGCCATCACCGTGTCTTTGTGGACATCCAACCCAGCGCAACGTCGATGCAGACTCTCCATCACACTCCTCCTTCGCGCGGAACGGAGGACAGCGTAGGACTCGAGATTCTCCCTCGCGTGCTCATGGCCACACTTGGTTGTGCCTGTCGGCGTCCAGGTTAAACTCAGCTGCGGGCTCTGTCCCACCAGGCGAAGACCCAATCTTCTTCCGTTCCGGGCTCCCTCCATCATCCCCTTCCCCGTGTCCATTTTCATCCTTCGTTGTGCCCCTGACGGGCATGGGCAACTCGACAGGGTGTTCAGCCATTTGCTGAAGCTGAGAATCCGGCTTCAATACTGGAGGAACATTTTCCAGACGGCATGCGTATCTCCGCTCTCTGAGGAGAAAAAATTGATGGGCGTGAATTCCTACCCGGCCCAGGTTCTGGCTACCGGCATCATGTGGCTCGTGCTCCTGATGCCCGTAGTGTTTTGGGCTGTCTGGATAACGTCCCAGGCAGCCAGAATAGACGTCAAGCACTTAACGTTTGTTGCAGTGTTGGTCTTCGTGGAGCTGGCTTCTGTAATGGCCCCGCGGTTCGGTGTGTTCTCCCGCCTGAATTGGAACTGGCAGGGGAAACTGCTGGAAATTGCTTGGGTGCTTCTCCTCACCGTTCTTCCAGGCTATTCGTTGGCCCGGCTCGGGCTCAACGTCTATTGGGTACCTGGTTCGCTGCCCTGGCTCGGCACCGCTGCTGTGATCGCGGTGTTGCTTGGATTGCTTCCCTGGATGCAGGGAATGCGCATGCTGCCGGACCGCGAAACCTGGCTGTTCGAGCTTACAATGCCAAGCGTCGCTGAGGAACTCGTCTTCCGCGGCGTCTTCCAGTCGTTACTGAATGAGACGTTTGGGCGCTCATGGAGGTTTGGTAGCGCTGAGTTCGGCTGGGGTGCGCTGATTACGGCCGCGCTTTTCACAATTGCCCACGCCGCGGTCTTCGGGCGGAACCTACACCTCATGACCAGTGTTGCTGGCGCTATGCACGCTGCGGCTGCCGCCGGGTTGCTGGGCTGGGTGCGGGAACGCGCCGGCAGCGTGTGGCCATGTGTAGCACTGCACAGTGTGGTCAATGTGACCCCGTTCTTGGCAACCTGGGTCTTCATGCCGCGCTAAACCTGTTCCACACCGGTTCATAATATCAGGCCTGCAGGTAGTTCAATGAAGTGGCGCGCGTTACAAGTTGCGATTATCATGTTTGTGCTCTGTTTGCATCCTTCTCCCACCGCAGCTCAAGATTGCGCCCCGCAACCCAAGCTGGATGACGCTGGGTTCCGCCGAGTGATGGAGACCATTTCTGCGGGGTGGAACCACGGAAATGGGAAAATGGCAGCATCCTGCTTTGCAGAGAATGCCGTCTACTCTTCTCCTCCCTCGTTGCCACGTCGCGGCCGCAAGGAGTTGTACGAGTTCTTCGGAGGCGCAAAGGGCAGAAAACTGCCGATGCAAATGACCTGGCATTATTTGGTCTTCGATCCGTCCCAGCAAATTGGGGCTGGCGAGTACACTTTCAAATATCAGATCCAAACGCATGGAATCGTGATGGTCAAAATATCGAACGGCCTAATTCTCAACTGGCGCGAATATGAAGTTGAGTCCAAATTGCCGTGGGACCAATTTGTCGGCGAGAATAAGTTCTGAAAGGGCAGGAACAATGAACTTGATTGCCGCGTTGCTTACGGGAGTTCTTACGGTCGCTGTTCCGAGCCTGGAACAAGCGCCGATGACTGCTGCCGAACTGAATGCTGAAGCTGTAAACCGGAATTTCCGATATTGAATGCTGCCTTCGCCGGAATCTGTACACTCCTCCCCGGCTGTCAAGCTAAAATCCACATGGCCTGTTTTGGGTGGCATCGCGGCTGGTTTTGGCCCTTCGGGGGCCTTCCAGGGTTTGTTTCCTGTTTCCAACCTGCTCGGCTGCCGGCACTTCTCCCGGCAGGATGACTTCGCAGCCCTGGTTGGCAATCTGCCGGCGTTCCCTAGCCGTCCGGCACCGGCAGCGCCGCCATCATCCTGAGCATGCTCGCGAACAGTTTCCGAGTCAGATGCCCTTCGGCCAACAGCAGCCAGTAATAGCGCGCGTGCTTGATCAACCGGCCGCCGGGTGGAGTTCAACGTCCGGGAGCGCTCGCATCTCCACGGCGGCTATGCCATGACCAGTTACAGCCCCCAGGGGCAGACGGCGGTCCGGGTGATCGTCCACGTTGCGGCGTGCCGGTGTGACCTACTTCTCGCTGTACGAGCTACGTCACACGTTCGCGACGAGGCTCAGCGGGGGCGGCGTTGCCGATCATTTCGTGACTCAAATGCTCAGGCAAGGCGATGCGAAGGTCTTCAAGCGGTACAGCCAGGCCAAGCTGAACATGATGCGCGAGGCCCTGGCTAAACTGGATCGTCATGCCAACGAGCACCAAGAGATTTTTAGCACAGCGAAGCCAAATTGACCGATTTTTCGCACATTTTCCGCAAAGTTAAGCCTATTTCCCAGGCTATGGAAAACGAGGAGAGATTGAATCAGAAGGAGTTAGCTGGCGGGGACGACGGGGCTCGAACCCGCGACCTCATGCGTGACAGGCATGCGTTCTAACCAGCTGAACTACGTCCCCGGGCTGTGGAAGCCGCAGGCCCTGATTCGCCAGCGGCGGGGTCGCACCGCTCCACCGCGCCTCCCAACTGCCTTCGCCCCTCGCCGATTCTGGTGGGCGGTATCCGGCTCGAACGGATGACCTTCTGCTTGTAAGGCAGACGCTCTGACCAGCTGAGCTAACCGCCCGCTCCGTTCGAGGCCTACCGTTCCCCTTCTCGATCAGATGCCAAGTGCGGAGCAGGGGAGCGGCGGAGGCGCGAACCTTGACACGTGCAACTTTCTAACTATAAACTGAAGATGAAGGTACGTCAAGGAGCGGCGGGGTCATGCAATTTCCGCGAGAATACGTGGCCTACATGTCTGAGCAAGTGCTGAAGCGACTGAGCGCCGCCGGGCTGATCGAATACGAGCAGCCGGAATACGTCAAGGAAGTGATGAACCAGGTGATGCTGGAAGAATTGATGGTCGAGGACCGCGTGAACGAGGAAGTCCGCAAGATTTTGGAAGAGCACGAAGAAGAAATGAAGCAGATGGGCGCGTCGTACGAAGAGATGTTCAAGAAGGTAAAGAAGCAGGTCGTCCGCGACCGTCGGTTGGTCCTGTAAGCGTTCTTCGACACTCCATGAAACTTTCCCACGAGAAAATCATTCAACTCTCTCACGTCATGATGAACGCGATTGAAGGGCTCGATGAAATCGAGATCTTCGAGGAGCCCAACACCATTCGCCAGGAGATCGTGAAGATTCTGAACGACCTCATGCGTGAAGAAGAGAAGATTGACCAGGAAGTGCGCCGGCACATCACGTCCCAAAAGCGAACGATTCCCGAGGGCGGTGCCGAGTGGGACATCCTGTACCGCAAGTATTACCACGAAGCCCTGCGCAAGCTGGGCGTGGTCTTCTCAAGCGAAGCTCGAGCCTGAGCGATCTTTCCGCGGGCCATTAACCGTCGCCGTGAACTGCCGTTCGCCGAGGGGCCTTCCGGATGGTCCGCCCGGATGCCGCTTTCCACGCTGTGGCCAGCTCATCGAACCCGCTTCACCATAACTCCGCTGCCGCCCCGTCCCACGCTGAGCCTCACCGCGGTGGGTACGGGTAGTTAACCGGGGCGGGCGCTAGCGCCGTCGACTCCGTTCTCGTCCCCAATGTTGAAGCCAGCAGTCGGATTCACCGGCGTCACCCGAGGCAGCAGGCGTCGAAGCGCGCGGAAAGAATGCTATCATTGAAAAGGGACATCGGGAAGCACGCGGGCGGCGCACATCGTTTATCTTCGGGAGGAGGTTCGCTCAGCCTCGGGCGCACCAGATCGAGTCGCGCGCTGCGGAATACCCCGGAGTTCGGGCCCGCCTGAGCCGGGGGAGACGGGGTCGCCGCACCATCGGAATCGCGATGCCGCTGGGTTCCGCGGCCTGCCGGGGGCGAGCGACCCGTCAATTACATCCCAGCGTGCCTCGGGCCGGCCCGGAACGTTTCAGGTCGCCGGCGGGGCCGGGTGTATGATGGCGGGAGGGGAAGGCAGATATGAAGACGAGTCAGGAAGAAATGACCGAGTCCGGGCGGACGAATCATCGTCAAGAGCTTGAAGACATTGAAAACCGCGAGTGGTTGGACTCGCTGGACTATGTGTTGCAGACCGAGGGTCCGGAGCGGGTGGCCGACTTGCTCCGCCGCCTGCGGTTGCACGCCGAGCGGGACGGTGTTCGGCTGCCCTACAAGGTGAATACGCCTTACATCAACACCATTCCGGCGGAAGAGGAGCCTCCCTTTCCGGGCTCGAACGAGCTCGAACGCCGCATCAAAAGCCTGATCCGATGGAACGCCATGGCGATGGTGGTGCGCGCCAACCGCGAAGAGCATGGCATTGGCGGCCACATCTCGACTTATGCCTCGCAGGCGACGCTGTTTGAAGTCGGATTCAACCACTTCTTCCGCGGCAAGGGCGAAGACAACGAGGGGGACATTATCTACTTCCAGGGGCATGCGGCCCCGGGGGTGTACGCCCGCGCGTATCTCGAGGGTCGCCTTTCGGTGGAGAAGCTGGAGAACTTTCGCCGCGAGCTGAAGCCAGGCGGAGGACTTTCTTCTTATCCGCATCCATGGCTCATGCCGGATTTCTGGGAGTACCCGTCGGTATCGATGGGGCTGGCTCCGATCATGGCCATCTATCAGGCACGTTTCAGCCGGTATCTGGAGGACCGGGGCCTCAAGAAAACTTCCGCCTATAAGGTGTGGGCGTTCATCGGGGATGGCGAAACCGATGAGCCGGAAACCCTGGGAGCCATTTCCCTGGCCTCGCGGGAAAAGCTGGACAACCTGATCTTTGTCATCAACTGCAATCTGCAGAGGCTGGATGGCCCGGTGCGCGGCAACGGGAACGTGATCGATGAGCTGGAAGCCGTTTTTCGCGGGGCGGGATGGAACGTCATCAAGGTGGTGTGGGGCAGCGACTGGGACCCGCTGTTCGCCAAAGACCGCGACGGCCTGCTGATCCAGCGGGCGGGGGAGGTGGTCGACGGAGAGCGGCAGAAATACACGGTGGAGTCGGGGGCTTATTTCCGGCAACACTTTTTTGGCAAGTACCCGCAGTTGCTCGAGCTCGTTAAGCATCTTTCGGATGAACAACTGGCAAAGCTGCGGCTGGGCGGGCACGATCCGCGCAAGGTTTACGCCGCGTATAAAGCCGCCGTTGAGCACCGCGGCTCCCCCACCGTGATCCTGGCGCGCACGATCAAGGGTTACGGGCTGGGCGAAGCGGGTGAAGGGAAGAACATCACCCACCAGCAGAAAAAACTGAACGAAGAAGAGTTGCGAGCCTTTCGCAGCCGCTTCGCGATTCCGATTTCGGATGAAGACTGCGTTCAGGCACCATTTTACCGGCCTCCAGATAACAGCCCTGAAATCCAATACTTACAGCAGCGCCGGCGCGAGCTCGGGGGCTATGTTCCGAGCCGCCTTGTGAGGGTGCAGCCGCTCGAACCCTTGCCGGACGAGCTGTTTAAGGAATTTTTCGAAGGTACGGGAGACCGCGAAGTCTCAACCACCATGGCCTTTGTCCGTTTACTGTCTAAGTTATTGAAAGATAAACAGATAGGAAAATTGATTGTGCCGATCGTCCCAGATGAGGCACGTACCTTTGGCATGGAGACCCTTTTCCGGCAGGTGGGCATATATTCGCATGTCGGCCAGTTGTACGAGCCTGTGGATAAAGATACTTTGCTCTATTACAAGGAAGCCAGAGATGGCCAGATTCTGGAGGAAGGCATCACCGAGGCGGGGTCGATGGCCTCGTTCATTGCGGCCGGAACCGCCTACGCCACTCACGGGATAAACATGATTCCGTTCTTTATCTTTTACTCTATGTTTGGTTTCCAGCGGATCGGCGATTTGATCTGGGCCGCCGCGGACAGCCGTACCCGCGGGTTTATGGTGGGCGGAACGGCTGGGCGTACCACCCTAGCGGGCGAGGGGCTTCAGCATCAGGACGGTAACAGCCACCTGCTCGCCTACCCGGTCCCCAACATCTTGGCCTTCGATCCGGCCTACGCCTACGAACTGGCGGTGATTATTCAGGATGGCATCCGTCGTATGTACCACGATGGAGAGAGCATTTTTTACTACCTGACGGTCATGAATGAGCCTTATCCGATGCCGCCGATGCCGCCGGGGTCGAAAGAAGGTATCCTCAACGGCATGTATAAGTTCCGGGCCGCTGACGACGCCCAGTTGAAATTGAGGGCGCAACTGCTGGGCAGCGGCTCACTTTTGAATGAGGCCCTGAAGGCTCAGAAAATGCTCGCCGACAACTACGGCGTCGGGGCCGATGTTTGGAGCGTCACCAGCTACAAGCTGCTCTACCGGGACGGTCACGACGCCGAGCGCTGGAACATGCTGCATCCTACTGAAAAACCAAGAGTTCCTTACGTGACCCGATGCTTGAATGGAGCGCCGGGCGTGGTGGTGGCCGTCTCCGATTACGTCAAGGCTTTGCCGGATTCGATCGCCCGCTGGGTTCCGGGAAGGCTGGTGGCGCTCGGCACGGACGGCTTCGGGCGCAGCGATGGTCGGAAGACCTTGCGGGACTTTTTCGAGGTAGACGCCCGGTTCATCACGCTGGCCACCCTTTCGGCGCTCGCCCAAGAACAGAAGATCAAGCCCCAAGTGGTGGATCGCGCGATCAAGGACCTCGAGATCAACCCTGAAAAGCCCAACCCGGCAACGTCTTAGGCAATCGGCTTGCGCGACTACCGAATCGATCAGTGACGGGTCCAACCGCTTCTTTCCGGGGGAGTTATGGCGACCGAATTCAGGCTTCCAGAACTCGGAGAAAATGTTGAAAAAGCAGACCTTGTACGCGTGTTGGTGTCCGTCGGCGATGTTATCGCCAAAGACCAGTCGGTGCTGGAACTGGAAACCGAGAAGGCGACCATGGAGGTGCCGTCGACGGTAAGCGGCCGCGTCAAGGCCATCCACGTCCAGCCGGGCCAATCGGTCAAGGTTGGGCAACTCATTCTCACGGTTGAAGATGGCGCCGGGCCTGCGGCTGAGCCGAAAGCCGAATCACCGGCCCAGGCTGCCGTTCCTCCCTCTCCGGCGGCCGAAACGCCGCAGCCAGCTCCGCGCCCGCCCGAATTCGCCCTCCCGCAGCAGCGGGAAGACACCGGCACGGTTCCTGCCTTCCGCCCGGAGCCGAGTCTTCGGGGCCAAGTGGTGGAATTTGCCGTTCCCCGGCCGGCTGAACCGGAGGCTCCCCGTGTTCTCGCGCCAGCCGCTCCCTCCGTCCGCCGTTTCGCCCGCGAGCTCGGCGTGGATATCAACTTGGTTCCGGGTTCTGGGCCGGGGGGCCGCATTTCGGTCGAGGATGTAAAGCAGTACGTCAAGCGGATCACCACCGGCGCGCGGCCGGCGGGCGGGGCTATGGCCGTAGCCTTGCCTGACTTCTCGAAGTGGGGCCCGATTGAGCGCCAGCCCATGCGAGCTGTGCGCCGCAAGACGGCGGAACACCTTGCTCAGGCTTGGGCCTCAATTCCCGCCGTCACCCAGCACGACAAGGCGGACATCACCCAGCTTGAAGAGTTGCGTCAGCGGTACGCGAAGCGCGCCGAAGCCGCCGGCGGCAAGCTGACCATCACCGCCATCGCCCTCAAGGTGGTGGCGGCGGCCCTCAAGCGGTTCCCTCAATTCGGGGCCAGCGTCGACATGGCGCGTCAGGAGATCATTTATAAGAAGTATTGCCACATCGGCGTGGCCGTGGACACCGACCGCGGCCTGCTCGTTCCGGTGATCCGAGACGTGGATCGCAAGGGCATCCTCGAGCTGGCCGCCGAGTTAAGCCAGGCCGCCGAGCGCGCGCGCTCGAAGAAGCTCTCTTCGGAGGAGATGGAAGGCGGAGTCTTTACGATTACCAACCTCGGCGGCATCGGCGGCACCTATTTTTCGCCCATCGTCAATGCGCCGGAAGTCGCCATCCTGGGAATCTCGCGCGGAGGGCTTGAGCCCGTCTATCGCAACGGCCAATTGGAACCGCGCCTTATGCTGCCCCTGTCGCTATCGTACGACCATCGGCTGATCGACGGCGCGGACGCCGCGCGCTTCCTGCGCTGGGTAGCCGAAGCGCTCGAACAACCGTTCCTGCTGGCGCTCCAGGGATGAAACGTAGCGGGCGGCCGCCGGGCCGCGGGTCGGCGCGGATGCCCGGGCTTCAGGTTGAGAGCGAGTTGGGGATCGCCCATTTCTCGGAGATCGGAATGGCTGAACACAAAACGCAGGTGGCGGTGATCGGCGGCGGACCGGGCGGTTACGGGGCGGCCTTTTACGCCGCTGATCAAGGGATGCAGGTCACGCTGATCGATGAAGAGCCCAACCCGGGCGGCGTGTGTCTCTATCGGGGCTGCATTCCGTCGAAGGCGCTGCTGCACGTGGCGCGCGTGCTGACGGAATCGCGCGAGGCGGCCAACTGGGGCGTGGAGTTTCCCCCGCCCAAAATTGACATCAACCGGATGCGCGCCTGGAAAGAGGGTGTCGTTCAGAAGCTGACCGGCGGCCTCGGACAGCTCGCCCGGCAACGCAAGGTCACTTACATTCGCGGGCGCGCGGCCATCGTGGACGCCCACACGCTGACCGCCACCCCGAACGGCGGCGGCGAAGAGAGGGTAGTTTTTGAGCATGCCATTGTCGCCACCGGCTCGCGGCCGGCGACCCTTCCCCATCTGCCCGCAAGCGACCGGGTGATGGACTCGACGGGAGCGCTCGAGATCCGGCGCGTGCCGAAATCGTTGCTGGTGATTGGCGGGGGCTATATCGGCCTGGAAATGGCCACGGTGTACGCGGCGCTCGGAAGTCCAGTGACCGTTGTCGAGATGCTGCCGCGATTGCTTCCCGGCTCGGCCGACGATGACCTGGTGGCGATCCTCGCCAAGCGGATGGAGAAAATCTGCGACCGGGTCTTGCTGGGCACGAAGGTGGCGGAAGCGAAAGAACAGAAGGACGGCGTGCGGGTGAGGTTCGAAGGCGCGGCGGCCGGCGAACACATCTTTGACCAGGTCCTGGTGGCCGTGGGCCGCAAGCCCAATTCCGACCTTGCCGGCCTGGATCGGACCCGAGTCAAGGTCAATGCGCGCGGATTTATCGAGGTCGATCCCTCACGCCGCACCGCCGAGCCCTCCATTTACGCTATCGGCGACGTGGCCGGCGAGCCCATGCTCGCCCATAAGGCCTCGCACGAGGGTTTCACCGCCGTCGATTCCATCGCCGGACGCAAAGTGGCCTTTGAGCCTCTCGCCATTCCGGCGGTCGTCTTCACCGATCCCGAAATCGCCTGGTGCGGCCTCACCGAAGATGAAGCCAAGAAGGAAAATCGCCCGGTAAAGGTTGCCAAATTCCCCTGGGGAGCTTCCGGCCGCGCCACCACGCTCGACCGCACCGACGGGTTGACCAAGCTGGTGATCGATCCGGAATCGGAACGCGTGCTGGGCGTCGGGATTGTGGGCACGGGCGCCGGCGAACTGATCGCGGAAGGCGTGCTGGCGGTCGAGATGTCGGCTTTGGCCGCCGACCTCGAGCTGTGCATCCATCCCCATCCGACGCTTTCGGAAACGCTGATGGAAGCGGCCGAGTCTTTCTACGGCCACAGCACCGACATGTATCGGCCTCGGCGCTAGAGGGCGGATCCGGGCGCTCTTCGCCGGCGCCGACCCGCCACCCCCGGGGTCTGCTGGTCGGACTCCCGAATGGCTCCGCCTTTCCTCTTTTTTCCATGAATAGCTCCGGCCCCTTCCTGCTCGACCTTTTTCTCATCTTTGCGGGCGGGAAACTGTTCGCGGAAGGCTGCGAGCGGCTCCGGCAGCCCGCCGTCATCGGAGAAATTGTGGCCGGCGTGCTGCTCGGGCCTTCGCTGCTCGGCCTCGTTCAGGTGAACCCGCTGCTGCGCGGCCTCGCCGAAGTTGGCGCTATCTTCCTGCTGTTTACGGTGGGTTTGGAGACCAAGCCCCGCGACCTGGTGGAGCACGGGTGGACGGCGGCGCTGGTGGCGATTTTGGGGATGGCGATCCCGTTTGCGGGCGGCTACCTCTACCTCCATTTCACCAGCCACAGCCGAATCGAGTCGGTCTTTGTGGGGGCATCGATGGTGGCCACGAGCGTCGGCATCACGGCGCGGGTGTTGGCCGATATGAACAGGCTGGGGAGCCGGCTGGCTCGTGTGATCCTGGCGGCCGCGGTGCTCGATGATATTTTGGGAATGATTGTGCTGGCTGTGGTCAGCAGCCTCTCGAGCGGGCGCGTCAACATGGTGCAGCTGGCAGCGGTGGCGGCCGAGGCGATCGGGTTTTCGGCGCTGGTCATCGCCTTCGGCTCGCGGGTGGTGGGGAGGCTCAGCCCCGCCGTGGCCCGGCTGCGCACCCAGAATTCGGCATTCCTTCTCTCGATCACTCTCTGCCTGGGATTGTCTCTGGCTTCGGCGTATGTCGGCATGGCGGCCATTATCGGAGCGTTTCTGGCGGGCTTGGCGCTGGCCGAGTTCAGCGAGGCTTGGCGGCTCGAAGCGAACGCGCGCCCGCTGCGGGAGTTTCTGACGCCGTTCTTCTTCGTGCTGCTGGGCGTGATGGTGGACGCGCGCGGTCTCTTGCATCCGCAACTGCTGTCGCTGGTCGCCGTGGTGAGCCTTTTGGCCATCGCCGGCAAGATCATCGGTTGCGGACTGGGGGCTGTTTCGCTGGGGACCCGCGAGGCGCTGGCCGTGGGCGTGGGCATGGTGCCGCGTGGTGAAGTGGGATTGATCATCGCGGCTGTAGGCCTGAATCTGCATACCATCTCCACCGCCATTTACGCGGTGGTGCTCTTGATGAGCGTCATCACCACCCTGGTCGCGCCGCCCGCGCTCGGATGGCTGCTCGGGCGGTGGGCGGCGCGGCGGCCGGGTGAGGGTGGGCGGTGGAG
>CADDZC010000065.1 GCA_902812365.1 Acidobacteriota bacterium | reverse complement strand
CATCACCCTTTCGGGCATTGTGCAAAATTCCCCACTGCTGCCTCCCGTAGGAGTCTGGCCCGTGTTTCAGTGCCAGTGTGGCCGTGCGCCCTCTCAGGCCGGCTACCGATCATCGCCTTGGTGGGCCATTACCTCACCAACTAGCTAATCGGCCGCAGCCCCCTCCCCAAGTGGCCCTTGCGGGCCTTTGATCCCAACAGCCTGCGCCATCAGGATGTTATGCGGTATTAGCCCGAGTTTCCCCAGGTTATCCCCCGCTCGGGGGTAGGTTAGCTACGTGTTACTCACCCGTGCGCCACTTTACTCACGGGGTTACCCCCGTTTTCTCGTTCGACTTGCATGTGTTAGGCACGCCGCCAGCGTTGATTCTGAGCCAGGATCAAACTCTCGTTTGAAACTTGGCACGCCGCGCCGAAACCCTTGCGGGAACGGCGGGCGTTAAACTGTCGAGCTCCCCTGCCCATCCCGTAGCGCCGGTCTGCGACCGGCATCGTCGCGATGTCGCCCACAGAGCGGCGCTACCAGCGGCAGGAGAATCTAAGCCCCATCCCTTCCCGTCGGGACGGAGCTTGTCGCTCAGCTTCGAATTTCAGGCCGCAAACCCCGGACCTGAAATCCCTTGACGTGGCATGCTCAACTCAATTGTCAAAGACCGTTTTTTACCCCGGCAAACCCGAGGTCCCCGGAAGGTCGGGGTCGGAGCGGCAACGCAGCACCCTCGCGGGTCCCTGTCCGCCGCCCGCTCTGTGAGGTATTCTCCTTGCAGAGCAATTCTTTACTTTAAGGCAAGAGTGGGAGCTTGTCAACAGGAAATTTTTGGTCTAGATTCAGTAACTTACAACCCATTGTTATGGCCCCGACTCCTTTGCCCTCCGCCACCCTGAAGGTTCTCATCGAATCCCCTCGCATCGCTCAGCGTGTTCGAGAGCTGGGCGCCGAGATTTCCGCCGACTACCAAGGCCGCCCCCTCCGGCTCGTCGGCGTTCTGAAAGGCGCTTGGATCTTCCTCGCCGACCTCATTCGGGCCATTCGCCTCGACGATGTCACCGTCGATTTTCTCGGCCTGGCCAGCTACGGGGCCGGCGCCGAAACCTCCGGGGAGGTCCGCATCACCAAGGACCTCGACATGAGCATCGAAGGCGTGGACGTGCTCATCGTCGAAGACATCCTCGACAGCGGCGTGACGTTCCACTACCTGTTCGGCGTCCTCTCGGCTCGCAAACCCAAGAGCCTGCGCTCCGTGACCCTGCTCGACAAGCCCTCGCGCCGTGTGCGTCCTCTGCGCGCCGATTACGTCGGCTTTACGATTCCCGACGCCTTTGTCGTAGGCTATGGCCTCGACTACGCCCAGAAGTATCGTCATCTGTCCGACGTGTGTATTCTCGGCCTGCCAACCTGAGACGCGCATGGCCCCAAGCAGGTTTACAAGCGAAACCGCCCACCTCCATAATGGACTTCTCATCGACGCTTATGACCGAACTCTCGACGCCCTTGATGCGCCAGTACGGCGCCATTAAGGAACGTTATCCGAACACCTTGCTCCTGTTTCGTCTCGGCGACTTCTACGAGCTTTTTTTCGATGACGCGGTGCTGGCGGCCAGGGAGCTCCAGATCACCCTGACGTCGCGGAACAAAGAAAAGGGGCAGGCGATTCCCATGTGCGGCGTGCCGTATCATGCCGCCGAAGGCTACATCGCCCGGCTGATCCGGAAGGGTTATCGCGTCGCCATCTGCGACCAAGTGGAGGACCCACGGCAAGCCAAGAAGCTGATTAAGCGCGAGGTGACGCGAGTTTTGAGCCCCGGCACCGCGCACGACCCGCAGGCGCTCGAGCCGCGCGCCAACAACTACTTAGGCGCTGCCGTCGAACGCCATGGCAACATCGGACTGGCATTGGCCGATCTTTCCACGGGAGACTTTTGTGCCACCGAGTTTTCCGGCCCGTCCGCTCGGGCGCGTTGGGAAGAGGAGCTGGCGCGCATGCGTCCGAGCGAAATCCTTTTGCCGCAAGCGTCGGCCGGCGGGGAAACGGACGGGCCCGCTTGGGCCCAGCCGCCGATGGGAATCACTGACGCCGGCCGCCGTCTCCCGTCTTCTTTCGACAGCCTCAAGGCTGAGCTTCCGCGCCTCACGCGTACGTTTCTGGATGACGGGGTCTTCAACGAAGACTACGGGGCGCGTCTGCTGCGCGATCACTTTCACGCCGCCTCGCTCGCCGGTTTCGGGCTGGCCGACCGTCCCCTGGCGGTGGCGGCGGCCGGGGCCATCCTTCATTATGTGCGGGAGACGCAGCCGGGTTCGCTGGCCCATCTGGATGGCGTCCGCTTCTACCAACAGCAGGATTTCTTGATTCTGGACCCGGCCACCGTGCGCAACCTGGAACTCGTCGAGCCCGTTTTCGGCGGGCCGCCCTCGGCTACGCTTCTGGCGACGCTCGACCAGTGCTCGACGGCGCTCGGCGCTCGGCAACTCAAGAATTGGATGCTGCGGCCGGCCATCAACAAAAGCGAGATTGAAGCGCGGTGGGAGGCGGTGGCGGCGCTTGTCGAGAACACCATCGTCCGGGAAGAGCTGCGCCAGGTGCTCGGCAGGATTCAGGACCTCGAGCGGCTGCTCGGCCGGGTCGCGCTCGAGACCGCCAACGCCCGGGATCTGGTGGCCTTCAAGCTGTCACTGGCACAACTGCCGGTGGTGCGCCGACTGATCGAGCCGCTCGGGACCCCCCGGCTGCGCGACCTGCGCGCGCGGCTGGATGAGCTTCAGGATGTACGCGAACTCTTGGAAGCGTCTATCCATCCCGACCCTCCGGCGCTGATGACCGAAGGGGGCCTGATTCGTCCCGGATACAACGCCGAGCTCGACCAGCTGAGGGCTCTCAGTCAGGACAGCAAGCGGCTGATCGCCTCGATCGAGGTTCGCGAGCGCGAGCGCACCCGCATCGGTTCTCTTAAGGTGCGGTTCAACAACATTTTTGGCTATTACCTCGAAGTGTCGAAGCCGAACCTGCCCCTGGTTCCCCCCGATTACGAGCGCAAGCAGACCCTCGTCAACGCCGAACGCTTCACGACTCCCGAGCTCAAGCGGCTGGAAGCTCAGATTCTGGAGGCGGAAGAGAAGCTCCAGACCCTGGAACTTGAACTGTTCCGCGCCCTTCGGAGGCAAGTGGCGGGAGAAGCTCGGCGCGTGCGACAAAGCGCCGCCGCCCTCGCCGAGCTGGACGTGCTCGCCTGTTTCGCGCACCTGGCGGCCGAGCGGGACTACCGGCGGCCGGAGATTTCCGAGGATGGCGAATTTGTGGTGGTCCAGGGCCGGCACCCGGTGATTGAGCAGATCCACCGTAGTGGCGGGCCGGGGGCCGGCCTGGCAGATTCGGATGGCGGCGTTTTTATTCCGAACGACTTGTATTTAAACTCCACCAGCCACCGCCTGCTGATTATCACCGGCCCTAACATGGGGGGAAAGTCAACCTACCTGCGTCAGGCCGCGCTGATCAGCCTGATGGCTCAGATGGGGAGCTTTGTTCCGGCGGAGCGGGCCAAACTGCCGGTCCTTGATCGCATTTTTACCCGCATCGGAGCGTCGGATAACTTGGCTCGCGGCCGCTCCACGTTTATGGTGGAGATGACGGAGGCCGCCAGCATTCTGAACACGGCTACGCCCCGCAGCCTCGTCCTTCTGGACGAAGTCGGACGAGGCACAGCCACGTATGACGGCCTGGCCATCGCCTGGGCCGTCGTCGAGTATCTCCACACACGCACCGGGGCCAAGACGCTTTTCGCCACGCACTACCATGAATTAACGGAACTGGGCGAGACGCTGCCCGGGGTGAAAAATTTCCACGTCTCCGTGAAAGAAGCCGGATCCAACATCGTCTTCCTCCGCAAGGTCGAGCCCGGCAGCGCCGACAAAAGCTACGGCGTGGAAGTTGCCCGGCTCGCCGGCCTGCCCGCCGCCGTGATCGAGCGGGCCCGGGAAATTCTCGAACGGCATGAACAAAGCGAACGCGCCTTGACACAGCGGCTCGAATCACCCGACGGTCGCGACGAATCCCGCGGCCCCGTCCAGTTGACGATCTTCACCCCTTTGAACGCGGAAATCATCCGGGCCATTGAACAAGCCGACCTCGACCATATGAAGCCTCTCGAGGCCCTGAACCTCCTGGCAGAACTTAAACAACAGATCAAGTAGAGTTGGCAGGCCGGACTGCGGAAATGAGTGACGGGCAGTCAAAGGACAACGCCTGTGTTCTGTGGGTTGCTGGGTGTCTATCCGAAAAGATAGTGACTCTATCCGTTCGGATGGTCGACTGAGCACCCGGGTTTTGGCACGAAAAGCCGACCATTCAATAAGTGTAATCCCGTCAATAGCTTATCTTAATTCATTAGAAACCGCTTGGCTTGGCACCGAAACTGCTCCGTACGTGGCCAGAAGCCCCGCAGACAAGGTCCCTGCTCGGGGCAAAAGGCCGATCGCCTCCGGAGGTTCGGATCGGTTCGACCACTGACCCCAGGTAGTCAGGGTTGGGGGAAGGAAGAGGGGCGGAGCTCGAGGCTGGATGGCTAGGCGAGGCTACGGTCCGCCGCCGAGTTCCGCTCCAACCCCGCCCGGGGGTCAACCTGAACCGTCCTGCTGGCAAGAACGCAGCAATTCGTCGTAAATTCGGAGCGTCTCTTCCGCCGTTCGGCGCCACGGAAATTGTGCCGCCCGCACCCAACCTTTTCGCCGCATGGCGTTGGCTATCTCTTCATTTTCAACAACTTGGCGTATCGTACGGGCGATCCCCTCGACGTCCTCCGGCGCCACATAGGCCGCTGCGTCACCCCCCACCTCGGGCAAGGATGACCTCTCTGAGGCCACGACCGGCACTCCGTGGGCCATGGCTTCCAGGACTGGAATCCCGAAGCCCTCTTCCCACGACGGAAACAGGAATACGCTGGCTGCCTGATAAAGCGTCGCCAAGCGTTCCGGGGCGACGTACCCGAGCACGGACACGCGCGACCCCAACCCTTCCCGGCGAATGAAATCATAGACCGCCTCGCTGCCGTAACCGTCGGCCCCCGCCAGGACCAAGCGGTAGTTGGGAGGGAGGAGCTGCAGGGCACGGACGGCTCCCAGCGTGTTTTTGCGCGTCTGGATGAACCCCACGCTCAGCACCATCTCGTTGCCCGGACCCACCAGGCGCTCGCGCTCGCGCCAGCGCTCTTCCCGGCTGAGCGTGTGAAGCGGTAGATCGACTCCCGCCGGTGTTACGCGGATCTTAGCCCGCTGGACGCCGCAATGCTCGACAAGTTGCCCCGCCGTATGCTCTGAAAGCGTGATGACGCAGGCGGCGCGAGCCACGGCTTGGCGCAAGAGTTTTGAAAACTTCTGTTGAAACTGCGGGGCGGAGTAGTTGCGGCCGGTGATGGGGAAGATGTCAAACACGGTCACGATCTCGGTTCGGAAGCGAAAGGCGGGGGGTCGCTGGGCAAGACTGTGGAAGAGCTGTGCCTCCCAGGGGAGCCAGAACGTGAGCGGCTGCTGGAACAGCCGGGTTGAAACCGCCGGCCCTCGCCCCGTCCGGCTGGACGGCCGCAGGAAATCCCGCCGCCGCCTCCAGCGCGACAGCCGGTAGCAGAGGAGAAAGTGGTGAGTGGTGTCGAGCGCGGCGAGCGATTCGATGAGGCGGCGCGAGTAGACGGCCACGCCCGAGGGGCGGGCATCCACAGCGTAGGTCGCATCCAGGGCGATTGAGGCCATGAGAAATTTTCGATTGTCTCTTGAAAATTGTCGATGGGTTTATAGATCGTCCGCCGGCGGGGCGAGGGCCGGGAGCCGCGCGTCCCTCGTCGGTGGATCAACGGCCGGAGGGCGGCGCCGGCACCCGGTCAAGACCGTACTGCTTAATCTTGCGATAGATGGTTGTTTTGCCGATGCCGAGGATCTTAGCCGCCCGCGTACGATCCCCGCCCGAGGCTTCGAGCGCCTGCTGGATTGCCTGGCGCTCCAACTCATCCAGCCTGGCGGCAGCCGGCGGCTCGGGCGGCTCGGCTGGCCGAAGCAGAGAGGGCGGCAAGTCTTGGAGGCCCAACACCGGGCCGCTGCCCAGTGCCAAGGCCCGCTGCACGCAGTTCTCGAGTTCGCGGACGTTGCCTGGCCAGTTGTAGTTGTTCAGGCGGTCTATGGCCTCGGGGGAAAAACCTGTCACGCCCTCTTCGCTCCCGTAGCGAGCCAAGAAGTGGTCAACCAGCAAGGGAATGTCTTCGCGGTGCTCCCGCAGCGGGGGCACCTTCAGGGTGACGACGTTCAAGCGATAATAGAGATCACTTCGAAACCTGCCGGCACGCACGGCCGCTTCCAGGTCGACGTTTGTGGCCGCCACGATTCGCGCCTCGAGGCGTACCGCCTCGTTTGACCCAAGCGGCCGGATTTCACGTTCTTGCAAAGCTCGCAGCAGCTTGGATTGCAGCTCAACCGGCAGTTCGCCGATTTCGTCGAGAAAGACCGTGCCTCCGTGCGCCTCCGAAAGCAGGCCGGCGCGGGACTGCGTCGCCCCGGTGAATGCGCCTTTGGCGTGGCCGAACAACTCGCTCTCAATCAAAGTCGGCGTCAGGGCGCCGCAATCCACGGCGACAAAAGGCTTCTCGCGCCACGGGCTGTGCCGATGAATGGCGCGCGCAACCAGCTCTTTGCCCGTTCCGCTTTCACCGAGCACCAGCACCGGATGGCGCTTCTCAGCCACCTTCAGGATGAGCTCATAGACTCGTTGCATCTTGGCCGAGGCGCCGACGAGCCCTTCGAAACCCTTCTCGGCCTTCAGGCGGCGCCTCAACAACTGGTTTTCCGCCGCCAATTGGCGCTTGTGGACGATCGACTCGAGCGAGCGCTTCAGATCCTCCCGCTTGATTGGCTTGGTGAGATAATCGTACGCCCCCGCCTTCACCGCCTCGACAGCCTGAGGAATCGTTCCGAAACCGGTCATCACCAGGACGTCAATCCGCGGGTGCGCGCGCTTCAAGTGCTTGAGCAGTTCGATGCCCGACTGGCCGGGCATGTGGACATCCGTCAAGACGACGTCCGGCTCCGAATCTGCCAGAATGGCGAGTGCCCGCGTGGCTGACTCCGCTTCCCGCGCATCGAACCCCAAGCCGCGCAACACCTCGACGCAGAACCCGCGCGAGCCCGGTTCGTCATCGACCACTAAGACGCTGGCCATGGAGTGGATCCCCGGCTGTATTATACAACGCGATATGTCCTCGAATGATATCTGCCCCATGCCGGTGGCGGTTTCAAGGTGCTGAACTAAGCGGTAATGCCAGACCGAAAGGCCTTCGGCGGCTGTGGCTTCGCGACGGGCAACTGGCGTCTGCCCATGGGGTTATGGCCGAAAACCGGGCCTAATGGGCGCTCAGGCGCTCGGCCTGCTGGCGCTCCCGCGCGGCGGCGGAGTGGTTGCCGCGGAACTCGTCGAGCGCCGCTAACTGCCGGTGAGGCGCGGGGTCATCTGGCCGGGCCTGGACGGCGCGCAGGAGGTATCGACGGGCGCCGGCGAGATCGTGCCGTGCGCGGCACTGGGCGGCAAGGTTCAGGGCGGCATTCACCAAAAGGCGGGAAGCATCAGGATTGGCAGGGTTTAAGCGATTGGCGCGGTCGAGCACGCGGAAAGCGTCCGCGTCGTCGCCCAGGGCATAAAGCACCGCTCCCAAGGGTGCGACCGTCTCGAACATGTCGGGACGTTCGGCCGCGGCCTTCTCGAGTGGAGCCCGCGCCTCGGCATAGCGTTTCAGGCGGAAATAGGTCAATCCAAGGTTATACTGCATCTCGTACGAATCCGGATCGAGGTTGACGGCAAGGCGGAACGGTTCAAGGGCCTCGAGATAGTCGCCGTGCTCGGCATAGAGGGCGCCCAGGCTGACAAGTTTACCTAAGTCTTCTGGATCTAATAGCTTACGGCAAACCTCGCGAGCCCGTTCCAGGAGTTGGGTATCCAGGCTACGCCCGCAGGCGAGCGCCTGTTCTGTGGCTGCAACGTCCTGCCGGTGCAGCTCGGCAGCCTTGGCGAAAGCTTTTTCAGCCTTTTCCGGGCGTCCGATTGCCCGGTAGAGAAGCCCCAACCGCTCGTGGATGCGGGCGTCCCGAGGCGCCAGATCAGCCGCCTTGTTCAACCACTTCTCAGCGGACGCAAAGTCTTTTTTCTTGAGGTAAGCGTACCCCAAGTAGTAGTCGGTATCTGAAAATGGCGGGTCCGACGCGGCCAGCGTCAAGTTGTGGATGGCCGAGTCGAGATTGCCGTCCATCAGGTCGAGCCGGCCCAAGTAATAATTCAGGTTCGGATCGTCGCCGGTTCTGGCGCGCACGGCCTCAAATTGGCGGCGTGCTTCGTCGCGCTCTTGGAGGTCAAATAGCGTGACCGCCAAAGGGAACTGGGCCCGAACGATCAGCCGGGGATCCAGGGCGAGCGCCGCCCGGAACTCCTGTTCGGCCTGCAAGTAGCGGCTGTTTTTCAGGTCGTCCAGCCCCCGTGCCAAGTGGAATTCGGGCGTATCCGCCGCGTCCCGAATCGACGCCGCAGACTGGCCCGGAGATGGGAAACCGGGCGATCCAACCGCCGCCAGCGCGATACCGAGAATGGCGGCACGGGCCCAAAATGACGGGACTTGGGGTCTATCGCTCATCGGCCGCCCGAATCTTCGCCTGGTCGTCAGCCGCCGACTTGGTCCTCAAAGCCTGGGATCTAGCCAAAGCTTGGGCCGCTAGCTCCGTCTTGCCCTCCTGCCGATAAGCCTCGTACAGGAGGTAATGGAGGTCTCCATAACGATCCATGCTGGCGGACAGTTCAAGCTGCTGCGCCGCCAGTCCGGGTTTGCCAACCTTCAGGTAAGCCTTTCCGAGCACCGGACGCGCTTCGATCAGGGTAGGGTCATATCGCAGCGCCGCTTCAAGATAGGGAATACTTTTGGCGGGCTGGCGCTGGCTCGCATAAAGGCTGCCCATCAAATAGAGGCTGCGCGGGGCGGAGGGATTGAGCCGGAGCGCCCACTCGAGTTCCACCCTTGCTTGCTCAGTAAGATGTTGATGCAGAAGGATTTCTCCTAAAGCCTCGTGGACCTCCGGGTTGTCAGGACGCAGTCGCTCCGCCGCCTGGTATTCCCGAATGGCCTCTTTGTCGGCCTGCCGCAGGTGGAGCGTCTCCGCGAGCAGCTCATGCGCTCGCCACGAGTCCGGGTAGGTGGCGGCCAGGCGATCAAAACACTCGTCCGCCAGCTGAAGATAACTCCGGCTCAACCCGTAGAGCGCCTCAGGGTTATCGGGGCTGGCGACGAGCGCCGCCGCAAAAGCGTCGGACGCGGCTTCATACTCGTGCATGGCCAACAATGCCTGTCCCAGGCGCAGCCGGTCGCGCGGGGAAGGTTGTTTCAGCGTTTGCAGAAATACGGCGCACGGGCGCTCTTCGCGCCGATCGCAGGCGTGGCGCGACGGCGCGATGGTGGTCGCGTTCGAAGTTACCGGCTCGCCGCTTTTTGCGGGTCCCTTTGGTAGGGGCTCGCGCCGTCCCGCGGCCGGCTCCCCCGCCTGGGCCAAGGCCGCACCCAAGGCCTCGCGCAGCCCCGGTTGTTCCGGGTCGGCGGCCAAAGCCTTCCGATATGCCGCCGCAGCGTCGTTCCACAAATGCCGCTCGCCCAAAACGTCTCCCGCTAAACGGTACGACCATGCCGACTCCCGGAATCGCGTCGACAGCGTTAGGATGGCCGGCTTGGCCAGTTGCAGGTAATCGCGGCCCAGCATAAACCAGGCATCGGCCTGATCGGGATTAGCGCGAAAAAGAGCCCGGAATTGGCGGGCAGCCTCCCCGTACCGTCCGCCTGCCAACTCCGCGGCGGCGAGAGCGCGCCGCGCTTCGGCATTGGCCGGGTCCAGTTTCAGCGCCTGCTCGAGGGGAGGGAGGGCCTTGTCTGGAGCACCTAACCGGAGATAGCTGATACCGAGAAACAGGTGCGCGGGTAACAGATCGGGTTTCTGCAGGGCTGCTCGGCGGAGTTCTCGCGCGGCCAAGCTATATTCGCCCAGCGCTTCGTAAGCAAGTCCCAGGTCCGCGCGGGCTTCAACGAGGTCGGGTCGCCAGCGGACAACTTGCTGAAAATCGGTGACGGCCTGATCGAATTGCCCGGACTGCATCGCCAGCCGGCCATGCTGAAAACGCCGGATGGCCAGGTCCGGGGTGGCCGGCGGCAGCTGCGCCGAAAGCCGGCATCCTGCTGGAACAAGCAGGAGCCACCCCAGTAGCAGACCGTCTCTTCCGCCTGTCCGTCTCATGGCTCGGTCCCTGTGCTTGTCGCCCGGGCCGTGCCTCTATTGTCGAACGCAACCGTCACCCGAGCAAGAGGAAAGCCGACTGCCAACCCGGGGGAGGCGAGATCGCTGCGACTCAGGCCGCCGATCCGGCGTGGCAGGGCTGGCTGTGTCCGGTCCGAAAGTTGCCAACGCTCCATCATCGGTTCACAAGCTCGCTCCGCGAGCTTCGCCGGCCGGTGCCGTCTCCCTAATCCCCGCTGTTGTCGTCGATGCCATTGTCTTCACCGGCCGGCCTCCTTATTCCGTACAGCAGGAAAGCTTTGCCGGGTCCTTCGAACCGCGATACGGCTATCTTCAAGGCTTCCGCCATCGCCGGATCGACGTGCAGGAGTTCAATGAAATCGCGGATCTTCGCGCGGAAGCGCAGTCCCATGGCCGCCTCGTGAATGACTTCACCGGCGCTCGGCCCGATCATAGAGACGCCCAGCACCTCTTCATTCTGGTGGCCGGCCACCATCTTGACGATGCCGCGCGTATCCCGAATGGCCCCCGTGCGCCATCGGCCGCCTGTCAAGAGACAATGAACCGGTTTTTGAATCTCCGGCCGGCAAGGAGGGCTCGCGGCGCGTCCGTCGGGTTGAGGGCTCCGAGCGGGTTGGGAGCGCCGGTTTCAATTGCGAATTCACTCACATTTAACCGATCTGTGATTTGCGCATCATGGCCGGCGGACACTAATCGGAAGGTACATGATTTTAGTTCGCCTATTCGGGAGGATCAACAAAATGGCCATCAGGTGGAAAGCCGTTGGGGTGGGCGCCGCTTGTCTTTGCACGCTGGCGGCGGTTTCGCGGCCGCGATTCCTTGCGAGTCCGCGCGGCGGGGGACAGCACGATGGGCGCTGGCGTGACGAAGAGGGCTCCATCCAGCACGTTCTGCTGATTAGCATTGACGGAATGCACGCACTGGATTTTGCCAACTGCCGAAAAGGTCTTCCCGAGGTTAACGGAGGGGAACCGTATTGTCCTCACTTGGCCGAGCTGGCGGAAAGCGGAGTCAATTACCTCCAGGCTTACGCGGCGATGCCCTCAGATTCATTTCCGGGCACGATGGCGCTGATGACCGGCGGCACACCGCGTTCGGTAGGGGTTTACTATGACGTGAGCTACGATCGGTCGCTTTCGCCTCCGGCACAAACCACGCCGTACGGAATTCCGGGAGGCAGCAGTCTCTGCCCCTCTGACCGAGGTACGCAGGTGGGCTTCGACGAGGAAATCGACTGGGATTACACGAGGCTGGATGGAGGAGCGAGTCTGCACGGTGGGAATCCGATCAATCCGGCCTATCTGCCGCGTGATCCCAGCCGGAACTGCGCCCCGGTCTATCCTCACGATTTCGTGCGCGTCAACACCATTTTCAACGTGATCAAGGCGGCGGGCGGCTACACGGCATGGTCGGACAAACATCCGGCCTACGAGAGCGTGAACGGCCACCCGGGAAATGGCGTCGATGATCTTTACACTCCGGAAATCAACTCCATACCCGTTCCCTTGCCCGGCGTGCCGGGCTGCGATCCGCTGCCCGATCCCGGCGCTGCCACCCCGTCCAGCGCTTGGCCCGACAGTTTCCAGAACATTCGCTGTTACGACGGGCTTAAAGTTCAGGCCATCCTGAATGAAATCGGCGGGAAAAGACACGACGGTTCTGCCGGCGCTCCGGTTCCGAACATCTTCGGTATGAACTTCCAGTCGGTCAGCATCGGACAAAAGCTGGCGGAGCATTCGATCGGCGTGACCGGCGGCTACCTGGACGCGCTCGGCACCCCATCCCCGGCGCTTCTCGGGCAAATTCAGTTTGTCGACCAGGCGATTGGCAAGATGGTGGAAGAATTAAAGCATCGGGATCTGTTCGGGTCAACGCTCATCATTATTACGGCCAAGCATGGACAATCTCCAATCGATCCGAAACGGGTGCTGCGCATCCCGGCCGATGATCCCGCTCTCGAGCCGCCCTCGCAAGTGCTGGGCGGCGTCGGAACCGGTCTGACCGGCGGCGGACTGGTCGGGCAGGCTCTCGAAGACGACATTTCGCTGATCTGGCTCACCGATCAGTCGCAGACCCCAGCTTCTGTGGCAAAGCTCGAGGCCAGCGAGAACCTTTTCGGGGGCGGCGAAATCTTCTCCGGAAACTCGCTGGACCTTATGTTCAACAATCCGTCGCGTGACCCGCGAACGCCGGATATCATCGTGGCCCCGAACGTGGGTGTGGTTTATACCGGCGGGACCAAGAAGATTGCCGAGCACGGCGGCTTTGCCCACGATGACAGAAATGTTCTGCTGCTCGTGTCCAATCCCGCGCTACAGGCCAAGACCTTCACCGGATACGTGGAGACCCGGCAGGTGGCGCCCACCATTCTCGAAGCGCTGGGCCTGGATCCGTCGCAACTGCAGTCGGTCCAGCTCGAGCACACGCCGGTGCTCCCCGCGCTCAATCTGCATCGCGACGACGACCGCTGACCCGGCGGGAGAGCCCCGGGCTCATCGGGTGATGGTGACCGAGCCCAGCCAAGAGGCTCCAGCCCCCTGGCGCGCGCTCCGGAGGGGCCAGTATCGGCGCAGACGGCCTCTCGTCCGGGCCGTGGGGGTGACCGCCGCAGCGCCGCCGGCAGGAAGATGATTCGAAGTGCGCCCCCGCTCTGAACCCAGCAGTTGCTGGCGCGGGCGCGCGAGGGGTCGTCCTATGATAGACTGCATTTTTCGGGCATTTCGCTGGAATAGCTCCTGGATCGAAGTGAATGGCCGTCAACGCCGGCTCGAAGGTGACCTCGCGCCCCCGCATCCTGAGCGGGATGCGGCCGACCGGAAAGCTCCATCTGGGTAACCTGGTCGGCGCGCTCCAGAATTGGGTCCGGCTGCAAGACGAAGGGAAGTATGAGAGCTTCCATTTCGTCGCGGACTGGCACATGCTGACGACCGACTATGCGGACACTTCGGATCTGCAAACCCACATCTACGAGATGGTCACAGACTGGCTGGCCGTCGGGCTGGATCCCCTGAAGGTGACCCTGTTCGTGCAGTCGCGCCTGCCCGAGCATGCCGAGCTGCACCTGCTGCTCTCGATGGTCACGCCGCTCGGGTGGCTCGAGCGGGTGCCCACGTACAAGGAACAACTGGAGAACATCAAAGACCGCGACATCCACACCTACGGGTTCCTCGGCTACCCGCTGCTTCAGGCCGCTGACATTCTGATCTACAAAGCCGCCTATGTGCCGGTGGGCGAAGATCAGGTTCCCCACGTCGAGTTGACGCGGGAGGTGGCCCGGCGATTCAACCAGTTCTACGGACAAGTCTTCCCGGAGCCGCAGGCCTTGCTTACCCCGTCTCCGCGTCTGCGGGGAACCGACGGGCGAAAAATGTCAAAAAGCTATAACAACGCTATCTATCTCTCCGATCCGCCGGAGGTGGTGTCAAAAAAAGTGGCTGGCATGGTGACGGATCCGGCGCGTAAACGCCGCTACGATCCCGGTAATCCCGACGTTTGCCCGGTGTTCGATCACCACAAAATTTTCTCGCCTCAGAGTGTGATCGATCGGGTCAATCGCGAGTGCCGGACCGCTGAGATTGGCTGTGTGGAATGCAAAGGCTTGATGGCAAGCCACTTAAATGCTGTCCTCGCGCCCATCCAGAGCCGCCGGAAGCTCTACGAGGATAACCCCCAAGCCGTATGGGACGTGCTCGACGAGGGCACCAGCCGTGCCCGCCGGGTCGCTCAGGCCACCATGGCTGAGGTTCGAAAAGCTGTCAAGCTGGTGTAAGACCATTGTGGGCCGTCCGTTTCCGCTGATCGGGTCCAAAGGTGCCCCGGATGGTCCGGGCGTCACAGTTGCGGTCCATTGGGGCCGCTCAGCTCAAAGCCCGCTGATACGCCAAAAGAAGGGTCTTCTTTTCCAGCTCCCAGTTTAAGTTCTGCTCGATGCGCCGGCGGCCGGCTTCCCCCAGCTCGCGGCGCAAGGATTCCGAATCGAGCAACTTCAGGATCTGTTCCGCAAAATCGACCGGATCGTTGGGACGGGCATAGAGGGCGGAGTTGCCGGCGGCCCGGCGTCCTTCGGCGAGATCGAAGAGCACGATCGGGCGTCCGTACGCCATGTATTGCAAGACTTTGTTCATCGTGGACTTGTCGTTCATGGGATTAAGGGGGTCGGGCGCGACGCAAATATCAGCGGTGGCCAGGTAGTCGGCGAGCTCCGCGTTGGGGATGCGTCCGGTGAATCTGACGACGTGGTCCAGGCCTTTGGCGGCGCTCAGCCTGCGCAGGCGCGGGACTTCCGTGCCACCACCGATCAGAACGACGCCAACATCGAGATTCTGGCGGCGCTCGATGAGGTGGGCGACGGATTCGAGCAGCACATCGACGCCTTCTTGGGGCCCCATCGTGCCAAGGTACACGATCAGGAATCGCCGGCCTTGCTTCAAGGAGCGGTTGACGCGTCCCCGATCCAGCGTGGCCAGTTCCGGGCAGCTTCTTACAACGAAAACGCGATCCGGGGGCATGCGGCCGCGAACGAGGGCGATTTCCCGATATGACTGGTTGGTGGCGATAGAGACGTCGGCGGTGCGAAACGTCAGCCGCTCGGCCCACCGCAGGAGCCGGTGCAACAGCCCGCGGCGGTGAAATTTCGCTTCGTACAGCTCGGGGTTCAAATCATGATGATCAAAAATAAAGCGCACTCCGAAAAGCTTGAAAATGAGCCCCACAAGAAAAATCGTATCCGGCGGGTTGCAGGCGTGGAGGATGCGGAAATGGGTGCGCCGGTAGACCGCCGCGGCCAACCACAGCTGGGCTATGAGCGCGCCGCCGTATTCAACCCAGTAGGCCACCGGCGTCGCCGCCTCCCGCACCCGGTGGCGGTAGATTTCAATGCCATCGATAGTTTCCCGTTTTGCCGGATATTGCTCGTTCCGGCGGCAGATGACGGAAACCCGATATCCCGCCTCGGCCAGGGCTCGCGCTTCCTGCCAGACGCGCCGGTCAAAGGGAACGGGGAGGTCTTCCACGATCATGCAGACAGCGGTGGGCCGGCATGGAGCGGGAGTTGCGGGAGGCGTCGAATCGGAGTATGGGCCCCGGAACTCCATGCTCGAATCCGCTAACCGCGCTGTCTCCGGCGATGCCACAACTCAAAGTTCACGAGTGCCCAGAGCTGCTTCTGGCGGTTGCGAACGCCTTCAAAGTGCTCACGCACAAATCTCTCCATGTTCGCCCCGTCGAAGTAATCGCGGGTGGAGGCATTCGGGCAGAGAAGCAGGTCACCGACCATGGTTTTCAACGGGTTTCTGAACCAAGGACCGATGGGCACGGTGAAACCGACTTTCCGACGATCCAAGATGCCGGCGGACAACAGGGACCGCAGCGCACGCTTGAGCAGCGCTTTGGTATGAAAGCCACGAATCAGCAATCGCGACGGGATGCGGGCGGCTAGCTCGACCAGGGGATGATCCAAAAACGGCACACGCTCCTCGATGCTGGCCGCCATGGTCATTTGATCGCCGCGCAGCAGCAAGTTGTCCGGCAGCCAGACTTTGAGATCCGTGTAGAGCATCCTTTTCAAGGGAGAACGTTCGCGCGCCTTCTCGAGATAGTGGCGGATGACGCGCGCGGGGTGCGTGACATCCACTTGAGCCAGGAAGTCGGCCGAAAATAGTGCGGTGCGCTCATCACGCGAAAAAGACCCGAACCAGGCGGCGAAGCGCTCGGCCTCGTCGGAGAGGGAAAGCATTTCAAAAGCGGTGTGCAACCGGTGCTGGCCGTAGGGGAGGGCCCGAAGGCCAGTGCGCACCAGGGCCCGGGGGACCACCCGCGCCCAGCGCGCCAGCCGATCCGCCGCATACTTGGCATACCCTGCGAAAAGCTCGTCGCCCCCCTCGCCGGCCAGCACCACCTTGACGCTTTGAGCCGCCAGCCGCGCCACGCGATACAGTGCCACATCGGTGGGTTCGGCCAAAGGCTCATCGCGCAGGCTGATGAGGCGCGGAAGGTCCTCCGCGACGTCGTTGGCCGTGACGACCAGCTCCTGGTGTTCCGTCCGGAAGGTTTCGGCCACTTGACGCGCGTAGGGAAGCTCGCTGAAGCCGGGCTCATCAAAGCCCACTGCGAAGGTGCGAAGGGGATGTGCTCCCAATTGGGACATCAAGGCGACGAGAGCGCTCGAGTCAGTGCCGCCGCTCAAAAAGACTCCGAGCGGGACGTCCGAGATCAACCGCAGCCGCACGGACTCCCGCAAGTGCTCGAGCACCCGTGCGGCCCATTCGGGGGCGTCCCCCTGGGTTTCCTCGTCGCCGGGAATATCCCAGTAACAATGAGTCCGAGTGCCTGAGGCATCTGCCACTAAGTAGTGACCCGGCAAAAGCTTGTAAACTCCGCGATACAAGGTAGAGGGTGCGGGCACATAGCGAAAGCCGAAAAAATCGTAGACGGCTTGCGGGTCGATTTCAAAGGGCTGCTGGGAAAGCTCGCGCAAGGAGCGGAGTTCTGAGGCAAAGACGAGCCGCCCGGGTTCGAGGCGGTAAAACAGGGGCTTCACGCCCAGCCGATCGCGCGCCAGAAGCAAGCGTCGCTCGCCGGCGTCCCAGAGCGCGAAGGCGAACATGCCGCGTAGCCGGTCGAGGCAGCGGATGCCGTGTTCTTCGTAAAGATGGACAATAGCTTCCGTATCTGAGGCCGTGCGGAAGCGATGGCCCCGCGCCAGAAGCTCTCGGCGCTCCTCGCGGTAGTTATAGATTTCGCCATTGAAGGTAATCCACAGGCGCCCTTCTTCGTTCGACAGGGGTTGATGGCCGCCCGGAAGATCGATGATACTCAACCTTCGGTTGCCCAGCGCTAAGTCACCGTCGAAATAAAAGCCTTCATCATCCGGGCCGCGGTGGGCCATCGCGTCGGTGGAGCGTTTGAGGGCGGCCGCGTCGGCCGGCGACCGGGTACCGAAATTGAAAATGCCAGAAATGCCGCACATTATGCACCATCAGACTCGCATCCGCAGGCGGGCTCACGCCTCGAGCCCGTCCGCGCCGGGTCAATCCGGTAGGCGACGAGCGTTTCCGGCCAAAACGTCACTCGCATCCTTACAACGACACTACCAGGAAACAAGCTGCGGAGTCGCCGAGCGGAGAGCAGCGCCAGCTGCTGCACCTCCCCTTTGGGAACGCTGCCCCCCAGCAGGCGATTGTAAAGGCGCTGCCCTTCGCGCGGCAGGAACTGGATCAACGGCAAATGGTAATGCGGTTCGAAAGGAAACCAGTAGTTCGGGGTCGTCACAAACCAGCTCTTGCCCACTCGCATGACTTCGCGCGCGAATTCTCGCTGCCGCGGTGCCTCGGGAATGTGCTCGATCACGGCGTTCGAAAAAACCAGGTCGAAGCTTTTGTCTGCGAAGGGCAACGCGCAGCCATCGAACGTTACGTAAGCAGGCCCGGGGTATCTCCGCTGCGCTTTGACCACTTCCCAGAAGTCCACACCGCCGCCGATGATACGGCAAGGAAAGGGATAAAAGTCCTCGAATGTGTATTCCGTAAACAGTTCGCCGCTGGCGCCCACGTCGAGTACCCGGTCTTGCTCGGTGGGCTTGAAAACCATTTGCAGCAACTCGAACTTCTGTCGGCGCGATTTCGCGCTCAAACGTTTCAATGTCCGAGCGTAGAGTGAATCACCCATGGAGAATGAGAACCGACGGTCTATCAACCAGCAGCTGCGTTTCGAGAAGCTGGTGACGGGCGCCGCACCGCGGTGGTTGTGAATACAAAAGGACTGGCCGCCAGAAACAGGAACAGCATTAATACCGGCGACAGGCCGAAGTTGAAGTCAAAGAACCCTTCGACGACGAAGGCAATCCAGGCGGCCAGCACTCCGTGGACGATCCAGCGCGCCGGTCCCGACTCGAACCGCTCGGAGGCGTCGGTGGATTGGGCAAGCTTCCGGAAATGCCAAGCGAACGCCACCATCAGCCAAACCCAGACGATCATCGCCGGAATTCCGCGCTCGGCGGCGAGCTGCAATAGGTTATTGTGGAGGTGATCGTGATAGCCCACCCGGGGCGGCCGTCCGGCGGGCATGTAGAAGGGGTACTCGGCCGGAATGTTGTCGGTACCCACGCCGAGCCAAGGATGTGCCCTGGCCATGCGAAGGCCAACCCGCCACATCTCGACCCGCTCGGCTACCGCCATGTCTGCTGCCGGATGAAGAGCCATCCGGACTCGTTGCCGAACGAGGGAGGGCGAGGCAAGATAGGCGAGAATCGCGAGCACCGGCACCAGCCACAGCAGTCGCGGCCGCCAGAGTGAGATCAGGTAGAGGGCGGCGGCGAAGCAACCCAGCCATACCCCGCGCGTCAGACCAATCACGATGGAGAGACCGACAACCGCCAAAACGCCCCACCAGAACTTGCTTCGGCTTTCTTTGAGAAGCACAAACGCCGCGAGAACCGCGAAAATCAGCATCTGTTGGCCGCCGAAGTTCATCCAGTGGCCCATAAACCCCTCCACCCGCTGGCGGTATGCCATGTAATAGTAAATCTCGCGGGGATGGGTGAGGCGCACGGCTCGATAAGAGGAGACAAACTGCTTCACAGCCAGTAATCCTGCTGCGGCCGATTCACAAAACAGCGCTTGATAAAGCGTTTCCAAGTGCTTTGGACTCGTAATGAGATTCACAGTGAAGAGCAGGATCAGAAACAGTACGAGCTTGCGAATGGCCAGCGCCCCAATGGCCGGATACGCGGCCCATACCACGGAGAGAACTGTAAGCAGACAAAACAGCAGCAGCGGCAACGCCACCGGTGGAAAGCGAACAGCGGGCCGATGGCAGATCAAATGGAGCGCATAAAGCACGCCGGCCAGTGCCAGGAAAGCTTGCGAAGCCGCGATCGAGAGGAGAACGGTGAGGACGGAAAGCGTGAAGAAGACGGATGCCCACCGCGCCGCCGGGGGCGACGGCAGCTCGAGACGAATTAATTTGACCGCCTCATTGAGCGCCAGCACCTTCCATGCAGTTTAATGCACGCGACCGGGAAGTTCAAGATTGACGCAGAGACGTGTAGCCGCAAAATGAAAATGTCCGGTTTGTGCAA
>CADDZC010000064.1 GCA_902812365.1 Acidobacteriota bacterium | reverse complement strand
ATTCACGTGCCCGCCGAACCCTTCGGGCAAGAGCTAAAGGGCCGCGAGCGGGATATCCTCCTTCAACGGGAACGGGCGCTGAGTCTGAGGGATTCAGGGCGGCGCCCGTTCTCTCAACTCGCGCCCAGCCACATCTTATCCTTCCGAAATCCGCTTGATGCGGGCCCCGAGCTTGGTTAGTTTCTCTTCGATTCGCTCGTACCCCCGATCTATGTGATACACGCGATCGACCACGGTTTCGCCTTGGGCGGCGAGCCCGGCGAGAACCAGCGAAGCGCTCGCCCGCAAGTCGGAGGCCTGGACATTGGCGCCGCTCAAGGGAGTCTTGCCCCGCACCAAGGCGCGGCGGCCGTCCACGGTGATGTCAGCTCCGAGGCGAGCCAGTTCGAGGGCATGTAAAAACCGATTCTCGAATATCGTCTCCGTGATGACGGCTGTGCCTTCCGCCTGAGTCATTAAAGCCATGTATTGCGCCTGCATGTCGGTAGGAAAACCCGGATATTCCTGAGTCGTGACGTCGGCGGCGCGGAGCGGCCCAGCGTTTCTAGTCCGCAGCGTGCCCCACCGCGCCCCGGGCGGAGGGGGCGCGGACGAGTCAATTTCGACGCCGACCTCCGCCAGCTTCGCGACGACGGCCGCGAGGTGCTTCGGCTCCACGTTGAGCAGGGTCACTTCACCGCCGGTAATGGCAGCGGCGGCCAGGAACGTGCCGGCTTCGATGCGGTCGGGGATAATCACGTGGCGGGCGCCGCGCAGCCGGGCGACGCCGCGAATCGTAATGCGACCGGTGCCGAGCCCTTCAATCTGCGCGCCCATCTCCTGAAGAAGATGTCCCAAGTCTACCACCTCGGGCTCGCAGGCGGCGTTTTCAAGCACGGTCTCGCCGGCGGCGAGGGTGGCGGCCATCATCAGATTTTCGGTTCCGGTTACCGATACGGTGTCAAAGTAAAACGCGGTGCCTTTCAAGCCGTCGGCCCGGGCGTCCACATAGCCGTGGTCCATCGTGATGGTAGCGCCGAGGGCTTCCAGGCCCTTCAGGTGCAAGTTGATGGGCCGGGCACCGATCGCGCAGCCGCCTGGGAGAGAAACGCGGGCGTGTCCAAAGCGGGCGAGCAGAGGGCCCAGCACCAGCACCGAAGCGCGCATCTGCTTCACCAGCTCGTAGGGAGCCACAGGGTTCAGGAGCTGGCGTGCCTCGATCTCGACGCGGTTGCCGTGATCCTCATGGGTAACGGAGGAGTCGACGCCCAGCTCGTCCAGCAGGCTCCGCAGCGTTCCGATGTCGCGCACTCGCGGCACGTTGTGCAGGGTCACCCGCTCGGAGGTGAGCAACGCCGCGGCCATCGCCGGCAGGGCGGCATTCTTGGCGCCGCTGATGCCGACGGAGCCGCTCAACGGCCGGCCACCTTCGATCAGGAATTGATCCATAACCTCCGATTCGCGCCTCGGCTCAAGGAAACCTTGTCCAGTCCGCGGCCTCACGGGTTGCGTTGCGAGCGGCTGAAGGACGCCGGCGTTCCCTGGGCGGCGGCGCGCAGCACAGCGGCAACGCTCGGCCCCTTTGCCAACCGCCGGCGCGCTTCGGCTGCTCCCAGGCCCTGCCAGAGCATCAACAGGGCGACGGCCAGACTTCCACCTGACTCTTCGAGCGCTCTCGTGGCGCTGCCCGGGCTGGCTCCGGTCAACTGCCGGAGTATTTTTTGCCCGCGCTCTTTCAGCTTGGAGTTCTTCAACTGTACGTTCACCATCAGGTTGGAGTAGACGCGGCCCAGCCGCACCATGGCGGCCGTTGAGAGCATGTTGAGGACCAGTTTTTGCGCCGTTCCGGCTTTCAGGCGGGTGGAGCCGGCAACGACCTCGGGGCCAACGACCGGCATGATCGCCACGTCGGCCCAGCGTCGCAGCGGAGCCTCCGGATTACAGGTGACGGCCACTGTCCGCAGGCCGAGCCTTCGGGCGTAGCGCATGCCTCCGATAACGTACGGCGTGCGGCCGCTGGCCGAAATGCCGACCAGAATATCGCGCCGGTTCAGCCGCCGGTGCCGCAAGTCGCGGACGGCCAGGGCGGGGTCGTCCTCCGCGCCCTCGATGGGGCGGAGCAGAGCCTGCGGCCCTCCCGCGATCACGCCGACCACCTGGTCGGTGCCAAAGGTGGGGATGCACTCAGCCGCGTCGAGCACGCCCAGCCGGCCGCTGGTTCCGGCGCCCAAGTACATCAAGCGACCGCCGCGGGAGAGCGCCTCAACCGCCAGCTCCACGGCGCGGGCGATTTCAGGAAGCACTCGGGCCACAGCCGGGGCGACCTTGCGATCCTCGCGGTTCATGATGCGCAAGATGTCGCGGGTCGGCTTTGTGTCCAGAGAGGCGGAAGCCGGGTTCGGCTGCTCGGTAATCCGCTCCCGGCGTGCCGGCTTCGTCGATGGCCTCTTCACCCGCCGTTCAGGATTCGGTGCCTCGGGCTGGCGTCGAATAAGAGCGACCCCCTGCCAGGATGAACGGGACGTCCGGATGCCCGTGGGGACCATTATATCCCGGCGTCATTCGCCGGCGGCCGGTTATTCCGGACTCCGGCGCCCGTAGTAGTGTTCACGCCGGCGCTTCGCGGCGGCGCATCGGCCATCGTATAATAGGCCTGCGGACACGGAACGAAGAATGCGCGGCGATCCGGTCCGCGGCATCCGAGCCAAAGATTATGGGCTTCGATTTCACCGAAAGATACGACGTGGTGGTGGTCGGCGGCGGACATGCCGGCTGCGAGGCGGCGCGGGCGGCGGCACGGATGGGGTTAAGGACGGCGCTCTACACCATGAACCTCGATCTGGTGGCGCAGATGTCGTGCAACCCGGCGGTGGGTGGAATCGCCAAGGGACACTTGGTGAGGGAAATCGACGCCCTGGGCGGGGTGATGGGCGAGGTGATCGATCAGGTGGGCATTCAGTTTCGCCTGCTCAACACGAGCCGCGGCCCCGCCGTCTGGTCGCCGCGCGCCCAAGCCGACAAGAAGGCCTATCGCGTTCGGATGCGCCAAGTGCTGGAAGCGGAGCCCAACCTGCGCCTGAAGCAGGCCGAGGTCGTCGACCTGGTGCTGGACGGGGGGCCGCGCGCGCTATCGGCGGCCGAACGCGCGCAGCCGGATTCCCGCCGCCGCCCGCCGCCGGCCGTTCGGGGCGTGCGCCTGCGAGACGGCCGGAGCGTCGAAGCGGGGGCGGTGGTCATTACGACGGGGACTTTTCTGAACGGATTAATTCATTGCGGCGAACAAACCTACCCCGCCGGCCGCTCCGGCGAACCGCCGGCCGTGATGCTCGGGGAAGCCCTGCGGCGCCTGGGGTTCGAGGTGGGCCGCCTGAAGACCGGTACGCCGCCCCGGCTCGACGCGCGTACCATCGACTTTTCCCAATTTCAGGAGCAGCCGGGTGATCCCATTCCCACCCCGTTCAGTTTCCGCACGCGCGCCATCACCCAGCCTCAGACGGTCTGCTGGATCACGTACACGAACGACCGGACTCATCGCGCCATCCGGGAGAATCTCCATCGTTCGCCGCTTTATTCCGGGCAGATCAAGAGTCTCGGCCCCCGCTACTGCCCGTCCATCGAGGATAAGATCGTCAAATTTCCCGACAAGCCGCAGCACCAGGTTTTTCTGGAGCCGGAGGGGCTGGATACTCATGAAATCTATGTGAATGGCATGTCGACCTCGATGCCGATCGATGTGCAATGGGCGATGGTGCGCTCGATTCCCGGTCTTGAGAGCGCTGACATGATCCGGCCCGGCTACGCCATCGAATATGACATGGTGCAGCCGACCGAACTCCATCCGTGGCTGGAAACCAAGAAGATTCGGGGGCTGTTTCTGGCCGGGCAGATCAACGGCACGACGGGATACGAAGAAGCCGCCTGCCAGGGTCTGGTGGCGGGCATCAACGCCGGGCTGCGCGTTCGGGGCCGCGAGCCGCTCATCATCGGGCGCACCCAAGCCTACACGGGCATCTTGATTGACGACCTGGTCAGCAAGGGCTGCGACGAACCCTATCGAATGTTCACGTCCCGCGCCGAGTTCCGGCTCCACCTGCGAATCGACAATGCCGACGAACGCCTGACGCCCATCGGCCACCGCGTCGGCACTGTCCCCGAAAAGGACTACCGGGCGTTTCTCGAAAAGCAGGAGCGCATCTCCGCCGCCACGGGCTTCCTGCTGGCCACGCGGCTCGATCCCCAATCGCGGGTGGGCGGTGAGGTCTACCGGAAACTCGGCTTGATGCGCGGCAACAGCTTCACCGGCCCGAGCCCACTGACCGGAGCCCAGCTTCTGAAGCGTCCCGAAGTCAGTCTCGATGATCTGGCCGCGTGGGTCAATGAGAGTCTGGCGTCTCAAGGCCTGGCGCCGCTCGGGGGCTTGAACGCGAACGCCCCCGCCAGCCTGTTCGCCCGTGAGGAAGCGCGGCGCGTGGAGACGGATTTCAAGTATGAAGGCTACTTGGCCCAGCAGGAAAAGCAGATGGAGCGGATGAAGCGGGCGGAAGCGCGGCGCATCCCCGAGGACTTCGACTACACCAAAATTTCCGGCCTCTCGCGCGAGATGGTGGAGAAGTTCACCCGAATCCGTCCCTTGACCCTCGGCCAGGCGCTCAGAATCCCCGGCGTCACGCCGGCGGCGGTCTCGCTGGTGAACGTCTACATTGAAATCTTCCAGCGCCGGGGAGCGGAGCCGGCCGCCATTTAGCTTGATGGCGCCGTGACGCCCGCGGCGGCGCCCGGCCCCCGAATCCGGCGTTTTACCGCGCCCGGCCTCGGGTCAAGCCGCGCCGTTCGCCCCTGGAGGCCAGCAGAGGAGCCGCCCTCCCTCATATGACGCATCGCGTGCTCGGCGTTATTCCGGCCCGGCTGGAATCCAAGCGTTTCCCCCGCAAGGTGCTGCGGCCCATTCTTGGCGATCCCATGGTAGTCTGGGTCTATCGCCGCGCGCGCGCGGCGAAGGGGCTGGATGATTTGCTGGTGGCGACCGATTCCGAAGAAGTGGCCGAGTGCTGCGGCCGGCTCGGCGTTCCCGCCGTCATCACCTCCCGCCACCACCATTCCGGCACCGACCGCTTGGGGGAGGTGATGGAGCGGCGGCCGGCGGAAATTTACGTCAACATTCAAGGGGACGAGCCAACGGTGACGGCGCAGCATATTGAACGGCTGCTCGAGCCGTTCCGGGAAACGCCGGAAATCCCGGTTGCTACCCTCCGGGTGGCCATCAGCGAGGCGGAGGCCCGCGATCCGAACAAAGTGAAGGTGGTGTGCGATGGGAGCGGCCGCGCCCTCTATTTTTCGCGGGCCATGATCCCGTACTCGCGCGAGGCGGCGGCGAAGGCGCACTATTACAAGCATCTGGGCCTTTATGCTTATCGCGCCGCCGCCCTGAAAACATTTCTGGCGCTGCCGCCTTCTCCTCTGGAGGAGGCGGAAAAGCTCGAGCAGTTGCGGTTTCTCGAGAATGGCATCCCGATCGCGGTGCGCGAGGCGGCCGAGGACACGATCGCCGTGGACACGGAGGAAGACGTGGCGCGCGTGGAAGCGCATCTGCGCCGCGAGCGCCGCGGGGCGGAGGGGGCGGTCGGCCACAGCCGGACCGGCTAAGGAGATAACGACATGGCGCGAGAACTGACGAACCAAACGGCCGTCGTCACCGGCGGCAGCCGAGGCATCGGCTATCGCGTGGCGGAGGCTCTGCTCGCCGAAGGCGCCGCCGTCTGCATCTGCGGGCGCGACGCCGAGCGCGTCCAGAAAGCCGCGGCGAGTCTCGCCCGAAACGGGGCCGGGCCGGTGGACGGCGTGGTGGCCGATGTGCGCCGCTACGAGGATTGCCGGCGGCTGATCCACACCGCCGCCGAACGTTTCGGAGGTCTCGATATCCTCGTCAACAACGCCGGGATCGGGATCATGAAACGGATCGACGAACTGACGGCGGAAGAGTGGGACGCCACGATTGCCACGAACCTTTCGGGCGCGTTTTATTGCTCGCGCGAAGCCATCCCCTGGATGCGCAAGCGCGGCGGAGGCTATATCTTCAATATCTCCAGTCTGGCCGCCATTAACGCCTTCGCCGGCGGCGCCGCGTACAATGCCTCGAAATTCGGATTAAACGGCATGACGGAGGCGATGATGCAGGACGTGCGCTACGACAATATCCGCGTCAGCACGATCATGCCGGGAAGCGTGGCCACCGATTTTGCCTCGATTTTCGGCGGCACCGCGCGCGACCCCTGGAAGCTGACGGGCGAAGACGTCGCCAAAGCGGTGTTAGATTTGCTGAAGTATCCGCCCCGGGCGCTGGCCAGCCGGATCGAGCTGCGGCCGGCCCAGCCGCCACGCAGGAAGTAAGGCGGGGGCGCCGCGGCGCCGTGCGAGCGCCCGCGAGCCGCGCGTTGAGTGACGGAAGGCGTCACCGTGCCCGGCCGCGGAGCCGGGAATCGTGCCGGAACCGGCCTCGGCCCTTGCGAAAACGCTGAAAGCCCGGCAGTATGGAAAGCTCGGGGGATTCCCGGGCCACTTCCGCGGGCGGCCCGGCGAGGTTCAGGGTTGAGCCGCGGGGCTTGGCGCCAGCTTTGGGCCCGCCTTCTCCCGCGACCCGACCTGGCCGAAGGGAGCGGGAGGGCAATGGTATGACGGCGCCGGCGGAAAAATACCAGCAGGTCGAGATCGTCAGTCGGAAGGACTACTCCCCCGACTTGTGGTCCATTCGCGTGCGCCCCGAGCAGCCGCTGGTCTTTAAGCCCGGCCAGTACGCGACGCTCGGGGTGCCCGGCGAGACCCGAATTATCGAGCGCGCCTATTCCATTGTTTCGAGCCCCCTCGAGGATGAGATTGAATTCTTCTTCGAGCTCGTTCCCCACGGCGAACTGACGCCGCGGCTGTACCCATTGCAGCCCGGCGACACCATCCTGATGCGTCGGCAAGCCAAAGGATTGTTTACGCTCGACGGCAAGACGGGCCACCGCCAGCATTACATGGCCTGCACAGTGACGGGCGTGGCCCCTTACGTCAGCGTCGTCCGCACGCTGGCGCGGGAGGAAGAGCAAGGACGGGCTCCGGACGTGCGCATCGTCGTGTTACAAGCGGCCAGCCGCTCCTGGGAATTGGCGTATCAGCAGGAGCTGGAAGCCCTGGCTCGGAGCCACTCCTGGCTGACCTACATTCCCACCGTCAGCCGTCCTTGGGAGGATCCGGCCTGGCGAGGCGAAGTGGGCCGGGTCGAAGACGTGCTCCGCAAGCATTCGGATGCGCTGGGACTGGAGCCTTCAAACACCACCGCTTACGTCTGCGGCCATCCCGAGATGATTGAAAACGCCAAGGGCATCCTCAAGCGCCGCGGTTTCACCAAGGAATCGATCCGCGAGGAGATTTACTGGGTTCCGGAAAAGAAGTAGCGGGGCGGGCGGCAGAATTTGGGGCAGGCTCGCGCGCCGCCGCTCCTGGTTCCGCGGGTCGCCCGCTTATCGCTGGTCAATGGGAACGTATTTCTGGTTGGTCGGCCCGGTATACTCGGCCAGGGGACGGATGAGCTTGTTGTTGGCGTATTGCTCAAGCACGTGGGCCGTCCAGCCCGAGATGCGGCTGACAGCGAAAATGAGCGGATAAAGATCGACGGGGATGCCCATGACATAGTAGGCGGAAGCCGAGTAAAAATCGACGTTGGCATTGAGCTTTTTCTCGCGGATCATCAGCTCTTCGATCCGCTTCGACATCTCAAACCACCGGGTGTCGTGGTGGCGGCGGCCGAGAGCCTCAGACATCTTGCGGAGCACCGTCGCCCGCGGGTCTTCGGTGTGGTAGACGCGGTGCCCGAATCCCATAATCTTCTTCTTTTCGGCGAGCAGGCGGTGGATGTGGTCGTCGACCCGATCGAGGGTCTGAATTTCCAGCAACATCCTCATCACCTGCTCGTTGGCGCCGCCGTGGAGTGGGCCTTTGAGCGTGCCGATGGCGGAGGTGATGGCGGAGTGCATGTCGGAGAGGGTGGAGGCGGTGACGCGGGCGGCGAACGTCGAGGCATTGAAGCTGTGGTCGGCGTGCAGGATGAGGGCAACGTCGAAATGGCGGGCGGTTTCGGCGTCCGGCGCCTGGCCGGTCAGCATATAAAGAAAATTGGCAGCGTGGTTCAGGTTGGGGTCTGGGGGGATGGGTTCCTGGCCGTCGCGGATGCGGCCGAAAGCGGCCACAATCGTCCCCATCTGCCCGGTCAGCCGCAGAGCCTTGCGGCGGTTGGCCTCGAGCGACATGTCTTCGGCTTCCGGATCGTAGAGCGAAAGCGCCGAGACGGCCGTGCGCAGCGTCTCCATCGGATGTTGAGGGGGCGGGAGGCGCTTGAGCAGATCGACCATCTCCGGGGCGATGGGGCGGTGCTCGACGAGCTGGCGGCGAAGCTCGTCGAGCTCGGCTGGCCGGGGGAGCCGGCCGTACCAGAGCAGGTAGACAACTTCTTCGAACGTGGAATGCTCGGCCAGGTCGTGAATATTGTAGCCGCGATAGGTTAGGATTCCCCGCTGGCCGTCAATCGAGCAGATTTCCGTGGTGGCGATGACGACGTCTTGTAAGCCGACTTTGACCTCTGCCATGGTGCGGCCCCCTCGCGGCGCGCTGTGACCGAGCCCGTCCCGCTTCGATTATACACGACGCCCGCCGTCCGCAACAGCGCCGGTTCGTTTTTGGCATTGATCGGGGCGCGCCGGGCGGATATGCTGCGGATGAACGTTATTCGATGGAGGCTGATGAAGGATCGCTGGGCTGGGGCGCCGGCAGCCGCCCTCTTGATGACGATCGCGCTCGCAGCCCCGGCCGCCGGGGGCGGCGCGCGTCCGGCTCCGGAGGCGAACGATGAGCTGGCGGTCGCCCGCCAGGGGATCGACCGGATGATGGACGGCGACTTTGACGGGGCCGTCGCCGCCTTCCGGCGCCTTCAGCAATCCGACCCGGAATCGCCGCTCGGGTATGTGCTGGAGGCGGATGCCGATGGGTGGAAGATTTATCTGACGCGTGGTAACCTGATCGACCCGGACGTCTTCGAAGCGCTTTCCGAGGCCGTTACCCCTTACGACGCGGACTTCGAGCGCCTGGATCACCTGGCCATTGCCAAGGCTGAGGCCCGCCTGCAGGTTCATCAGGATGAAGCGCGGAGCGATCTTTATGAAGCCCTGGCCTATGGCCTGCAGGCGCGCCTCTTCGCTCTTCGCAGCCACGCCCTGGCGACGGCGCGGGCCGGCAAAAAGATGCGCAATCTCTCGCTTCGCGCCCTGCAGCTCGATCCTCACCTTTACGACGCGGAGCTGGGAATCGGCATTTACAACTACTTCGTCGACACGCTGCCCACTTACGTCAAGATGCTGAGGTTTCTGATCGAGCTTCCCGGCGGCAGCCGCGAGCTGGGGCTCCGCGAGCTTGGGGAAGCCGCCGAGAAAGGAGAATTGACGCGGCCGGAAGCCACCTTTCATCTGGCCAAAAATCTTTCTCGCCGCACGGAGCGCCAGTACGCCCGCTCTCTCGCCCTGTTCCGGCAACTCGCGCAGGAGTATCCTCACAACCCGCTGTGGAGGTTGCTCGAGGGGAGCCTGGAAATCCGTCTCGGCCAAACTCAGCTGGGCGAAGCCGACTACCGGGCGGCGGCGGCGATAGCGGCGGACATGAAGCCGGAGCTGTGGCAGGCGCTCCACGAGCAGGCGGAGGACGCGCTGGCGCGGCGGCACCCCCAGTACCGCCGAGACTGACCGCCGACTCACACTAACCCTTGGCTCTGTTCGTGGGCGTGATAGGAACTGCGAACCAGAGGGCCGGATTCGACGCGGGGGATTCCCAGATTCTCTCCGGCCGCCTTCAGGGCCGCGAATTCCTCCGGAGTGTAAAACCGCTTGACGGGCAACTGGTCGGCGGAGGGGCGCAGATACTGCCCAATCGTCACCATGGACACGCCGGCCGCGCGCAGATCGGCGAGCACCGCCAGCAGCTCGTCGAAGGTTTCCCCCAGGCCCACCATCAAACCGGATTTGGTGGGCATCCGGGGATTGATCTGACGGCAGCGCTCGAGCAGCCGCAGCGAGCGCTCGTAGCGGGATCCGCGGCGGGCCACGGCGTAGAGGCGCGGCACGGTCTCGAGGTTGTGATTCAGCACGTCGGGCCCGGCGCCGACCACGACCTCTAAGGCCTCATCCGATCCGCGAAAATCGGGAATCAGCACTTCGACCTTCACGCCCGCCAGGCGCCGCCGAAGCGCGTCGACGGTTCGCGCGAAGACACCCGCCCCGCCGTCGGCCAGATCGTCGCGATCGACCGAGGTGACGACGACGTACCGGAGTCCCATCGAGGCCGCCGCTTGCGCCACCCGCTCCGGCTCGCCCCAATCCACCTCGCCGCGGGGCAAGCCTTTCGGCACGGCGCAGAATGCGCACCGCCGCGTGCACTGGTCGCCGAGAATCATGAACGTGGCCGTGCGGCGTCCCCAACACTCGGCGAGATTGGGGCAGCGGGCGCTCTCGCAGACCGTGTGCAATTCCAGCCGCCGCAGGGTGCGCTTGAGCTCGAGATAGTTGTCGCCGCCGGGGATGCGCACTTTCAGCCACTCCGGCCGCGGAGCTCGGCGAGGCCCGGTCTCAATCTGAACGAGCGGGTTCATCTGGGAAGATTGTACTGCGCGTGCGGCGGATTTCACAAGCCGGCGGGCCGCGGCCACCGTGTATAATGCGGACTGGCCGCCGCTGGGCGTCCCGAGCGGCGGAGCGAGAGGGTGGCGGGCGGCGCCGCGCGCGGGCGCGACGCCCCGAAGGAGCGGCGATGCTGAACGTCGGGGATCAAGCCCCGGACTTTTCCTTGCTCTCGGATTCCGGCTCGACGATCAGCCTGAAAGACTTCCGCGGCCGGACGCTGGTGCTCTACTTCTTCCCCAAAGCCGATACGCCGGGTTGAACGAGCGAGGCGAACCAGTTCCGTGACGCCAAAAAAGAACTGGAAGCTTTGAACGCGCAGGTGGCCGGAGTGAGCGCCGACAGCGTGGCCGCGCTCGCCAAATTCCGCGACAAGTACAAATTGAACTTTCCTCTGCTGTCCGATCCCGAACATGGCACGCTCGAGGCCTACGGCGTCTGGCAGGAGAAAAACCTGTACGGCCGGGTTTCGATGGGCATCGTGCGGACGACCTACATCATTGACGCGGCCGGCCGCGTGCAAAAGGTCTTCCCCAAGGTGCGGGTGGACGGGCACATCCGCGAGGTGCTGAGCGCTCTGAGGTCCTGAAAAGGCGGAGCGGGTCTCGGGCGCCGGGCGGGACCGAGCCGAAATGAGCGAATCGCCTCCCATCGTCGTGGCGGCCGGGATCGTGACCGAGGGCGGCCGCATTCTCATCGGCCAGCGCCTCCGCTCGGATGCTTACGGGCTGCGGTGGGAGTTCCCGGGCGGGAAGGTGCAGGAGGGCGAGACGCTGGAGGCCGCTCTGCGCCGCGAGCTCGCCGAAGAACTGGGGATCGACGCCGAGGTGGGGAAAGAAGCGTTTCGAGGCCGCTATCGCTATCCGGACCGTGACGTCGAGATCGTCTTCTTTTCGGTCGCCTCTTACCGCGGCGTGGTGCGCAACTACGCCTTCGAGTCGATTGCCTGGGCGCGGCGGGCCGAGCTGCGGGACTACAACTTTCTGGAGGCGGATCGTGAGCTGGTCGAGCGGCTGGCACGCGGCGAAGCGGTTGGAGGCTGAGGGGCGGCCCGAGCGGGCGCGCGGGGAAAACCGCCGGCCGCGAAGGCGGGCGGCTGGCTGGCTGGCGGCGTACCTGGGCCTGGCCGGAGGTTGGTTCGCCGCCGGTTCGAGCGCCCAGGTGGAAAGCATCGGGGGCAGCCCGTCGTGGGCTTGGGTGAGCCACGCCCGGATCGAAGGCCACTTGGCCATCGATGACTCTCCCGCCGGGGCGTTTGCGCCCGACAGCTCCCTGCTGGCCGTCGCCGGACGGGACGGCAAGGTGGCGTTGCTGGCCCTGGCCAATGGCGATATCCGCAAGGTCCTGCACCCGCGCGTGGAGGGCATCGGCGACCTCGATATCCAGGCCGCCGATTTTCTGAGCGAATCCCGCCTGCTGATTTTCGCCCGAGGACTGTTCAAGATCAAAGGCAAAAGCGAGCCGTCGGTGGCCCCGCGCACGCCCCTGCTGGCCTTTCAATGGGGTGTCGACCGCGACTCGCTGGTGGGCCGCGTGAACGCCGTTGGCGCCAGCGGGGGCGTCGGGCCCGTCCTCTATTTTCCACACCTGCGGTATCTCGGCGTCTACAAGCAGGGGACGTTCGAGCTCTGGAGCCCCGAGACGGGACGCTCCCTGGGCGTGACCATCCCGGATCTGAAACAGCGGCCGGGCGTCTACGCCTTCTCTCCGGACGGTCATTGGTTGCTGCTGGCCCGCATCGCCATGAGCGCTTCGCCCGACCCGGTCGTCATCCGGCTGAGCGAGCACCGATTTGTGAATGTTCTCCCCGGCCATCAAGGCTCGGTCTTGCGCATCGCCTTTTCGCCGGACAGCCGGCTGGTAGCGACAGCTTGCGAGGACGGCAAAATCCGCGTCTGGTCGGTCGGCGACTGGAAGTTGGTGGAGACGCTGGCTGGTCACGCCGGCCCGGTACATTGGGTGGAGTTTTCTCGGGACGGCCAATGGCTCGCCTCGGCCGGCGAAGATCACACGGCGCGCATTTGGTCGCTGAGGGACGGCAAGCTGGAGCGGACTCTCGCCGAAAGCCGTGAGCCGCTGCTGACGATCGCCTTTTCGCCCGACGGCCGCTATCTGGCCGCCTCCGCCGAGCTATGGGTTTACGTGTGGCGGCAGCAATGAAGGCCGGCTCCGCCCGTCGGCATTAGGGGGAACCGGCGGCCATCATCGGGCGGGCAGCACCGCCACTTCGGCTCTTCGGCGTCCGGCCTGAACCCGCGGCGGAGGGAAACGTGATAAAATCCGCTCTTGCAGGTGGTGGCGCGGGCCGGACGCGCCCGGCGAGGATGCGGACCGGGCGCCCATCGGAGTCCGGGCGGCACCGCCCATTTTCCTTATGCCCAAAGTGGGGATGGTCAGCCTGGGCTGCCCCAAGAATCTGGTGGACAGCGAAGTCATGCTGGGGATTCTCGCCCGGCACGGTTACGAGGTGACGCCGCGCGCCGACGAGGCGGAGGTGATCGTCGTCAACACGTGCAGTTTCATCGAATCGGCCAAGCAGGAATCCATCGACGCCATTCTGGCGATGGCCGAGCACAAGAAAACCGGCTCGGCCCGGCGGCTGGTGGTGGCCGGTTGCCTGGCCGAACGTTATCGCCGGGAGATCTTGGAGGAGATTCCGGAAGTCGATTTCGTGATCGGGACGAATGAACTCGAGCACGTTCTTGAAGCCTGCCAATCGACCGGACAGCGCCGCACCCCCGACCATCCCTTTGACCCGTACCTGTACACGGAATTTACGCCCCGCCTTCTCGCCACGCCGCCGTACTCCGCCTACCTCAAGATCGCCGAAGGGTGCGACCATCCCTGCGCGTTCTGCGTGATCCCGCAAATGCGCGGGCGCTTCCGCTCGCGCCCTCCCGAGTCCATCCTGCGCGAAGCCCGCCACCTCGCCGCTCGCGGCGTGCGCGAACTGACCCTGGTGGGCCAGGATACGACGAGCTACGGCGCAGATCTGGGATTGCGCGACGGGCTGGCGAACCTGCTGCGGGAGCTCGGCCGCATTCCGGAGCTGGTCTGGGTGCGCTTTCTCTACTGTTATCCGAATCGCCTGACGGACGAGCTGATCGCCGCTGTGGCCGAGACGCCCAAGGTGGCGAAATATTTCGATATTCCGCTCCAGCACGCCAGCGCCCCGGTGCTCCGCCGGATGAAGCGCGGCTCGAACGGCGGCCAGTTTTTGAGGATGGTGGAGAAGATCCGCCGGATGGTCCCGGCCGTGACCCTGCGCACGACCATGATCGTGGGATTCCCCGGCGAGACCGAGGATGACTTTTGCGCCCTGCTCGATTTTGTTTCCGCGGCGCAGTTTGATCATCTGGGTGTGTTTACGTATTCGAATGAGGAGCACAGCGCCTCTTACCATTTGCCCGACCCGGTGCCGGCTGCGATTGCCCGCCGCCGACAGCGCCGGCTGCTGGCCGCGCAGCGGCGGATTTCGCGCCGCCGGCTGCGGCAGAAGGTCGGCCAGCGCTGCCCGGTGCTGGTGGAGGGGCCGGCCGAACAGACTCCCTGGCTGCTGCGCGGACGCCTCGAGTCACAGGCTCCGGAAATCGACGGCCAGGTGCTGATCCATGACTATGCCGGGGCGGAGCCGAGAGTCGGGGAATTTCGCTGGGCCGCCATCACCGGGTCGGCGGATTATGACCTGCTGGCGCGGCTCGAAGCGGAGGTTTACGCGGAGCCGGCGAACCGGCAGCCGGCGGCCGAGGAGCGGGAAGGGACGGCCGGCCTTCGGCTGGTCAACATCGAGCCGGTGGAGCTGACGCGCAGCGTCGGCGCCCAGCCGTGAGCGGGCGAAGCCACCGTCGGCCGGTGGCGGCGACTGCCGGCCCGGGCGAAGGGGAAGCGATCGACGCCGGAATCGACAGCGGCGCGGCCGGCTCATGGCGGAAGCGCCTGGCCGTCGGAATCGCCACCGTCGGCGGCCTCGGATACTTTCCCGTTGCCCCGGGAACCGCTGGCGCCGCTCTGGGCGTCCTGCTGATTTGGCTGAGCGGCCGCCTGCCCCTCGCGCGAAGTGGGGTCTCGGCGGTGGACGGGGCGGTGGCTGTCGCGCTTTTTTTCGCCGGCGTCTGGGCGAGCGGCCGCAGCGAACCCCATTTCGGGCGCACGGACCCCGGCGAGGTCGTGGTGGACGAAGTCGTCGGGCAGATGCTCACCCTGCTGATCGCGCCGGGCGCGTCCTGGAAGTTGCTGCTGGCCGGGTTTGTGCTCTTCCGCATCCTCGATGTGGCCAAACCGTTTCCCGCTGGCCGCGCTGAACGCTTGCCCGGCGGCTGGGGTATCATGGTGGATGACGTGGTGGCTGGGGCTTACGGTCTGGGAGCCTGGCAGGTGGTTGCACTCTGGCTGAGATGAGCTTGTGGAAGCGAACGCCGAGAACGGAGCGTGCTGTGAGGAAAGCCGGGGAAAAGCCGGAACCACTCAAATCGAAACCGCGCATTGAGGAGGTTTCGCCGCGCGCCGCCATTCCCGGCGGCGAGATCGCCATTCGCGGCACCAGCTTTACGGAGAACGGGCGGCCTCGCCCCACGGTGCGGTTTGGCGACCAGGTGGGCAGCGTACTGGTGAGCTCGCCGCGGCGGCTCGTGGTGCGGGTGCCGGAAGGGGTTTCAAGCGGCGAACTGACGGTGGATACCGGCAAGGCCGTCAGCAGCTCGGTTTCCGTCATCGTCGGGATGACGATCGCCGAGAACCTCCATCCCGTCGCCAACCCGGCCATCGATTCGGCGGGCAACATCTTTTCCACCTTTAGCGGCAGCCGCGGCCAGAAAGTGCCCGTCTCCGTTTACAAAATCGACCGCGATCGCAACGTCCACCCTTTCTTAAGCGACCTGATCAATCCGACCGGCCTGGCCTTTGACCGCGAGGGCCTGCTCTACATCTCGAGCCGCATGGAAGGAACCATCTATCAGGTCACTCCCGACGGCCAGCGGTCGATTTACGCGGAGGGCATGGGGATCGCCACCGGCCTGGCCTTCGACCGGCAGGAGAACCTGTACGTGGGAGACCGCAGCGGCACGATCTTCAAGATCAGCCGCGACCGTCAGATATTCGTGTTTGCCACCCTGGAGGCGAGCGTGGCCGCCTACCACTTGGCGTTCAACGCGGACGGTTGCCTGTATGTGACTGGCCCCACCACTTCCAGCTTCGATCAGGTTTACCGCATTAACCCCGCCGGAGAGGTCTCGACGTTTTATCGGGGCCTCGGCCGCCCCCAAGGACTGGCCTTCGACGTGGACGGCAACCTTTACGTGGCCGCCAGCTTGGCGGGCCATCGAGGGGTGGTGCGGATCACGCCGCGCGGGGAGGCGGAGGTGGTCGTCTCGGGGCAGGGAATCGTGGGCATCGCGTTTACGGCCCATCGCTCGATGATTCTGGCGACGGGAAGCTCCCTCATCGAGCTGTTCATGGATATCGAAGGTCTGCCGCTGCTCGGTTAAGGAACGCGCGGATCAAGTGGACCCGCCAAGCGGCCAGACTGCTGATCTGACGCCCCCATGGACGCTGAGATTATTGCTGTCGGCTCGGAACTGCTGACTCCGCACCGGCTCGATACCAACTCCCTTTACCTGACCGAGAAGTTGAATGGCATCGGCATCGAGGTGCGCTGTAAAAGCGTGGTCGGCGACGATCGCGACAGCCTGGCCGCGGTGCTCCGCGCCGCTCTGAGCCGCTCCCGCCTCATCATTATGACCGGCGGCCTCGGCCCCACCGAGGATGATGTCAGCCGCGAGGTGGTGGCCGAGGTGCTCGCCCGGCCGCTGCGGGAAGTCGAAGACATCCGCCGCAAGATCGAGGAGCGTTACGCCCGCCTGGTCCGCCCGATGCCGGCCAACAACCTGCGCCAGGCGCTGGTGCCGGAAGGGGCCGAATGGCTGGATAACCCCAAGGGGACGGCCCCGGGTCTGTGGATCGAAGAGAAGGGCAGCATCCTGATCCTGCTGCCCGGGCCGCCCCGTGAGCTCGAAGCCTTATTCGAATCCCAGTGCCTGCCGCGCCTGGCGCGGCTGGGTGGAGGCGAGAGGATTCGCAGCCGTGTTTATAAGGTTGTCGGCCTGCCGGAATCGGAAGTGGACCAGCGCCTCGCTCCCCTCTACCGGCCTTACCGCAATCCCTCCACCACCATCCTCGCCACGCCCGGCGCCGTGGAAGTTCATCTGCGGGCTCGCGCCGCCTCCGACGCCGAGGCCGAAGCCCTGCTCAATGAACTCGGCGACAAGATTGAGCTGGCGCTCGGCGATCATATTTACTCCACCGGCGGCGAAACCCTCGAAGAAGTCGTGGGCATGTACTTGGTGATGAAGCGGATGACCGTGGCGACGGCGGAAAGCTGCACCGGCGGCCTTCTGAGCGAGCGCTTGACGAGGGTGCCGGGCAGCTCCAACTTCTTTCTCGGCGGCGCCGTCTGTTACAGCAACGAGTTGAAGACCCGGTTGGCCGGCGTCCCCCGGCAGCTCATCGAGATGCACGGCGCCGTCTCTCAGCCGGTCGCCCAGGCCATGGCCGAGGGCATTCGGGCCCGCACCGGAGCCTCGCTCGGAGTGGGCATCACCGGCATCGCCGGGCCGGGGGGCGGCAGCCCCGAAAAGCCCGTCGGAATGGTCTTCGTGGCGCTGGCCCGCGAACCGTCGACCCAGGTGCGCGAATTTCGTTTCCCGGGCGACCGCGAGCGGATTCGCCATTGGGCGTCTCAGGCGGCTTTGGAGATGATTCGCCGCGAAGTCCGGCATTGACTGGCAAGCCGCGGGGTCGCCGTTTCCGTTCATGCGCGCCTTTGTGGCCCTTGACCTTCCCGAACCGATCCGCGCGGGCCTTGCCCGGATGCAGGGTGAGTTTCGCGCCGCGGCCGGCCGGCCGGATTCGAACGATTTGCGCTGGGCGCGGCCCGAAGGCATTCATCTCACCCTGAAATTTCTGGGTGAGATTTCCGGCGAGCAGGTGAAGAGCGTGACGGCGGCGCTCGGCCGCATCGGAGCTTTCCGCCCCTTCGAGGTCGAGGTGAAAGGGCTCGGATTTTTTCCCGACGCCCGGCGCCCCCGCGTCTTCTGGGCGGGAGTCGAGGCAGGAGAGACGCTGGCCGAGTTGGCCGAGCGCGTCGAGAGGGCTCTCGAGGCCGCCGGTTTCGCTCCCGAAACCCGCCCCTTCCACCCTCATCTCACTCTCGTCCGCATCAAGACTCCGCGGCCTCAGCCGGGCCTGGAAGCGCTGGCGCGGCGCTACGGCGAGGCGAGCTGGGGCCGCTTCGCGGTATCGGAATTTTTCCTCTTCGAGAGCCGACTGGGGCCCTCCGGAGCCACCTACCGCAAGGTGGCGCGCTTTCCGGAATCGCCTCCGGCCGGAGGCTGAAGCTCCGGCGGGCGGGCCAGCTTCATCGCGTCAGCTTTTCCAGCAGCTTGCGGAAGGCGATGCCGCGGTGCGAGACCTCGAATTTCTCGCGGGCTCCAAGCTCGGCGAAGGTTTGGCCGAGCGGGGGGTAGAAAAAGTAGGGGTCATAACCGAAGCCGTTTGAGCCGCGCGGCGCGTCGAGGATGAAACCGTCGGCGCGGCCTTCGGTGACGAACCGGATCCGGCCCCGCTCGGCAACGGCCAGGACGCAGGCGTAGTGTGCCCGGCGCGGCGGCGGGACGTGGCGGAGTTCCGCCATCAGCTTGGCATTATTGGCGGCGTCGCTTGCGCCGGGGCCGGCGTAGCGGGCGGAATGGACGCCCGGGGCGCCGCCGAGCGCCTCCACGCAGAGGCCCGAGTCATCGGCCAGCACCCATCCGTCCGTCCACGCCGAGTAGTGGAGCGCCTTCCGGCGCGCGTTGGCTTCAAACGTCTCTCCATCCTCGACGCAGGGGGGCCACTCGCGAAGATGGGGGAGGAGCTCGAGAGCGATGCCGCAGGAGGCCGCCGCCTGGCGGAACTCGCGCCACTTGCCGGGATTCGCCGAGGCGAGGTAGAGAACCGGGACCGAGGCGGGGGGCGGCGGGGAAGCAAGTTGCCTTAGCGATTTCGATTTTGGCTTCTCGCGGGACATCGAGCGGCGCGCTCAGGGGAGCTTCAGGACGGAGCGCTGGACGGCGATCAGCTTTTCGATGGCCGGTTGCGCCAGGCGAATCAAGCGGTTGAGATCGTCGAGCGAATAGGGCTTGCCTTCCGCCGTCGCCTGGACTTCGATGAGCTGCCCCGCGCCGGTCATGGCCACGTTCATATCCACCTCGGCGTTCGAATCTTCGGCGTAATTCAGGTCGAGCAGGGTCTCGCTCCCCACGATCCCTACGCTGATAGCGGCCACATAATCCTTGAGCGGAAATTGTGCCAGCGTCCCTTGGCGGCGAAGCCGGGCGAGCGCCAAGCCGAGCGCCACGCAGGACCCGGTGATGGAGGCCGTGCGGGTGCCGCCGTCGGCGCGGATGACGTCGCAGTCAATCCACACGGTTCGCTCGCCGAGCGCCCCCAGGTCGGTCACGGCGCGCAGGGCGCGCCCGATCAGCCGCTGGATTTCCATGGTGCGGCCGCCCGGCCGCCCGCGCGTCACCTCGCGCGGCGTGCGGGTCTCGGTGGCGCGCGGGATCATGGCGTACTCGCTCGAAATCCAGCCTCGCCCCGAGCCCTTCAGGAAACTCGGCACGCCTTCCTCGACCGAAGCCGTGCAGATGATCTGGGTTTCTCCCAGGCGGATCAGCACCGAGCCTTCGGCGCTCGAGATAAAATCCGGCGTGATCTCGACCGGGCGCATCTCGGTGGCTCCCCGCTGGTAGTCGCGCACCAGCTTGCCTCCCGCGTACAACAGGCCGCTCAGGGGTCGGGGCGTCGAGGCCATAAAATCCTAGTGTACCGATCCCGGCTCGGGGTTCCCAGCAAAAAAACGGCCGCCCCGGCGGATTCTTCCGGCTCACGGCGCGGCGGCGGCGATGCGGTTCGGATCCGGCTCGAAGAAATTCGTCAGATCGACGTGGCCGTCCAGCGTCTCGGCCTCCTGGCCTTGCACCAGGATTTTGACCCGCTTCACCGCCGGGATGTTGGCGGCGAGCGAATCCACGAGGGAATAGACCGCCAGGGTTTCGCTTTCGATGCCGGGCTCGAGCTCGGCCAGATTGGCGCCCGACAGATCCAGGTAGGCGGTGCCGTCGGCCGTGAGAAAGACCCCGCGCACTTCGGTCGAGGCGGGAAGCGCCGCGTCGTGGCCTTCGGAGGAACCGCGGAGAAGAGCCAGTAGGACCTCGCGGATGCGATCCGTATCGCTGCTGGCCAGCGCCAGAGATCGGCTTTCGGCGTGCAGCTTGCCTTCCGCGTAGGACGGGAAGTAGAGCACGGCGGACTGCGTGGCCGTGTTCCCGGATTCGAGCGCGGCCTGGCTGAGCCGCGCGCGGACGGCCGGCTCGGCCGGCGCGGCGGGCGCCAAGAAGCCGCGGCGCACGAGCGTCCGCAGGTAGAGCGTGCCGAGCGCGAGGACCGGCAAAATCAGCAAAATCAGAATTTTCGCTCTCCTTGACATTCTGAACCTTTCGCCATGAGCCCGCCCGGGGGTCTGGATTCCTCAGGGTCCTCCGGCCCAATTGGCGAGCACCTGGGCGATGGCGGCGGCGATCTGCTGCTCGAGGGCGGGGCTGGCGACCGCCCCGGCGTCGGCGTTGGGGGCCAGGCTCCCCAGCTCGACCGCCACCGCCGGAGCATTCACGCTGCGCAGTGGCCGCACCGGGGCGCGATCTGGATGCATCACCGTCAGCCCGGGAATGTGGCTGAACTGGTCCGCCAGCACCGCGGCCAGTTGCCGGCTGGCGGCGGCGTGGGGTTGCTGAGCCCATTGCCACGGGATGAAAAACGGCGGGCCGGCCGGCAGGGCGGGCGGCGAAGAGGGCTCATAGGTGTAGAGCATGACGCGGGGCGAAGGGCCGCCGGCCTCGCCGGCGTGGAACGTGAGGAAGGCCACCGGGCGCGCCAGGTTGGCGGTGAGGTCGCGTTCGTCAAAGGTGGGGTCGGAGTCGCCCGTCCGCGTCAAGACCACGCGCAGGCGTCCGGTGGCTTCGGCGGCGGCGCGGGCGCGGTCGGCGAGCTGCGCCGCCACATTCTTCTCGAGCACTCCGTCCCGGCTGCGGGCTCCGGCGTCCGGCCCGCCGTGTCCGGCGTCGAGGACGACAACGGGAAGGGGCGGCGGGGGGGCCGGCGCGGGCGCAACCTCAGCCGGTCTGGAG
>CADDZC010000063.1 GCA_902812365.1 Acidobacteriota bacterium | reverse complement strand
CGGGGGACAATGTGAATTTGGAGATCGAGCTGATCACGCCGATTGCGATGGAGAAGGGGCTGCGGTTTGCGATTCGGGAAGGCGGACACACGGTGGGAGCCGGCACGGTGACGGAGATCATTCAATAAGCGAGTGGCTATGCTACACGATAAGATTCGAATTCGATTGAAGGCTTATGACCACCGCGTGCTCGATCAGGCGGCTACGGAGATCGTCTCCACGGCAAAACGGAACGGCGCCAAGGTGGCCGGGCCGGTGCCGCTACCGACTATCAAGAATAAGTATTGCGTGCTCCGGTCTCCCCATACGGACAAAAAGTCACGCGAACAGTTTGAGATTCGTACCCACAAGCGCCTGGTGGATATCTTGGAGCCCAACGCCGAGACGATTGCCGCTCTGACGAAACTGGATTTGCCTTCGGGGGTCGATATTGAGATCAAGGCCTTTGGCAAGGAACACGCGAAATGAGCGTGCCCTGCCTACAGACTGTTGAGATTGGCAAGGAGCGCTGGTGCATCTGAGCACAGCGTTTTCGGCGTCCAGGACAAGTATGGTAAACGCGATTCTCGGAAAAAAGATTGGCATGACGCAGATGTTCCAGGCTAATGGCGATCTGGTGCCGGCCACGGTTTTGAAAGCGGGGCCCTGCGTTGTCATTCAAAGAAAGCGGGCCGATAAAGACGGATATGAAGCTGTGCAATTGGCGCTCGTGGAAGTTCCGGGTCCGAAGCGGGTTACGAAGGCGATGGAAGGGCATTTCAAGCGTGCCGGCGCCAACCCAGCGCGCTTCCTCCGAGAGGTGCGGCTGACGCCCGACGGTACGGATGTCAAGGTGGGGGATAAAGTCCTTGTCGACGAATTCAAGGTTGGCGAGTACGTGGATGCAATTGGGATTTCGAAGGGTCATGGGTTTGCGGGGTTCCATAAGCGCCACCACTTCGGTGGAGGTGCGGCGTCGCATGGCTCAATGTTCCACCGGGCGCCCGGGTCGATTGGCGCTTCGGCGTTTCCGTCCCGGGTCTTGAAGGGTATGCTGGCGGCGGGCCATATGGGAGTGCAGCGGGTAACGGTCCGTAATCTTCGCGTACTCAAGGTGCTCGCGGAAGACCACACTTTGATTGTGGAAGGATCCGTTCCCGGCGCGGAGGGATCTTATCTGGTGATTCGTAAGGCGAAGGCGGTAAGTCGCCAAGCAGCGCATGGCGCTTAGTCCAAGGCAGGTCTATCGAGCAGAGCCGTATGGCAACCGTGGAAGTCAGGAATCTCGAAGGCGCACCGGTGAAACAGCTGCAGCTCGCCGATGAAGTACTCAGCGCGAGGCCAAACTCCAGCTTACTGTGGGAGGCCGTCAAGTCCTATCTCGCGAATCAGCGCCGGGGCACCCATGCGACGAAGAGTCGGGGTGAGGTGAGCGGCGGTGGTAAGAAGCCGTGGAGGCAAAAGGGTACAGGCCGAGCGCGGGCGGGCAGCATCCGTAGTTCGCTCTGGCGTCACGGCTCGATCGCGCATGGCCCTCAACCCCGGGACTATGCGATGCGCCCGCCAGCCAAGGTGCTGCGCGGAGCGCTGCGGTCGGCGATCGCCGCCAAGTTCCAGGAAAAGAAGCTCGCCGTTGTCGAACGGTTTGACTTGGCGGAGCCGAAGACGAGGGCGTTTTGGGAGGCTCTCAAGAAACTGGGTCTGGAAAGTTCGGTACTGATCGTTCACGACTCAGCTGACCGCAACTTGGAGCTTTCATCAAGAAACCTTCCTCACTGCAACTTGATTCGGCACCATAAGCTGCACGCTTACGATGTTTTGAGTCATGACAGCTTGTTGATTTCCGAGAAGGCGCTTACTCGATTGGTGGAGGCCCTCCGATGACGAAGAGCCCTTACCAAATTATTCAGAAGCCGATTATCACCGAGAAAGGGCTGGAAGCTAAGGAACGGGCTCGAACGTTGGTGTTTCGCGTCGATGCCCATGCAAACAAGATGGAAATCAAAGCGGCGGTTCAAGCGATCTTTAAGGTGGGCGTTGAGTCGGTCCACACGGCGAGTTTCCGCGGCAAAATGCGACGGCGGGGGCGGACGTCAGGGTTTCGACCCGATTGGAAGAAGGCCTATGTGAAGCTGGCGGCTGGAGAAAAGATGCCAGAGTACGCCGAGACGGCTTAGGCGAGCGTGAGCGCGGGCAAGATGGAAGAGCGAGGCTATGGGTATTAAATCCTATCGACCCTATACGGAAACGCGCCGTTTCCAGACCGGGCTGACGTTCGAGGAGCTGACGACATCTCGGCCTTATCGGCCCTTGTTGGAACCGAAGACTCGTATCTCCGGACGTAACAATCACGGTGAACTGACCATCTGGCGTCGCGGAGGCGGGCACAAGCGGCAGTATCGGTTGATTGACTTCAAGCGCGACAAGCCGGGGATTCCGGCTCGCGTGGCGAGTATCGAGTATGACCCCAATCGTTCAGCCTTTATTTCCCTGCTTCACTATGCTGACGGAGAGAAGCGATACATTCTCTATCCGCAGGGGCTCAAGGTGGGCGATAAGGTAATGTCCGGCCCGGAGGCGGATATCGTCGTGGGGAATGCCTTGCCGCTCAGAAACATTCCAGTGGGCACGCTCATCCACAATCTCGAGTTGAAGCTGGGTAAAGGAGGGCAGCTCGTGCGCAGCGCCGGCGGCGCAGCTCAACTGCTGTCTAAAGAGGGGGATTACGCGCAAGTGCGGTTGCCTTCGGGAGAGGTTCGCATGATTCATGTCGACTGCATGGCGTCCATCGGCCAGGTCGGCAACCTCGACCACGAGAATGTTTCAATTGGAAAGGCCGGACGCCGGCGGTGGATGGGCATTCGACCAACGGTGCGCGGCGTGGCGAAGAACCCAGTCGATCATCCTCACGGAGGCGGTGAAGGCCGGACGTCGGGTGGGCGGCACCCCGTAACACCCTGGGGACAGCCCACGCGAGGCTACAAGACGCGCAGGAACAAACAAACGGATCGATTTATTGTGAAACGGCGCGAGAAGAAGTGATGGGAGGGAAATGTGGGACGGTCGCTGAAGAAAGGTCCGTTCGTTGACGACCATCTGATCAAGAAAATTGAGTTGCTGAATCGGCGGTTTGAAAAGAAGGTGGTCAAGACATGGTCGCGCCGCTCGACGATTTTCCCCGAGATGGTCGGACACACCATCGCCGTTCACAATGGCAAGAAATTCATTCCGGTGTACGTGACGGAAAACATGGTGGGTCACAAGCTGGGAGAGTTCGCGCCGACACGGACGTTCAAAGGTCACAGTGTCAAGGTGGCTGCGGAAAAGACGGCAGCCGTCGCGCCGGCGGCGCCGAAAGCGGCTGGGGCGGGCAGCTAATCTGGGCTGGCGGTCATAAGGGTGAGTCTACGGATGGAAGCGAAGGCGACAGTTAAATACCTCAGGGTTTCACCGCAGAAGGCGCGCCTCGTGGTGAACCTCATTCGTGGTAAGAGTGCAGGCGAGGCCCTGAATATTCTGAGATTTACGAAGAAGCGGGTCACTCACCATGTCGCCAAAGTTTTGCACTCGGCCATCGCGAATGCCGAACAGAAATCGGACGCAGTGGATGTAGATAAGCTCGTGGTGGCCAGGGCTTACGTGAATGAGGCGCCCCGCATGAAGCGGATTCGTCCGGCGCCGATGGGCCGTGCCTACCGCTATCAGCGGCGAATGAGCCACATCACGGTGGTTGTGGAAGAGCGCGATTAGCGAAGAGGAGAAAGGCAGTGGGTCAGAAAGTTCATCCTTACGGTTTCCGGCTGGGATACAATAAAACATGGAAGTCCCGCTGGTTCGCCAAAAAAGACTACTCCCGTCTGCTGCACGAAGACCTGAAGCTTAAGACGCAGCTTAAGGACGAGCTCAAAAGCGCGGGAGTAGCATCAATTGAGGTTGAGCGGCCGGGCAACAAGCTCAAGATTACGATTTATACGGCCAGGCCGGGTATCATTATTGGACGGAAGGGTGCCGAGATTGATCGGCTTCGCCAGGACATTCAGAAGCGTACAGGACGCGAGGTCCTGCCGATCAATATCCAGGAGGTCAGGCGTCCTGAGCTGAATGCTCAACTGGTGGCGGAGTCGATCGCTCTCCAACTTGAAAAGCGCACTGCTTTTCGGCGTGCCATGCGCAAAGCGGTAGATTCGGCATTGCGTTTCGGTTGCAAGGGCATTAAGGTGCGTTGCGCCGGACGGCTGAACGGGGCGGAGATCGCGCGTTCGGAGTGGTACCTTCAAGGCCGCCTTCCCTTGCATACGCTTCGGGCGGATATCGACTACGGTTTGGCAGAGGCGCGGACGACGTACGGCGTCATTGGCGTCAAGTGCTGGATTTATCATGGGGAGATTTTGGAGCAGAAGCGGCGGCCAGAAAAGGCACGTGAGTTGCTGCCGTCCGCGGCGGTGTAGCGGGCGGGCGAGGACGCAAGGCGTTCCGAGGTCGATGTCATGTTGATGCCGAGCAAAGTGAAATATCGCAAACAGCAGCGAGGTCGGAGACGCGGTAAAGCGTGGCGAGGCTCCAAACTGTGTTTTGGGGACTTCGGGTTGAAGGTGCTGAAGGCCGGATGGATTAACGCCCGACAGATTGAAGCAGGCCGCATCGCCATTACTCGTTTCATTAAACGCGGAGGCAAACTTTGGATCCGTATCTTTCCGGATAAGCCGGTGACCAAGAAGCCGGCCGAAACGCGCATGGGCAAGGGCAAGGGCGCCCCGGAATTTTGGGTGGCCGTTGTGAAACCAGGCCGGATTTTGTTTGAGATGGAAGGTGTGAGCGAGGCGGATGCGCGTGAAGCTTTGCGATTAGCTAGCCACAAGCTCTCGTTGCCGACGCAATTTGTCAGCCGCCAGCCCGCGGCCTGATGGGGACCCGGGAGAACGATTACCATGGCTGAAAAGCGACGCGCAGTGGCGATCAAAGAGTTGAAGGAAAAGCTGCGGGAAGAGACTATTGAGGAGTTGGGATCCAAAGAGCAGGAGTTGCGCGACCAACTTTTCCGCTTGAAATTCCAGCTCGCCAGCGGGCAGAGCGATACGCTGCGCAAAATTCGCGAATTAAAGAAAGATATCGCCCGTGTCAAGACGATACGACGCGAACGGACGGAGAGGGCAGCCAAACTCTAGCGCGCGCCGCGGAGGAACTGTGGGAAGCCGACGGCAAGAAAAAGTGGGCATCGTCACCAGCAATAAGATGCAGAAGACGGTGGCCGTCAGGGTGGAGCGGCAGATTATTCATCCCTTGTACCGGCGCGTGGTGCGCCGGTCCACGCAATTCCTGGCGCACGATGAGCAAAACCAGTGTCGCGTGGGAGACCGGGTTCTGATTGAAGAGACGCGGCCGTTGAGTGCGCGGAAGCGATGGCGAGTGGTGAGGGTGATTAGCAGAGCTGAGCGCACTCGGGCTGCTCAGGAGAGGGATTCATGATCGGAATGCGGACAATTCTCCGTGTAGCCGACAATTCCGGGGCGCGGAAGCTCTCTTGCATTCTGCCGCTCGGTAATGACGTCGGATTGCAGGCGGGACTGGGTGATGTGGTGACCGCCGCCGTGAAGGAGGCGGCACCCGACAGCGCGGTTCCAAAAGGGAAAGTGGTGAAAGCGGTGATCGTACGGATGCGCAAAGAACAGCGACGACGCGATGGCAGCTACATCCGGTTCGATGAGAACGCTGCGGTGCTCGTGAGCGATGCGGGAGAGCCAGTCGGGACCCGCGTCTTCGGGCCCGTGGCTCGCGAGCTGCGGGAGAAGAAATTTCTGAAGATCGTCTCTTTGGCGCCCGAGGTCCTGTGATGGGGATGAGGGTCGATATTCGGAAAAACGACGAGGTCCAGGTCATCGCCGGCCGTGACAAGGGGAAGGTGGGGCGAGTGCTGGAAGTGGAGCCTCGCAAGCAGGTGCTCTTCGTCGAGCACGTCAACATGATCAAGCGCCACACGCGGCCCAATCCGAGCAAGCAGATTCGCGGCGGTGTGCTTGAGAAGGAAGGTCCGATTCACATTTCAAATGTGGCGTTGCTGTGCAGTGACTGTGGGCCGACCCGCCTCCAGCACCGTGAAAAGGCGGAAGGCAGGAAGGTACGCGTCTGCGTGAAGTGCGGGAAGGTCCTAGACAAGTAATCGCTCAGCGCTGGGCCTTCGAAAAAGAGGGTTTGAGGGGAGATGCGAGAGCGCCCTGCGCGTCGATTTGGGTGAACCGGGCGAGGATTGAGGATTGCGAGACGGCAGTTGAAGTTGAAAAAATGACATGGCGCCGCGATTGAAAGAGCGATACGAGAAGGAGATTGTTCCCGCTTTGATCCGGGAATTCAAGTATGGGAACGTGATGGCGGTTCCTCGCTTGCGCAAGGTGGTGATCAACATGGGTTTGGGCGAGGCCATTCAAAACGCCAAACTGCTCGATTCTGCGAGCGCCGAGCTATCGTTGATTACAGGCCAAAAGCCGGTGATTCGGCGAGCGCGGAAATCGATCGCTAATTTTAAGCTTCGCAAGAACATGCCCATTGGAGTCATGGTAACTTTGCGTGGCGACCGGATGTACGAGTTTATGGACCGTTTGATCAACGTCGCTTTGCCGCGCGTGCGAGACTTTCGCGGGGTTTCAGCCCGGGCTTTTGACGGGCGGGGCAATTACACGCTAGGGCTTCGCGACCAGATGGTTTTCCCCGAAATCGATTATTCCAAAGTCGATAAGGTTAAGGGAATGAACGTGTCCATTGTCACGGACGCGGCGACGGATGCGGAGGCGTTGGCATTGCTGCGTTACCTGGGAATGCCGTTCCGGCAGGAGATGCAGCGCCGCGTAGGCGCTGAGGCTGACGGCGGCGAAAAGACGGGAGGCTAGTTCAGTGGCTCGAGCGTCACAAATGGCCAAGCTGTTGCGGAAGCCGAAGTTTAAAATCCGTCATCGAAATCGGTGCCGGATTTGCGGGCGCCCCCGGGGATACCTGAGGAAGTTTGATATGTGCCGGCTCTGTTTTCGGCAGTTGGCGCTGAAGGGTGAGCTGCCGGGGGTTACGAAATCGAGTTGGTAAGCAACTGGTTTTCCGCTGCCGGAGCGGCCGGACGAGCGGATTGTGTGGAGAGGAGTTTTATGTCGGCGATTACGGACCCTATCGGTGACCTTCTGACACGGATCCGCAATGGCCTTCGGGCCCGACATCAGCGCATCGATCTGCCGTCTTCGAAACTAAAGCTGGAAGTGGCGCGTATCTTGAAGGAGGAAGGCTACATCGCTAACTTCAAGGTGATCGATGAGGGAAAGAAAAAAGTTTTGAGAGTTTTCTTGCGGTACAGCGACGACGGCACCAGCCCGATCTCCGCATTGGAACGGGTGTCCAAGCCCGGCCGGCGAGTGTATGTGGGAGCGACGGAAATTCCGACGGTCTTGGGGGGTCTGGGCATCACGGTCTTGACAACCCCTCGGGGGGTGATGACAGGGAAGGCAGCGCGCAAAGCCGGTGTGGGTGGTGAAGTGATCTGCAACGTTTGGTAACGCTGGTGTCAGGAATCGCCAGTGAGCCGGGTGGCGCCGGGTTGAACCTATGTCACGAATTGGCAGGAAAGCGATACCGCTGCCGTCGAGCGTGAGCGTGGAGCTCGAGGAGTCCGTGGTCGTGGTGACGGGCCCGAAAGGGACTTTGCGCGTTCCCTTGCCTCGCGGTGTTCGCATGGAGAGGCAGGACGGGCACCTGATCGCCCAGTGCGAGAGTGCTAAACAAGCGGCGGTGCATGGCTTGGCGCGCAACCTAGTGGCGAATGCCATCGAAGGAGTGACGCGAGGATTTGAGAAGCACCTGGACATTGTCGGCATCGGCTACCGCGCCGAGGTCAAGGGTGAGCGGGCCGTGTTTTCGCTCGGATACTCTCACCCGGTTGAATTTCCGATTCCGCCCGGCCTATCGATCGTGGTCGAGAAGCAGACGCACGTTATCGTTCGCGGTGCCGACAAGCAGCGAGTGGGCCAAGTGGCGGCGGAGATCCGTGCTCTGCGTCCTCCCGATCCGTACAAGAACAAAGGCATTCGGTACAGTAACGAACGCTTGAAAAAGAAGGTCGGCAAGGCGGCCGCCGGGGCCGGAGTCGCCAAACAATAACCGAGAAGAGGGAGAAGTTAGCACCGTGCTGAAGTTGGCGTCCAAAGACTATATTCGTCGCCGGATTCATCTCCGAATTCGCAAGAGAATTAAAGGTGCACCGCGGCGCCCGCGCCTGAACGTGTTCCGTTCTTTGAATCATATCTACGGTCAGATTGTAGATGACGCCTCGGGCCGCACGCTGGTTTCCGCTTCGTCATTGGACCGGGAAGTGCGGCAGACGCTCAAGACCGGCGGGAACGTGGCGGCCGCCAAACGCGTCGGACTAGTGCTGGCGGAGCGTGCCAAGGCGGCGGGCATTGTTTCGATCGTTTTCGACCGCGGAGGCTACGCCTATCACGGACGGGTGAAGGCTCTGGCGGACGCCTTGCGTGAAGGCGGCTTGAGGTTTTAGGGAGGGTTCGTTTGGCCAACCGGATTGACGCGAGCACGCTGCAGGTTAAAGACCATGTGGTGTCGATCAATCGAGTGACGAAGGTGGTGAAAGGCGGTAAGAACTTGAGCTTTTCGGCGCTCGTCGTGGTGGGGGATGGCAGCGGGCACGTCGGATACGGATCCGGTAAAGCGCGTGAAGTGCCCATGGCGATCCGCAAGGGCATTGAGGCCGCCAAGAAATCGCTGGTCAAGGTAAATATCACACCGACATCGATCCCGCATACAGTTGTGGGGAAATTCGGAGCGGGCAAGGTTTTGTTGAAGCCGGCTCCGGAGGGCACGGGCGTGATTGCCGGAGGTGCGGTTCGCGCAGTGGTGGAAGCGGCAGGCGTGCAAAACGTCTTTACAAAATCGCTAGGGACAACAAACCCCCACAATGTTGTCAAAGCGACCATGGATGCGTTGTTGAAGCTTCGCAGTGCCGATGCCGTGGCGGCGATGCGCGGGAAGGCGGCAGCGGAGCTGTAGAGCGGTTTGTGATGGCGGCGGAAATGGCGCAAGCTACTCTTCGAATCAAGTGGGTCAGGAGCGAGATCGGTTGTCCTCGCCGTCAGCGCGCCAACATCCGGAGCCTGGGTCTGCACCGGCTGAATCAGGTTACTGAAGTTCCCGACACACCCCAGGTTCGTGGCTTGCTGGCGAGAGTTCCTCACTTGGTGGAAATCGTTGGCGCACAGCCGGAGCCGTTTTGGGTCCGGGTACCCGAATATTCTGTCTTGCCAGCCGGTAGTGTCTCGTCCACCGAAGTGGCCGGGAGCGAGGGGCCCGAGGAGCCGGTCGCCGCTCCGGTCTCCACGGCCAAGCCGCAGGCGGAAGTAGCCACGGTCGCCACCGAGCATTCTCCGGACCAGGCCGCGTCCGGGAAGCCAGTGCGGACGAAAGCGGTGAAGTCGGCGAAGATCAAGGAGACGAAGCCGAAGACGAGTCAGGCTGCGAAGACGATCCAGGAGTCGTGAGAACTTTTTATGTCGATGCATATCGGGACACTTCGGGCTCCGCGGGGCGCTCGTAAACCTCGCAAGCGGACCGGTTTGGGCATGGGCTCGGGCCATGGAAAGACGGCAACGCGTGGTTCGAAGGGACAGGGTTCGCGAACCGGTTCGCGTGTGCGCCCGGGCTTTGAAGGCGGTCAGATGCCCCTGCACCGTCGGTTGCCGAAGCGGGGCTTCACGAACATCTTCAAGAAGGACTACGCGATCGTCAACCTGCGCGATCTCGGTCGCTTCGCAGCCGGAGAAAAAATCACTCCTGAGGTGCTCATCGAACGCGGCCTTGTGCGCCGGCTCGGTGACGGAGTGAAGATTTTGGGCGAGGGCGAACTGAAACTTCCCCTTCACGTCTCGGCTCACCGCTTTTCCAAGTCGGCCGTTCAGAAGATTCAGCAAGCCGGTGGCACCGCGGAAACGATACGGACATGAGGCGGCAACACGACGTGGCAGGCCGGCAACTCGTCGCTGAACCCATCGTTTCCGGGGCCGAGGATCGAGCGGCGAGTGGGGGCTCAAACCAGACCAGCTCGAGACCAGCCGAGGGCCTTCCGGTATGATGGAATCGCTGAAAAGTATCACCGAGATACCGGATTTACGGAAGCGCATCCTTTTCACGCTGGCTCTGTTGGCGGTCTACCGGATTGGGGCCTTCATCCCCACGCCGGGGATCAATACGAAGGTCTTCGAGCAGTTTTTCAGCCAGAATGCGGGAGGGCTGTTCGGGCTGCTTTCCATGTTCTCGGGGGGTAGCCTGAGGCGGCTGACGGTTTTCGCGCTGGGAATCATGCCGTATATCACGGCATCGATCATCCTCCAGTTGCTGACGGTTGTTTCTCCTCATCTGGAGAAACTTCAGAAGGAGGGCGAGCTCGGCCGGCGGAAGATCACCGAATATACCCGCTGGTTGACGGTGGGATTGAGCGCGTTTCAGGCGTTCGGGATCGCTGTGGCCATTCAAAGGCAGACCACCCTGGGCGTGGCTCTGGTTTCGAGTCCCGGGCCGAGCTTTATCTTCACCACGGTTCTGACGTTGACGACCGGCTCGGTGTTCATTATGTGGCTGGGCGAACAGATCACGGCCCGCGGTATTGGCAACGGCATGTCGCTGCTGATCTTCGCCGGGATTGTGGTGGGCTTGCCGCGAGCCGTCGGCGACCTGTATACCAAGGTGTTTGAGACTCGCGTGTGGAGCCTGCCGGTGCTGCTGCTCTTGCTGGTGTTCATGCTGGCGATCGTGGCCTTTATTGTGCTGGTGGAGCGCGGCGAGCGGCGGGTGCCGATCCAATATGCCAAGCGCATTGTGGGACGGCGGGTGATGGGAGGTGTTTCCACTCACCTGCCCTTGAAGGTTAACAGCGGCGGCGTGATGCCGATCATCTTTGCTGTGTCCTTGCTGACCTTCCCCCAAACCATCGGACTGTTTGTTCGCAGCGGATTGTTTTCACGATTCGTTAATCGGTTTTTAGCGCTGTTCGCCTGGGGCGAGCCGCTGTATACCCTGACTTATGTGTTGCTGATTTTATTCTTCGCCCATTTCTACCTTTCGATTATTTACAACCCGGACGAGGTGGCGGATAACATCCGCAAGCAAGGCGGCTTCATCCCGGGCATCCGGCCCGGCAAACGCACCGCGGATTACCTGGACGATGTGCTGACCAAGATTACTTGGGTGGGCGGAGTTTATCTGGCGATCGTGGCCCTGATACCCGAAATCATGTTGGCGGGCCTTCGATTGAATCATCTGCCGGTATGGCTCGGCGGCGCCTGGTTTGACACTCACCTACCGACCTGGTTGCTGCACGGCCTGAACGTCAACTTCTACTTTGGCGGCACGTCGCTGCTGATTGTGGTGGGAGTGGCGATGGACACGGTGCAGCAGGTGGAGGCGCAGTTGATTATGAGGCATTACGAAGGCTTTTTGAAGAAGGGTCGGGTTCGTGGACGCCGCAGTCCGGTGGCCACGTAACGTGCACGGGAGCCAATGAAGGCGCAGGCGGTGATTTTTCTCGGGGCGCCGGGAGCCGGGAAGGGCACGCAAGCACGCGAAATGGCGAATCGGTTGGGCATCCCGCACGTTTCCACCGGCGATATGCTGAGGGAGGCGGTGAGGGCCGGCAGCCCGTTGCCCGAGGCCGTGCGGGCGCGGATGGCTGCGGGCGAGCTGGTGACCGATGAAGTGGTTTGCGCCTTGGTGGAGGAGCGTACTCGCCGTCCCGATTGCGCCAACGGATTTATCTTGGATGGGTTTCCGCGAACGCTGGCGCAAGCGGAATTTGTGGATCGAATGCTGGCCGAGCGGGGGCAGGGAAGTCCGCTGGTGGTGAATCTGGAGATCGACCGCGACCTGATTCTGAAGCGCTTGACGGGCCGCCGAACGTGCCCAGTCTGCGGACGCATTTACAACCTTTACTTCAACCCGCCTCGGCGGGATGAGGTGTGCGACGTGGACGGAAGTTTCCTTCTCCAGCGGGCTGACGATCAGGAAGCGGCGATCCGGCAACGCCTGATGGCTTACGAGAAGGAGACCCAGCCGTTGAAGGCGTACTACCGCGAGCGGAATCTGCTGCGTGACGTGGATGGAAACGGCAGCCGCGCGGCGATCAGCGACGAAATCCTGCGCCTTCTGAAGGACCCATGATCATTTGCAAATCGCCGGAGGAAATCGAAAGGCTCCGACGGGCAGGCCGAATGGTGCGGGAGGTATTGAACGAGGCGAGCCAGCGCGTGCGGCCCGGAGTGACGACCTGGGACCTGGAGGTGTTTGTCGAAAGGCGGCTGGCGCAACTGGGGGCGCGCCCGGCGTTTAAGGGCTACCGAGGCTACCCTTGTTGTCTTTGCGCGTCGGTGAACAGCGAAGTGGTGCACGGCATTCCGTCAGAGCGCCGGCGGCTGCAGGAAGGGGACATCGTCAGCCTGGACTTGGGCGTCATCCTTGACGGCTATTATGGCGATTCGGCGGTGACGGTGCCGGTGGGCGAAATCTCCGAATCGCTCCAACGTCTGTTGCGGGTTACCGCTGAATCGCTCGAGTTGGCTATTGCCAACCTCCGCGCCGGTAATCACTTGGGAGACGTATCAGCGGCCATTCAAGAACACGCCGAAAAGAACGGCTATTCGGTGGTGCGAGAATTCGTGGGCCATGGAATTGGACGGGAACTCCACGAGGAACCGCAGATTCCGAATTACGGCAAACCGGGGCACGGTCCGGTGCTGAAACCGGGAATGGTTCTGGCGGTAGAGCCGATGGTTAACTCCGGCCGGCCCGAGGTCCGCCTGCTTGAAGATAACTGGACCGCCGTCACAGCCGATGGAAGTTATTCCGCTCACTTCGAACATATGGTCGCGGTGACGAATAACGGACCCGACGTCCTGACGCGAATCTAGGATGGCGGCGAGGAAAACGGCCAATCTGCGGTTGATGACCGGGGCACAACGGGCATGGGTGAGCAGCTGAGAGGCTGGCATTGACACAACCGTTGTGTAATCAGTAGGATAAAGGAGAGGATCCGAAGAGGCTGGAGTTTGGCGCTGGGCTGGCTTGGCGCGGAGCCAGGTCTCCTGAGGGTGAGCTTGGAAATCTATGGCTAAAGAAGAGGCCATCGAGGTTATCGCCACGGTCATCGAACCCCTTCCGAACGCCATGTTTCGGGTTGAGCTGGAGAACAAGCACCAGGTTCTAGCCCACATTTCGGGAAAGATGCGGAAGAACTTCATTCGCATCCTGCCGGGTGATAAGGTGCAAGTGGAACTTTCTCCCTACGACCTGACGCGCGGGCGGATTACGTATCGTTATAAGTAAGCTCTGGCTTAGGCGGCCAGAGATTCGAGGATGGAAGAGAGCAGGCCGGGTTCCCGGGGCCCGGGTCTGCCGATTCGCGCGGGGTCGGGTGGTGCTATGAAGGTGCGTTCATCGGTTCGAAAGATTTGCGCCAAGTGTAAGATTATCAAGCGTCGCGGTGTGGTACGAGTGATTTGTGAGAACCCGAAACACAAGCAGCGGCAAGGGTAGGTTGGATGTGAGGCTTTAGGCCGTCGCCACTCGCCCGGCCTCGAGGGCAGCCACGTAGCGGTCGGGGGAGTGGGAGGGAGGTTTTATGGCTCGAATTGCAGGTGTGGATTTGCCGCGGACCAAACGGGCCGAGATCGGGTTGACGTACATTTACGGCATTGGGCGCGCCCGTTCGCTTTCCATTTTGGCTCGAGCCGGCGTTGATCCAAATAAGAAGGTTCAAGATTTGACTGAAGATGAGATTACGCGCATTCGGCAGATTATCGAAGAAGAGGGTGGAATCGAAGGTGATCTGCGCAAGGAAGTGGCGCTCAGTATTCGGCGACTGATCGAAATCGGTTCCTATCGCGGCCTGCGGCACCGTCGCAGTCTACCAGTCCGGGGGCAGCGAACCCACACTAACGCGCGAACCCGGAAGGGTCCGCGCAAGGGAACCATTGCTAACAAGAAGAGAGCCACGGCCAAGACCTAGACTGGGCCAGCGGAACTGAGCGTCCAGGAGAGAAAATTGATCTATGGCAAAAGCGGCGGCACCGAAGACGGGCAAGAAGAAAGTCTTTAAGAAGAAGGAAAAGCGGATCGTTCCGCACGGGGTGGCTCATATTCAAGCCTCGTTTAACAACACGCTGATCAGCGTCACGGATCCGGAGGGCAGGTTAGTTTGTTGGTCGAGCGCCGGCTCCCTGGGCTTTAAGGGCTCCCGCAAGGGCACTCCGTTTGCGGCCCAGCAGGCGGCATTCCGCGCTGCCAACGCCGCCCGGGACCATGGCATGCGGAGTGTCGAGGTGCGGGTCAAGGGCCCCGGGGCGGGGCGGGAATCGGCCATCCGGGCCCTGGCCTCGGCGGGCCTGGAAGTCCGATACATCAAAGACGTGACTCCGATTCCCCACAACGGATGTCGCCCGCCGAAGCGACGGCGCGTCTGAAGGGCGCGGGCGGCGCCGTGGCCGGGAGGAGAAGGGTGGCAAGCCGTCGGAGATTTGCAGAGGGAGGTTACGGTTGGCAAGATATCGTGATGCAGTTTGCCGCTTGTGCCGTCGTGAGGGCACGAAGCTCTTCTTAAAAGGGCAGCGCTGCCTGACGGAGAAGTGCGCGATCGAGAAGCGGAATTTCCCGCCCGGCCAGCATGGCAAAGCGCGGCGGCCGAAGATCGTCGGTTACGGCTTGCAGTTACGCGAGAAGCAAAAGGTGCGCCGGCTTTACGGCATTCTCGAAAACCAATTTCGCCATTACTTTGAGAAGGCGGCGTCCAGCAAAGGCGTCACCGGCGAGACGCTGCTCATGATGCTCGAGCGCCGTCTCGATAACGTCGTCTATCGGCTCGGCTTGGCGACTTCGCGGGCGGAAGCGCGGCAGTTGGTGCGCCACGGTCATATCCTGGTGGCGGGGCGCAAGGTCAACATTCCCTCTTACCAGGTCAGTGCCGGGCAGGAGATTGCCGTTCGGGAATCCAGTCGGCAGATGGCAGCGATCCAACGTGCTCTCGATTTAACCTCCGGCCGCGCGGTTCCGCCCTGGCTCGAGTTCAATCGGGAAGCCATGCAAGGCAAAGTAATCTCGCTGCCCAAGCGCGAGGACGTCAATTTCCCGATTCAAGAGCAGATGATCGTCGAGCTTTATTCGAAATAGCGTGCGGTTGCCAGCTCTTCGTCGCGCTGTTGAGCCAAGCCCGGCTTGGCGGCAGAAGACGGAGCGCGGGCGGAGGACAGGAGGTCGAAAGATGCAGTGGAAGGGATTTCAAAGACCGAAGCGGTTGGTCGTGGATACCGACACGCTGACCGACAAGTACGGCCAGTTCACAGCGCAGCCTTTTGAGCGGGGCTTCGGTACGACGATCGGCAACGCTCTGCGGCGGGTGCTTTTGTCATCGATCGAGGGGGCGGCGATCACGGCCGTGAAAATTGAAGGGGTGTTGCACGAGTTTTCGTCCATTCCCGGCGTGGTGGAAGACGCCACGGATATTATTCTGAATCTCAAACAGATTCCTCTCAAGATGAAGGTCGATGGCCCGAAAACACTGACGTTGCACGCCGATCAACCCGGCGAAGTGACCTCAGCGATGATTCAGGAAGATCCGGATGTGGAAATTCTCGATAAGGACGTCTACATCGCCACCGTGAGCGAAGGGGGCAAGCTGCAAATCGACATGCGGGTCAAGATCGGACGAGGCTACGTGTCGGCGGAGAAGAACTTCGACGAAGACCTGCCGATCGGTTACATCCCGGTGGATTCTGTTCACTCCCCGATCCGCAAGGTGAACTACACCGTGGAAGCGGCCCGCCTCGGCCAGATGACCGATTATGACAAGCTGACCTTGGAAGTCTGGACCAACGGGTCGATCTCACCCCAGGACGCCGTCGGCTTCGCCGCCAAACTGCTGAAAGACCACATGACCATCTTCATCAACTTCGAAGAAGCGGCCGTCGCCGAAGAGGCGGTGACGCCCGAGCGCTCGGCGGCGTTCCGCAATGAAAACCTGGATCGTTCGGTCGAAGAGCTGGAACTTTCCGTTCGCTCGTACAATTGCCTGAAGAACGCCAACATCCAGACGATCCGGCAATTGGTGGAGAAGACGGAACAGGAAATGTTGAAGACCAAGAATTTCGGCCGCAAGTCGCTGAACGAGATCAAGGAGATTCTGGCCTCGATGGGGTTGAGCTTGGGCATGAAGTTCGACGCCAACGGCAACCTCCTCATGCCGCAGCCGGAGGCCGCGCCCGCGCCGCCGGCAGCCGCCTCGGGACCGACGGTGGAAGGATAAGAAGCGGATGCGCCATCGCAACTACGGAAAGAAACTGAGCCGCAACACCGAGCATCGCCGCGCGCTGCTGCGGAATCTCGTCACCTCGCTCATCCTCGAAGAACGCATTGAAACCACGGTGGCCAAGGCCAAGGCCGCCAAGGGCGTGGCGGAGGAAATGATCACGCTGGGCAAGCGCGGCGATCTGCATTCGCGGCGTCTCGCCGCCCGTTATTGCCTCTCGGCCGCGGCGGTCAAGAAGCTCTTTGACGACGTGGCGCCGCGCTTCGCCACCCGCCCCGGAGGCTATACCCGCCTGGTGCGGACGGGCTGGCGCCGCGGCGACGGCGCGGATACGGCGGTGCTCGAGTTGATCGGCACCGAGGTCCTGCAAAAGCGCGCTGAAGAACGGGTCCGGCGCGCCGAGATGCGCCGTAAGGCCGCGCAAGAAGCTGAGGCGGCGGAGCGGAAAGCCGGCCCCCCGGAAGACAAAGAAGAGAAGGCCCAGTAAGTGGCGGCTGCAGATTACGCGGGTCATCTCGCCGTCCGGTTTTGAACCCCGCCCAATTCGCACGCCCCGCGCCATGCCAAGACGCCGACCCTCAGCGCGGCCCGGCCCGCCTTGGCTCCGCAGCTTAGCTGATCGCCGGTGAGCGGCTTCGAGCCCGCCGCAGCCGGGCCCATCCGTAAACGCCGGCTATTCCCACCAGCGCTCCCGCCGTGTCAATCGCGCAGTCGTGCAGCGCCGGCGTTCGCCCCGGCACAAACCGCTGGTGAAATTCGTCGGTGAGCGAATAGAGGCCGGCGATGGCGACGCTCCAGGATGCGGTCCGGGCGTGCCAGGTGTAGTCGTCGGTTCCCATGAGACTGGCGTAAATGAGCAGGCTGAAGATGCCGTACTCGGTCAGATGCGCCGACTTGCGGACGAGAAAGTGGAGGATGGCGAAGCCCGCCGGCGAAAGCTGGATGTGCGCGGTGGCCAGCATCAGCCGGAGGAGCTGCTCGGTGAATGAGCTGCCGAAGCCGGCGGTGGACAGGAAGAAGATCAGCGCCGCCCACGCCGCCGTGATCAGCCAGCGTCCCCAGGGGCGGCGCTCGAGGGCGGCCGCCGGCAATGGCGAGTGATTATTCAAGTCGATAATTAGGCGCTTCCTTAGTAATAATTACATCGTGCACATGGCTTTCCCGCAGGCCCGCCGCGGTGATCCGTACGAAGCGGGCGTTGGACTGCAACTCCGGGATCGTCGCGCAGCCCCCGTAGCCCATTCCTGACCGCAAGCCCCCTATGAGCTGCGCCACCATGTCGGCCAGCGGACCCTTGTACGGCACCCGGCCCTCAATGCCCTCCGCCACCAGTTTCGAAACCTCGCCTTCCTGTCCGTAACGCTCGCCGGAACCGGCCGCCATGGCCCCGATCGAGCCCATGCCGCGATAGGACTTGAAGCTCCGTCCCTGGTACAGAATTGTCTCGCCCGGACTCTCTTCGGTGCCCGCCAGCAGGCTGCCGATCATGACCGCGCTGGCGCCGGCGGCGATGGCCTTGGTGATGTCGCCGGAAAATTTGATGCCGCCGTCGGCGATCAGGGGCACGCCCGCGGGGCGGGCGGCGCGGGCGCATTCGGCTACCGCCGTAATCTGCGGGATCCCGAATCCAGTCACCACGCGCGTGGTGCAAATTGATCCCGGCCCAATGCCCACCTTGATGCCGTCCACTCCCAGCGCCACCAGTTCCGCCGCTCCGGCGTACGTCGCCACGTTGCCCGCCACCAACTCCACGCCGGCCAGCTTCCGCTTCAACGTCTTGACGGCCTCGATGACCCGCGTCGAGTGCCCGTGCGCCGTGTCCACCACCAGCACGTCCACCTTTGCCTTCACCAGTTCCTGGGCGCGCTCCAGAAAATCCCCGGTGGCGCCGAGCGCCGCCCCCACCCGCAGCCGGCCGTGCGCGTCCTTGGCGGCGTGGGGGTAGTTGATCTTCTTCTGGATGTCCTTGACGGTGATGAGTCCCCGTAGGTTGAACGCCTCATCGACGATCGGCAGCTTCTCCACGCGGTGCCGGTGGAGAATCTTCTCCGCGTCCTCCAGCGTCGTCCCCACCGGAACGGTGATCAGGTTGTCCTTGGTCATGACCTGGGCCACGGGCAGGTCCTGACGCGTCTCAAAGCGCAGATCGCGGTTGGTGAGGATGCCGACCAGTTTTCCATTCTCAGTCACCGGGACGCCCGAGATTTTGTAGCGGCGCATAATCTCCTGCGCCTCGTAAATCTTGCTGGTCGGGCCCACCGTGACCGGGTCCACGATCATGCCGCTCTCAGAGCGTTTCACTTTGTCGATTTCTGCCGCCTGGCGCTCGATCGACATGGCGCGATGGATGATGCCGATGCCGCCTTGCTGGGCGAGCGCGATGGCCAGCCGCGACTCGGTGACGGTATCCATGGGCGCGCTGGCCAGGGGAATGTTTAAGCCAAGATGGCGGGTGAAAAGCGTCTGAGTGTTCACGTGAGCCGGCAGCACGGCGGACTTGGCCGGCACCAATAACACGTCGTCGAACGTTAGTCCTTCGGGAATCGGACCATCGAGCATAACCCTCTCAGTTCTGTGGCCGCGGGATTCAAACCTCTATTCTAGGAATCCCCCTGGCCAGCGTCAAGGCCGAGCGGCGGCCTGCGGCGCCGCAGGGCTTGGTCCTCGCCGCGTGTCTTCGCCATAGGCTATCGATAGGCCTACGGTTGGATGCCGTCCGCGCTCCGTGTCTTGGGGCGGCGGGGGGGCCGGCTGAGAATCCCGCCGGAAGCTCCCCGGAACTGGCGAGCTCCTGTGTTTTCAATAACTTAGTAGCTTTCTGCAACGGCCAGTTTTCGCTCTTAACGTATTTTCAATAACTTACGACCTACCCGGCCTTCGCTTTTTTGAACTAACTCTTTGTTTTTCATCAACCTAGCGGCTTTCAGGCGAACCCTCTACGTATTTTCAATAACTTAGCGGCTTCGTTTTTGTAGCGAAGCCGCTAGGTTGCTTATTATCAATAATTTAGTGGCTTCGTTCCTCAAAAAAAGATGTTTTGCCCCACCCACATTTCTTCTTCCCGACGCCTGCCGGCCGCCGCGCGTTCTCGCGGGCGCTGCCCGGGGCTTTGAGGGAAAGCCTGAGCAGCGCACGATCGAAGACGCTGCCAGCGCTAATTATTACATAGTACATGGATATTCGATGTCTGTCAAGACCCGGAGCCCGCCCCTCTCCCCTAATCCCGAAAGACCTTCCCCGTAGCCCTCGCGCCCGCTCCCCTCCACCCCGACCAGCATCGCCCCCCGGGCCGCCGTCGCGGCCGCCAAAGCGCCCGTGCCCGCTTGACCCAATGAATGGTATACTGACGCGAAACGCATGAAGAGCTGCCCCACGTGCCATAGCAAATATTCGGACGAGGTCGCCTTCTGTGCGCGCGACGGAACTTCGCTGGTCGAGGCCGGCTTATGGTCGGAAGGCAGCGTGGTGCGCGGCAAGTATCGCATCCTGGCGAAGGTCGGCCAGGGCGGCATGGGAGCCGTCTACAAGGCCTCGCACACGGCCTTCGAAGAGCTCCGCGCCCTCAAGGTGATCAACTTGGAGTTTGCCAAGGACGATCTTTTTGTCCGGCGCTTCAAGCATGAGGCGGTCATTACGCGCAAGCTTCAACACCCGAACGCCGTGCGGGTCGATGACATTGACGAGGCGGAAGACGGCCGCCCCTTCATCGTCATGGAATATATCGAGGGGCAGAACCTCAAACAACTGATCCAGCAATGCGGGCACCTTCCGCCGCGCCGCGTGTGCATGGTGGCGCGGCAGGTGGCGTCGGCGCTCGAGGCCGCGCACCGCCTGGGCATGATTCACCGCGACATCAAGCCCGCCAACATCGTGCTGGTTCAGACTCCGGACGGCGAACAGGCCAAAGTGCTCGATTTCGGCATCGCCAAGCTGAAGGAAGCGCGCGCCGAGGGAGTGGCCGGCCTGACGCTGACGGGCACCGGCACGGTGATCGGCACGGCGCAATATATGTCGCCGGAGCAGGCTCAGGGAAAGCACGGCGACGAACTGGACGGGCGTTCGGACATCTATTCGCTCGGCATCGTCATGTACCAGATGCTGACGGGCGAATTGCCCTTCAAAGCGGATACGTCGCTCGCCATGCTGATCGCCCACATCACGACTCCTCCCAAGCCGATTCGCGAAGCCCGGCCCGACCTCGACATCCCGGAGCCGATCGCTCGGATCGTGATGAGCTGTCTCGAAAAGAACCCGGACCTGCGCCCCTCGAACGCCAAGGTGCTTCAGGAGGAACTGGAACGCGCCGAACAGGAGTGTGCGCGGCCGACGGCGGCAGAATCGCTTGAGGCCACGGCCGTACTGCAGGGCGTCCAGCAGGCTCTCCAAGTGCAGAAGGTGGCGGAGGACTCGGCGACGGAGGTGCGAGAGGTGGGCGGTTCGCCACTGCCGGTGAAGACCGAGCAACAGCGGCGGGCCGAAGAGCAGGCGGAAGCGGAGCGCCGGGCGCGCGAGAAGGCGGAGCAGGAGGAGCGGGAGAAGCGGGAAGAGCGCCGGCGGCGGGAGGAGGCGGAAGCGGCGGCGCGGCGGGCCGAAGAGCAGGCGGAAGCGGAGCGCCGGGCGCGCCGGGAAGCCGGAGCGGTTGCGGTGTCACCGGAAGAAGCCGGGGCCGTGCCCTCGCCGGAAGCTGGCGGCGCATGGAGGCGCTGGCTAGCGGCGGCGGTTTTGGTGGTTGCGGTGGGGGGCGGCGCGGCGTGGTACGTCAAGCGGGCGCGGACTCGAAACCTCTCGGGGAAATCGGCCGTGGTGACGCCGCCCCCGAGCTCGGCCGAAGCGGCCGCGACGTCGGGCGGAACGCCATCGGCGGAGCCTCCGGTCACGCCGGGAAGTACAACCGCACCGGCCAGCGGCGGCATCAAGGCGCCGGGCGCGCCACCGAGCGGCACGGTCGAGAACGGGGCGTCCGCTCCCGCCGCCGAGCGGATTGCGAATCGCCGGCGGCCGGCCAAACCCAAAAAGGAGGCT
>CADDZC010000062.1 GCA_902812365.1 Acidobacteriota bacterium | reverse complement strand
GATCAGATTGCTGTAAGGGGAGAAGAAACAGTCCGCCTGACATCGCGGAAAAAACTTTGGAAAAAACTGTTGACAATCGGTAGATCAACGATTAGACTGCAGCTTTACAATTGAATAGTGATTCAGGAACCCTGAATCTCATCCAGAGTGGCCGAGGGACGGGCCCGACGACGCCACGGCAACCGGTTTCAGACCAACGAGACGCCAGGTGCCAATTCCCACCCGACAAAAGGGGAAGATGAGAGGGGCCAGAAGGTCTTCTTAAAAGCCTCCCCGACAATGTCGGGCGAGGCTTTTTTGCTTTGTGGATGATTTTAGCCGGGGTTGCCAATGGGGGATGGCCCTGTTCTCCGGCACCGGGGACGCCGCGCGATTCGGGCGAAGTCGATAGGTTGCAGACACTAAAGTAGTTACAGGACGTAACGGCGGTCCGGAAAGCGTGACCTGATGAGGTCCCGGAGACGAGCTAGGGCCGCCATGAAGGAGATACCGTGAGTTATCTATTACGTCTGGAATGTCGTGAGTGTAGACGGGCCTATGAGCCGGCGCCACTCGCGGCGTGCGAGGAATGTTGGGCACCGCTCGAGGCCGTATACGACTATGGTCGGTTGTGGGCCGACTTGCGACGGCAGGACATCGCTTCCCGGCCCGCCACGATGTGGCGTTACAAGGAGTTGCTGCCGCTGGATGAAGAACCCTGGGTAGGTAAGGCGACCGGATTCACGCCCTTGCTCCCGGCGCCACGCCTCGCCAAGGCTTTGGGGGTCCGTGGCGAACTTTACGTGAAAAACGATGCCGTCAACCATCCTACTCTCTCCTTCAAGGATCGTGTCGTTGCCGTGGCCCTCAGCAAGGCCCGCGAGTTTGGATTCGAAACGGTAGGATGCTCATCCACCGGCAACCTCGCCAACGCCGTGGCCGCACAAGCGGCGGCGGGAGGTTTTGCGGCCTACATTTTCGTGCCGGCGGACCTGGAGAACGAAAAGCTCGTGGGGACGGAAATTTTCGGCGCCACCCTGGTGCGGGTCAACGGCAATTACGACCAGGTGAACCGCCTGTGCGCGGAGGTCGCGCAGAAGTATGCGTGGGGTATGGTCAACGTCAATTTGCGTTCCTACTACTCCGAAGGCTCGAAAACGGTAGGCTATGAAGTAGCTGAACAGCTCGGCTGGCGACTCCCGCAAAACATTGTGATCCCGATGGCTGGTGGTTCCTTGATTACCAAGGTGGCTAAAGCTTTTGAGGAGTTGCGAACCCTCGGCTGGGTTGAGCCGGTGGCGACGAAATTCTTCGGGGCGCAGGCGACCGGATGCTCGCCGATCACGACCGCGGCCAAGCGCGGCACAACGGAGATCGACCCGCAAAAGCCCAATACGATTGCCCGGTCGCTGGCCATCGGCAATCCCGCCGACGGGTATCACGCCGTGAAGACGATTCTGGGGAGCGGCGGCGCCGGCGAGGACGCCACTGACGGAGAGATTGTGGAAGGCATCCGACTCCTCGCTGAGACCGAAGGCATCTTCACCGAAACGGCGGGAGGGGTGACCGTGGCCGTGGCCCGCAAGCTGCTTCGCGCCGGGAAGATCAACCCGAACCAGTCGATCGTGCTGGTCATCACGGGCAATGGCCTTAAGACGATCGCAGCGGTTAGCGGATGCTTCGAAGAAGCTGTTCCTGTGCAACCCAAGTTGGCGGAGTTTGAGGAGCGCTATCTGCCGGTGGGGGCGACGGCTGGCGCTTGACAGCCGCGAGGCCGGCGCCCTCACCGCCGCGGAATCTGAGCTGCTGACGGGTAAAGGCCCCGACCGCACTTCTTCGCCTATCGCGGCCCACATGTCCCAGCGAATTTCTGTCCGCGTTCCGGCCACCAGCGCCAATCTCGGCTGTCTGTTTGACTGCGCCGGCTTGGCTCTCGCCTTGTACCTGGATCTCCATGTCACTCCCCGGGCCGACGCCCTAGTCACGGTGGGTTATCGCGGCTTGAATCCCGATCGAATTCCCACCGACGAGACGAATCTGATCGCCCGTACCATCTCGGAAACCCTGCGCGGCTGGAACACGCCGCGGGGTTTTGACCTGGAGATCGACAACCAGATCCCGGTGGGGGTCGGTCTCGGGTCGAGTGCGGCGGCCATTGTCGGATCTCTCGCCGTCTGCGGGTGGCTGGCCGATCGGCCTCTGCCCGACGAGGAGCTGCTGAGGCTCGCCGCGCGCCGCGAAGGCCATCCGGATAACGTCGCCGCCGCGTGGGAAGGCGGGTTCACAATCAGTGCGCGGCACGGCGACGATATCATCGCCTACTCCTGTCCCGTGTCCGACACTTTACAGTTTGTGGTGGTCGTGCCCGATTATGCCTTACCGACCGAAAAGGCGCGAGCCGTCCTGCCCGCGGAGTACTCCAGCGCCGACGCGGTTCACAATCTGCAGCGGGCGGCGATGGTGGTGGCGCAGTTTTTTTCCGGAAAGGCCAGCTTCCGCCCGTGGTTTTTCGACGATCGGATGCACCAGCCGTATCGTGCCCATCTCGTGCCGGGTTTGGCCGAAGCGCTCAGCTTCAGTCACCCCAACCTGCTCGGCACGTGCTTGAGCGGCGCCGGCCCGTCCGTGCTGGCCTTGGTTAACGGTAACGCCGAGGGAGTGGCCCGAGGGATTCAGGATGCTTTGGCCGGGCGGGAGATCACGACTCAGGCTTACACTCTCCGCGCCGATAACCGAGGCGCCAAAGGGTGGACTCGTCCTTGCTGTGATTAGGCCTGCCTAAGCCCACACCGACCTAACGGCGGTAGCGGCCGATCAGCTGGCCGCGGGCCAGGATGTGGCCCTCCATCGCCCGTTCGACCTCCCGCTTCGTGGCGCCGGGCGGCAGTCGCAGCCAAGCATCCAGCGCGTAGAGCTTGAAAAAGTAGCGATGGGGCTTGCCCGGGGGAGGACAGGGACCGCCGTAACCAATCTTCTCGAAGTCGTTTCGTCCCTGCGTTCCGCCTTCCCGCAGATGGTCATCTTTGGGGACGGCCTCGTGCAAGCCGCGCTGGTTGGCCGGCAAGTCGTACACCACCCAGTGCACCCAAGTTCCCGCCGGGGCATCGGGATCATCCATGATCAGAACGAAGCTGCGGGTGCCGGCAGGCGGCTCGGTCCAGGTGAGCGCGGGCGAGATATCGTCACCTTGGCAGGTGAACTTAGTCGGAATTTCGCCACCGGCGCGAAACGCCGGCGCCTGGATTTCAAGTCCCTGGGCGGCCGGGCGGCCCTCCACGGCGGACGTGGGCGAGCAGCCCGTCCTGCGCGGGACGAGGAGCGCCAGAGCCAGGATCAAGACAGCGCGCGTCCGAGTTTCCGGGTGTGTCACCATATCTGGCGCCTCGAACAACCTCCTAAGTTGCCGATTTAGGCTAACATGGCGAAGCCCGGCCCGACAATGAGACCGCCGCCGGGATGGGCAAGGATCTCTAACAACGAAGCCGGGTCGCCGCCTCCTTGGCGAAATAGGTCAGGATGATGTCGGCGCCGGCGCGGTGAATGGAGGTGAGCGATTCCATCATGATCCGCTCGCGGTCAATCCAACCCTTCTCGGCGGCGGCGGCAATGAGCGAGAACTCGCCGCTGACCTGGTAGGCGGCGATGGGCACGTCAAAGTGCTGGCGCGCCAGCGTGACGACGTCAAGATACGGCATGGCCGGCTTCACCATGATGATGTCGGCCCCCTCCTCGACATCGAGCGCGATTTCACGCAAGGCTTCGCGCTGGTTGGCAGGGTCCATCTGGTATGACTTTCGATCACCGAACTGGGGGGCGGAGTTGGCCGCTTCACGAAACGGTCCATAGAACGCCGAGGCGTACTTGGCCGAGTAAGCGAGAATGGGAGTTTGGGTAAAGCCCGCCGCATCCAGCTCGCCGCGAATCCGCCGCACGCGGCCGTCCATCATGTCGGAGGGAGCCACGATGTCGGCACCCGCCTGGACTTGAGAGAGCGCCGCGCGAGCCAGTAACTCCAGCGTTGAGTCGTTGTCGATCTCACCGTTTTTGACAACCCCGCAGTGTCCGTGACTCGTATATTCGTCCAGACACACATCGCAGATCACGATCAAGTCGGGCACCGCCTTCTTGACGGCGCGCACGGCGCGCTGCACGATGCCGTCGGGCGCGTAAGCCTCGGAACCCACCTCGTCCTTCCGCTCCGGAATGCCGAAGAGGATCACGGCGGGAATTCCCAAGTCGAACGCCGACCGGCACTCCTCGACCAGCCGATCCACCGACCAGCGGAAGTTTCCCGGCATCGAGCGGATCTCATCCCGCACGTTCGTTCCCGGGCAGACAAACAACGGATAAACCAGTGACCGAGCGCTCAGGCGGGTTTCACGCACCAGGCTCCGCAACGCTTCGGTACGTCGCAGGCGGCGCGGTCGATGGAGGGGAAAGGGCATCAGAGGCCTCCAAACGCTGATGACGGCCGAGCGAGACCGCCGCTTCCCGGCCGCCGTCTCGCCCCCATCATAGCAAATCACCCAGACGGCCGCCCGGCGCCGCCGCTCGACGGTGGGCGCCGATAGCCAGCGCCATCGCTCCGAGTACCCCGGCGTTATCCCCGAGCCGCGGCGGCACGATGTACTGGTCGATGTGTTGCACGATGGCCTCGACCTGGATATACCCATTCAGCAGTTCCAGAGTCATTTGACGGATTAAGGGCAACAACCCAGCCTGCCGCATGACGCCGCCGCCCAGGATAATCCGCTGGGGCGAGAGCGCGCAGACCAGGTTGGCCACGCCCAGGGCCAGGTAGCGAGCTTCGAGCGGCCACGCCGGATGATCGGGTGGCAGCTCCTCAGGCTGGCGGCCCCAGCGGGCGGCGATGGCCGGACCCGAGGCCAAGCCTTCCCAGCAATCGCCGTGAAAGGGACACAGGCCCGGAAAGGGGTCGGCGCGCCAGTCATGGGCGATGCGCATGTGGCCCATCTCCGGGTGGAGAGCCCCGTGCATCAGGCGACCTTCCACCAGGCCGCCGCCGCCGATTCCGGTACCGACCGTGATGTAGACGAAGGTGGAGAGCCCTTTCGCCGCGCCCCAAGTTTGTTCTCCCAGGGCCGCCGCATTGACGTCGGTATCGAAGGCCACCCGGACGCCGAGAGCCCGGCGGATCGGCCCCACCAAGTCGGTGTTCCGCCAGCCCGCCTTGGGGGTGGTGGTGATGAAGCCGTACCACGGAGAAGCGGTGTTGACGTCGATGGGGCCGAAGGAGCCAATCCCCACCGCCGCGAGCGGCGCGTGTTGGCCTTGCTCCTTCAACCACCCCACGGCGCGAGCGATGGTTTCCTGGGGCAACGTGGTGGGGAACTCGGTTCGCGCCCGCAGATCCGCCGGGCCCGTTCCCACCGCGCAGACGAACTTTGTCCCACCGGCCTCGATGGCTCCGAACACCACCATAGCTTCGCGCGCTCACGCCATCTCGAGTTTTTTCTGCATCGCCTCGAGACTGATCCCTTTGGTTTCCGGGAACAGCAACAACACCACGAAAAACTGTAGCACCATCATGGCGGAAAAGAAGACGAACGGATAGGCGCCCGACGAAGCCGCCATCAGCGGGAAGATGCCGGAAATCAGGGCGTTCATGAACCAGTGGGTAAAGGTGCCGAGGCTTTGCCCCTGGGCTCTCACCGGGTTGGGAAACACCTCGCTGATATAGACCCAGATGACGGCTCCCTGCGAGAAGGCGAACGAGGCGATGAAGCCGATGAGCAGCCAGACGAGATCGCGCTGGTGGCGGGAGGTAAAGAAGATCGCTGCCACTCCGGCGAGGCAAGCCGCCGTTCCGATAGACCCGATGAGCAGCAGGGTTTTGCGGCCCAGTCTGTCGATGGCGGCCATGGCTATGACTGTGAAGACGAGGTTGGTGGCCCCGACCGCCACGGCCTGCAAATCTCCCGAAATCCGGCTGAATCCGGCGCGGGCGAAGATGTCATTCAGGTAATAGAGAATCGCGTTGATCCCGGAGAGCTGGTTGAACATGGCCACGGTAACGGCGAGGAAGATGGGCAGGCGGTAGCGGCGCGAAAAAAGTCGCTCCTGACGATTCTCCGTCTGGACAGAGGCTGCGATCTCGGCGAGTTCTTCCTCGAAATGTTCCTCTCCGCTCAGCCGCAGCACTTCCCGCGCTTCGTCCACGCGTCCTTTTTTTACCAGCCATCGAGGGCTGCGCGGGATGCCGAAGAGCATCGCCAAAAACAGCGCCGCGGGAATACCCGAGACTCCCAGCTCCCATCGCCATTCCCGGGCGCCGAGGTGGAACAAACCGATCAGGTAATTGGAAAAATACGCGAGCAGAATCCCGAGCACGACGTTGAACTGGAAGACGCCCACGAGGCGGCCCCGCCATTTCGCCGGCGCGATCTCCGCGATGTACATCGGACCGAGCACCGAAGAACCCCCGATGCCGAGCCCGCCGATAAAGCGGGCCGCCACCAGGGGATACCAGCCCCATGCGAAGGCGGAACCGAGAGCCGAGACCAAGTAGAGGACGGCCATCCCGCGCAGGCTGTCGCGCCGCCCGTAGCGGTCGCCCGGGATGCCGGCGAACATGGCGCCGATGATCGTCCCCCACAGAGCGATGGAAACGGTCAAGCCCAGGGAAGCAGGAGAAAGGCGGTACTGGCGGGTCAGAGCCGCGGTGGTGCCGGCAATCACCGCCGTGTCAAACCCAAACAGCAGGCCCCCCAGCGCCGCCACCACCGTGCTTTTCAGCAGGAACCCCGTCAGTTTCATGCGCATCGCTGGGAACCGGGCGGGCCAGGTCAACGGGCCCCGCCTGCCCAAGCCACGGTGATGAGCGGGCGAAGCCGTTCAAGCCCAGTCGGAATCGCCGGCCTAAGCGGAAGGGGGTTCGATCATGGAGCGGTCGCTCCACAGCCGCCCGGCGGCTCAGCCTGGGAGGAAGCGGTTCAGCAACGGATAGATGGTCGCCGCGAACCGCTCGAGCCGCCGCCGGGCCACCGCCTCGTTAGCGCCCACGGGCGTGGTCAGGCGCACCAAGGCACCGTCCGTCCGGTTGCGGCTGATGGCGTCGGCCACCATCCAGAACTTTCCCCAGTACTCGCTCGCCACGACCCGCCCCTGCGATTCGTACCAGTAAATCACCAGCAGCCGGTCGAGGCCCTTCTGCACGACATATTCATTCACCGGAATCCGCCCCGGCGCGCCGACGTCGAGCGCCTTGCGGGAGGCCGCGACAGGCTCCCAGCCGGCGCCCGGCAAGCAGTTCTTGGGCGAGTGGATGGTATCGCCGGTCCGCTGGCTTTCATAGTAGCCGACGTAAAGCTCGACGGTGGCTCCCCGGTCATCCGCGTAAAGTCGATTCAGATAGTCGCTGACGCCGACAGCCTTGACGATGCGCTCGGGAAATGGTTCGTCTTGTCCCTGCCAACCCCCCACCTCGAGCGGGAACCGAGCCAGCGGACGATGTGACGGAACGCGCTCGCCGTGACTCAAGCCGTGCAATATCACGGTCGAGGCGAGGAGCAGCCCGGCCGTGACCACAACGCGCCAACCGAGCGGACCCTTAGCCATGTTTGAGCCTCTCGATGGCGTTGGCGAGTCGCCGCAGCACGGCGTACGTTACCAGCATCAGCAGCAAAGCGCAAAGGAAAATCAGCCAGCCGGAGAAGCTGTGAAAAAATCCCTCCGCCGTCGCCGGGCCGAAATGATAGGTCAACAACCCCGTGCCGACGATGCGGACTCCGTTGCTCACGATCGCCACCGGAATCATCGCCACAAGCAGACCGGCGCGCACCGCGCGTCGCCGGTCGACCAGATACCCGTAAGCGGCCGCCAGAGCCAGTAGCGACATCAGCGACCGGATGCCGCTGCACGCCTCCACCACCTCGAGTGTGTAGTTCGGCAAGGAGATCAGGTTGCCCTCCCGCAGCGCCGGCACCTGCAGGGATTGCAGGACGGCGACGGCAAAGCGCGAGGCGAGGAACTGCAAGGGAAGAGTAACCTGATTGTAGATCAGGGCCGGCAGCGGAATCATAAAGATGAGAAAGCCCAGGGGGAAGGCTGCCAGGCGCACCGCCTTCCAGCCGGCCAGAAACAAAACCATGCCGCCGAGCAAAATGATTAAAGAGACGCGGCTCGTGAATAGCTCCGCCCCGAGCGAGCCGAGCACCAGCAAGGCCACCGCAACCGTCATCACCAGCAGGCCGACATTGCGAGGTTCAAGCGCGAGCGCCCGCCAGCGATCTCTCTGTCGCCAAAGCACGAAGGCCGAGAAGACCGGCACCAGGAAGCCGTGTCCATAGTCCGGGTCGGTCCACCAGTCGAGGACGAGCGCCTTGAGAACCGGACCGTACAGGACGAGCACGAGCCCCCCGAGGATCCAAGCCGCCATCGGGAGGGGCTGTCGCAGTCTCTCGCCTAATCCGGCCCTGCGTGGCTCGGCCACCCCTGTCGGGCTTTCCACGGTCCCATCTTCCGAAGGTTTGCCTTCAAAATCAAGAGCTTCCAGGGGTTTTGACGTGCTGGCCCTCATCCTCGCAACCTCACAACGCCTCACGCGCCGGGCGGTCCCGACTGCCGCAGTAGCAATCCTTCCTTGGAGATTTTGTCGAGCGTTCCTCGCGCGCTCGGAGCGTCAGGAAAGTTGGGACTAAGGCTCAGGGCCTTTTGGAGCAATTCTTTCGCCGAATCGCGCTGGCCGAGCGCCACGTAAACCATTCCCAGATGGTAACGGTAGGCCGCCTCGTTGGGCGCGGCCCGGACACATTGTTGAAGCTGACTGGCCGCCGTCTCATAAGATCCCATTTTGTAGTACGCCCAACCCAGCGTGTCGCTCACCTCCACAGAGTCAGGAGCCAATTGTTTGGCCGTCTGCGCGAGCGACAGCGCCACGTTGACGTTGCCTCCGTGGTCCAAATACAGGCGGGCCAAGTCGTTGGCCGCGTCCGGCGAAGCCGGATTGAGTTGGCGGGCCTTTTCCAGCAGCTTCTCGGCCTCTTCCCAATGACCTTCCCGTTCCTTGACGTTGGCGAGCATGTAGTGGGGCAGCCAGCCGAGATTGGCCGCTACGGCCGCCCCGAGGTCCTGCTCCGCCTTGTCCACGGCTCCGTGCACGATGTCGATCTGGGCCAGCAGCGTGTACGCATCCAGATTCCGCTGGTCGAGCCGGAGCGACTCGCGCAGGCTCTCCTCGGATTTGGAGAAGTCTTTCATATACGAGTACGCCAAGCCTTCGAGGTAATATAATCGGCTGTTCTGGGGATATTGCTGAATCAAGGCTGAGATCCTCCCCAGCGCTTGAGAAGCCTTGTTCTCGGTTCCGTAAAGATTCACCAGCGTGGTGAGCGCCGGTAGCGATGTCGGCTCGAGCCGGAGCGCCGCCTCGAGCGCCCCCTCCGCCTGCCGCCATTGGCCCTGGGCCATCCAGGCATCGGCCCGTATCAGGTCAACCGGGACCGTCCGGGAGCCGGCCTTCTCGGCCGCGTCCGCCCGCCGCAGCGCCTCGTCATAGTCGCGGGCCTTGAGCTCAAGACCCGCCAAGGCGAGTTGGGCCTGGGCCATGCCGGGCTGCAGTTGCAGGGCGCGCTGCCACGACTCTTTGGCTTGTGCCGTAGCGCCGGCGACGTTCTGACTGACGCCCAGGAAATAATATGCATCTGCCCGGCTCGGCTCATTTTTGATGGAAGCCAGAAAACTTTGCGAGGCTTCCGAATCCTTGCCCTGGGCCAGCAAAACCTTGCCGTTCAGCAATTGGCTGTCAGGATCGTTCGGGGCCGCCTTCACCAGCTCCGAGGTGAGGCGGGCGGCCTCGTCCACTTGGTCGAGCTCGATGAGGGCTTGGGCCAGGTACTTCCGGTTGGTCCGGTCGCCGGGCCGGGACTTCACCAGCGCCTGAAACTCGGCGGCGGCTTTCTCTTTCTGATTCGTCGCCTCGTAGAACCGCCCCAGAGCCCGGTAGGCCAGCGGCTCGCTCGGAGCCATCACCTTCAGCTCACTATAGGTCTTCTCCGCCTCGCTCAGCCGGCCCGCGGCCACATAGTATTGGCCGAGCGCCAGACGCGGATAGACGGCCCGAGGGTCGAGATCAATTGCCGATTTGATTTCTGACTCCCCCTCGGCCACTCGCTTCTGCCAGAAATAAAAGCTCGCCAGAGCGATCCGCGCCGCGGCCGACTTGGGGTCGGCCGCGACGCCTTTCTTGTACGTCGCCTCGGCCGCCGCCGGATTGCCACTCGCTACGTAAAGCCCGGCCAATCCGATATAGTTGTTGACGTTGGCGGGTTGCAGTTGGATGGCCTTTTGGTATTGCTGAATGGCCCCCGGCAAGTCGTGTGTGGCGGCGTCTTTCTGTCCGAGCAGCACCAGCGCGGCCGCATTGTTGGGGTCCACGCCCAGAATCTTCCGGATCGTCTCCTGGGCGGCGTCGAACTCCCCGGCCCCAAGCAGCAGGGCGGCGAGATCCACCTGCGCGTTAAAGTTTTTGGCGTCCAGCTCCACCGCCGCCGTCAACTCTTTGTAAGCCTCGGGCCAGTAGTGCAAGCCCAAATAGGCTCTGGCCAACTGGTAATGACCCTGGGCAAACTTCGGATCAATCTGAACTGCCCGGCGAAACTGGATCACCGCTTCCTGATATTGACCTTTTTCGGCGTAGGCCTGACCTGCCGCCAGGAGGCGGGCCTTCTCCCGGTTCGGGTCCTTTGCGCAGGCCCCGAGCAGCACGGTTGCGGCCGTAATCGACAGGACGGTTTTGGCTAGCGCGGTTTTCATGAATGCCTCCCGACTTGCCTACTTGGGTTCGGATGCCGCCCCATTCCTGACCCTGATGGCCCCGGCTTCGTCACCGGCCGCTTCGAGCGCCTGCGCCTCGGCTTCCAGGGCGCGAGGGTAGTCCGGGTCAGCCTGCACGACGGCCCGGAACTGCTCGGCCGCTTCCAGATACCGGCGCAGCTTCATCCCGCACACCCCCAGGTCAAACCGGGCATCGAGGTCTTGCGGGTTCACCGCCACTGCCCGCGCCAGCGCCTCAGCGGCGTGGGTGTAATCGCCTTCCGCCGCATCGAGCAGAGCCAAATCGCGGTAAGCGACGCTGTAAGGAACGGGGACTTGGGTTGCCTTCTCGAAGTCGCTCCTGGCCTCATCCCGCCGGCCTTCCTGCTCGGCCATGCTCCCCAGCGCGACATAGGATTCATAGTCGACCGTCCGCATGGGGCGCTCGCTCGCGGCATTGAGTCGGAGCGCTGCCTGGTACTCCAGCCGGGCGGCCTGCAGGTCTCCGCCACGGCCGGCCAAGGCGACTCCCTTGAGCACATGCAGGAGCGCCACGTTGGGGGATTGGCGCAACGAGTAATCCACCAGCGTTTGGTTATCGTGCCAGCGAGGGATCGCCACAACCGTTTGAACCAGCCAAAAACACGAAATGGCCAAGGCCGGCCCGGCCACCAACCCGGCCCGCAGCCAACCGGCCCGGCTCTGGAACCGCAACTCCAGCAACCCGTAAGCGATGGCCCAGCAGAGTCCCGCCGAGGGAAGGTATGACAAGCGATCCGCGACGAGCGGAAAGGTGAGTTGCCGAACGTCGAGACACGGCAAGAGCGTCAGGGGCCACCAGCAGAGGAGAAAACCCAAGGCCGGCCGGCGCCGGTAGAGCCACAGCCCGGCGGCCAGACCCGCGAGCACGACGAGCGGCCACCACCGGAGCCCACGGCGCAAATCGACCCCGCGAAAGCTGGTGAGATGGGTCGGCCAAAAGAAAAGCCGGGTATGCTCTGCCAAAAGCTTCACCCCGGTAATCCACACTGGGATCGGGGCGCCCCACAGCGGCCCCGTAGCCGTGAAATGGCCCAACACCCTGAGCCGGATCGCCGAATAGACCGCGACGGCCGCGAGGTACGGAATCCATCGGACGGTGCGGCTGAGCCATCGCTCGCCGTTCTTTCCCCAGAAGACCCAGTAGGCCAGGATCACCAGAGGAAAACTCAAAGCCATCTCTTTGAAGAGCAACGCCGGAAAGAAGACGAGAGCGGCCACAGCGTGCCCGGTCAGGCTTTCGGTCTTCTCCGCCCTCAAAAACAGCCAGAAAGCGAGCAGATAGAAGAAGCCGCACCCTACTTCCGGCAACGCGGAGATCCAGGCGACCGGCTCGACGTGTTGAGGGTGAAGCATCCACAGCCCGGCCCCCAGTAACCCGCCCAGCTCGCTTCCTATCAACTCCCGGCCGACCCGGCACACCACGACGGCCGTCGCCGCGTACAGCAACACCTGGAACAGGTGGAAGGCAGCCGGTCGGGGTCCCGCCGTATGGTAGATGATCCAATAAGAAAAGTAATGTAAAGGGCGGTAATAGTTGCCCGGCGCTCCGCCCAAGAACGACCAGATCGCTCCCCTGAAGATATTAGGCCAAAGGTCTTTGCGGGTTACCAGAGGATTGGCGGTGACTTGATACGCGTCGAGATGGACGAAACCGTTGCCGAGCGAAGCCCAGTAGACGGCGATGGTCAGGAGGGAAATGATCAGCGGAGCCAGAGCAGGTACGTCACCCAGCCGCCGGACGATTCGATCGAGCCACTCCGATCCCCTGAACGTGATGGCCGGCCGTGCCTCTGCGCACCACTCGCGTGTGATGTTTCGTGGTGTCGTATCCAACGCCGTTTCCTCGTCCGCGCACGACTCAGGATCAGCATTTTCGGCCCTACGTCCCCCGGCACGTTGTTTGTCAGGGCCGACCTCGTCTCATCACCGTGGCCCAGGCCGGGGACCAAGGAGCTCCATGGAGAGAATCGGCGTCCTGCCGGAGACGGCTGAATCCAACCCTTCGGAATGAACGCCCGTGATCGCCGTCAGAGGCGGGAAAGCGGTGGCCTCCCTGCTCCCCGCCCTGACGCTGTTGGTGGGTTTTCCGCCGTTCCTTTTCAACTTACCCACCCCGGCCTAGCCGGATTGTGCAATTACAACGACAAGCGACGCCGCAAGAACGCGCCGAGACCCAGCAGTCCCGAGCCAAACAGCAGCATGGACGCGGGTTCCGGTACGGGCGTAACCTGCACCGTAAAGCCACCGGCAGTCGGCGGTTCCTCCAAGCTGAAATAGGAGGTCCCGCCGGGCGCCAGCGGCGTGTTAAACTGCACGGTCACAGAGTTAGCACTATAGCTGGGGAACGTCGTCAGCGGCCCAGCATACTGCTGGACGTTGCCAGTCTGCGTCGGCGTCCCGCAGCCGTAGGTATTCGACCCAGAACTGACGCAGGCCGTGCTCCAGGCGCCGTCGTTGTCAAACCCTCCGATGCCTGTTCCGGTGACCACGATCCCGGCTACGGTACCGCCGGAGTTGTTAATGACGCCGACCAATTGATCCTCCACGCCGTCATAAGGTGTGCCACTGCCAAGGGTGACCGTGGCCGTACCGCCGGAATTCAAGGTGATGATCGTGCCGCACCCGTCAGACTGGCCAATCTGCGGACACGGCGGGTGAGTCGGCGATGGGTTCATACCCATCGCCCAGGCTGAGACGCCGCTCAATACGGCGAAGACGGCGCCCGCCAGGGAGCTGAACAAAAGTTTCTTCATCTTTTTCCCTCCTTCTTTTGACTAAGAATGGTATGCTGCCCGAGGGTTCCCGTATGAAATGGGGTCCTTGAGATGCCCTCGCGGACCCCTTCAGTCCACCCCGCTCACTCGATCACCGGCGGGGTTGATTAACACGAGCCAAAGTTGCCCAACATCTTGCTACTCCTCTTTCCAGCGAAAAGGCCTGCTTTACGCTGAAAAGCGACGCCGCAAGAACGTCCCGAGGCCCAGCAGTCCCGAGCCAAACAGCAGCATGGATCCAGGCTCAGGAGTCGGGAACTCGCCCGATGAGATGGGAGCCGAAGCCGAACCGTTCCCAGCCGTCCACAGAGCATCGACCGTTGATCCGCTTGGGGTCAGAGTCGCCAAGATGAAGTCAAACGTAGCGTTTGGATCAAAGCTCGACGTGCCGTCGAAGTGTGGGTTCGGAGACCCATCGTTGACGTTGGTGAAGTTCAAGGTGGCAGTGAACGTGCCATTCGGATCCGTAAAGCTAAAGATGCTCGTGGCGCCGTTCAGGTGAATGGGAAAAACCCCGTTCGTCGGATTCCCGAGCGAGATAGCGCTTCCGCCGGTCGTTGTCGTGATGCTGTAAGTGCCAGCAACAGGACTTCCGCCGGTTTCGTCCAAGCCGTTCCCGGTCAAGGTGCAGGTACCCGTGAACGTGGACATGTTGGTGCAAGTTCCCAGTGCCACGTCCAAGCTGCCGCTGATCCATTGAAAGACGACCGGCTGGGCGCTGGACGAAATCGCGAACTGAGAGATGGTGCCGTAAGCGCCCCCGCCGAAGGCAAGCAACAGCAGCGGCGCTAAGACACTAATCGTGATTTTACTTCTCGACATTGCATGATCTCCTTCCCGTTAGTTTGCTTCTAGAAGCCTAGTCGAACGTAAGGCGATTCCACCATACGCAGAAAGGCGGGCGGGGACAATGGGACGTTGGGGAACAAGCGTTGCCCGATAGGGATTTCCCCTTCGGGCGGATTCGGGCACCCTCGGCCGCGAAGGCCGCCGCTCTAACCCCGGCCGGCACGGCCCACCGGGCCGCGCTGAGACTAATTCAGCTTGGCCAGGGCTGCGCGGGCTTGCTCGGCGTCATTCGGGGAAAGCCTCAGCTCCAGTGCCGCCTGTAACTCGCTCTTCGCCTTGGCTTTATCGCCGCTGGCCAAGAGCGCCATCCCCAGGTGATAGCGGAAGCTGGGGTCTTTGGGGGATTTTTGAACGCAGGCCTCGAGTAGGGGCAGAGCACTCGCATAGCTGCCCTTCTTGTATTCGACCCAAGCCAAGGTGTCGGTGACGGAGGGAAGGTCCGGCAGGGTGCGGGCTGCCTTCTGCGCTAACCCTAGCGCCACGTTGAGGTTAGAGTTCTCTTGGGCATATACCCAGGCCAGATTCGCGTTGGCGATCGCGAAGTCGGGATCAATGGCCAAGGCCTGCTGGTAATACTGCTCGGCTGCGGCCAGATCCCCCTTATCGAGGTACAGGTTGCCGATCAGGGTGATGGCGGGAGCGAATTTGGGCCGCAGGGCCACGACTTTCTGATACCGCTGAATCGCGGCGTCAATCTGCCCTTCGTCCCGATAGACCTGCCCCAGCTTTATATAGGCGTCGACCAGGTTGGGGTTGATTTGAAGGGCGCGATTGAATTCCGCCTCGGCGGCCGCATACTGTTTCCCGCTGGCGGCCAATGAGCCGCTGATGATGTGAGCCTGGGCATCGTCAGGATAAGCCGCCAGATATTGTTTGACGCGGGCGACGGCCTTGGGGAGCTGGTTGCGGAACACCAAGAAATCCGCCAGCGTGCCTAAGGTCTGAACATCCCGCGGATTCAGGCGCAGCGCCTCCTCAAACTGTTTCTCCGCCTGAGCGTAGTCCTTGCGGCGGGCGGCCACGATTCCCAAACCGCGGCTGGCGGCGGAGTTCTGAGGATTGAGCCGCTCCACAGCCAGAAACTGCTGGCGGGCCTTGTCGTTCGCATTTTCGCGGAGGTAGATCTCCCCTAACAACAGGTGGGCGTCGGGGTTGGCGGTATCGAGGGCCACCGCCCGTTCCGCATTGTCCCGGGCCAGGTCCGCCGCCCCAGTCTGGAGGTTGAGCCGGGCCAGGCTTTCCAGCACCGAAGGCATGCGTGGGGCCAGGCGCTCAGCCTCCGCCAGCTCGCTTTTGGCCGTGGCCAGATCGTCGTTTTGCCAGTTGGCAAGTCCAAGATAATAATGGACTTCCGGATTGTCAGCAGCATCCCTCAGTTCCTTCCGTAGCTCCGCAATGGCCTCGGCCGCCTTTCCCTGGGCCAGTAGTATCCGTCCGCGGGCGATGTGCGCGGCCACGTTCTTGGGGTCCCGCTTAAGGATAGCCTCTTCCAGCGACTCGGCCTCCTGAGCCCGGTTGGCTGCCAGATAAACTTGCAGAAGCTGTTGCTGGATCGCGACGTTCCGGGGATCGAGCTTCAATCCGCGCTGGTATTCGGCCACGGCCTGGTCATTCTGATGGGTGGCAAAATAGAAGCTGCCGAGCGCCAAGGCAATCTCAGCCGAGTTGGGCTGGGCGGCCCGCAGCCGGCCGAGCACGGCTTCGGCCGCGTCCTTCTTCTGCTCTCCGTAAAGCATGGCCGCCCATCCCAGATAGAGAGTGGCATCCTTCGGGTTTTGCGCTACTCCTTGTTGGAACGTCAACTCGGCTTTTGCGGGCTGGCGGCGGAGGCGGTAAAAATTGGCCAAGTTTGAATAGGCCTGGACAAAGTGGGGATCTACGGCAATGGCTTGGTGCAGTTGGGCTTCCGCCTCGTCAAAGTGACCTTGGCTCAGTTCCACCAGAGCCAAGTCGACATGGGCGGAGGCGTTGTTGGGTTCAAGCTCGGACACCTTCGAAAAAGCCGCGAGCGCCTGATCCTTCTGCTGGCGGGCGATGTAGGAGGCTCCCAGGAGTTGATAGGCGGCGGCGTTCCCGGGATCGCGCTTCAGGACGGCCGAGACCTCCTGTTCGGCCTTGGTATATTCCTTGGCCGCCATATAGAGGCGCGCCAGGTCCAGGTGAGCGTCAGGACGCTGGGGGTCGGCGTCCACCGCGCGTTGCAGGGCCGCATAGGCGTCCTTCCAATCCCTCTGGGCCAGATCGGCCTGGGCCAGGCGATAGTAGGCCTCCCCGTCGCGCGGGTCGAGCGCCAAGGCATTCCGAAACTGGATGCTGGCCTCTTGATACTTGCCCTTGGCCATGAAATCCTCGCCACTGCGCATGAAATTCGCCTTGGCCTTATGCGGATCGCGCCAGCAGCCGCTGAGCAGCCATGTCAAGCTGGCCAGGACAACCGCCATCGCCAGTAACGATTTGGTTTTAATGCCGTTCATCGTCGATTCCCCTAAGTCTTGAAAACTTTCGCGGCCGTCCAGCGCCAGCCACCCGGCCTCGTGACAGCCGAACCTGTACAGGTAAAGCAAACCGAGGGTGCGAACTGGGCGATAGCCGGGCGCACGGCAGTTGGCCGTTCTTAGCTTGCGATGGACAGGGCCGTTGCGCAATGGCCCGAAAGTACAGGGAAATTGCCCGAGAGGGCAGGGCCGCGGCCCGGCCTTGCCTCTCCGCCTCCCTTCCGCCCACTTGCCGGAGGCCCACAGCCCGCTTATCGGGAGTGGGAAGCCGCGCCGGCTGTCGAGTCTGAACGGGCGGCGGGGACCGCCTGGGCGGCGAACCAGGTGTTGGGGTTAGTGCCGGCGCTCGCGAGGATTTGCTTGACTTGGTCGGGGCTGGTGAGCACCGGTGAGTACGGAAAGTTCTCGACCGGCCGATCCTTGAGAGCCTCGCTCATAAAGTCCATCCAGATGGGCAGGGCCACGTGGGAGCCTTCTTCCTTGAAACCTTCCGCTACGGCGGAAAGGGGGCTGGCGGGTTCCTGGAGCGAGTGGTGGTCGTCAAAGCCCACCCAGACGCCGCAAGTCAGCGAAGGTGAGAATCCCAAAAACCAGGCATCGGTGAACTCATTGGTGGTTCCGGTCTTGCCCGCCAGCGGGTACTTGGCCGCCAAGGCCTTGGCGTGCACGGCCGTGCCGGTGGGGTACTCGATGGGCTCGCGCAGCATCGAGACCATCAGCCGGGCGACGGGCGCGGGCAGAACGTCGGTGACCTCGGGGGGGAAATCGTCGATCACCCGGCCATCATAGGAGGTCACCCGCGTGACCACGCGGGGCGCGATGTGGAGGCCATCGTCCGGAAAGGTGGTGAAGGCCGAAGTGTGTTCGAGCAGGGTCAGGTCGGACGCGCCCAGGGCCAACGGGAGATTCGGCACCAGGCGGGAGGTAATCCCGAATTTGCGGCAGAGCCGGATGACGCTGTCCACGCCGACCTTGGCAAGCAGCCGCACGGCGGGAACATTGCGCGATTCGGCCAGAGCCTGAATGAGCGTGATCGGGCCTTCGTATTTATCGTCGTAGTTGTGCGGCGACCACCAGCCGGAGGAGGTGGGAAAGCTGACGGGGCTGTCCACGATGGTGTCAAAGGGACTCATGCCGTCGAGGAAAGCCTGGGAGTAGACGTAGACCTTGAAGGACGATCCGACCTGCCGCTCCGCCTGGACGGCGCGGTTGTACTTGCTCACGTCATAGTCGTAGCCGCCCACCATCGCCTTCACCTCGCCGGTTTTGTTATCGATGGCCAGAATGGCGCCTTGCACGGTCGGATATTGGTCGAGCGTCACGTGCAGCGAGCGGCCCTTGATCTCCTGGACCTGGAATAAGTCGATATCGCCGGGATGAAAGACGTCGGCGGACGCGGCGCGCTGGGTCCAGGCGAAATCGGCCGGCCCCACTCGCGCCTCGAAATCGCCGAAGCGCACCACGGCGTAATCCGGCTTCACCTGCATCACCAGACCGTGCACCAGTGCCCCGGGCTCGAGCGGCTTCTTCCAGTCTTCATCGGCGTAATTGTCGAGGGTCACCGGGGTGCCGTTGGCGAGCGTCAGGGGGGTTCTGAGGATATTCCGTTCCGGGCCGCGCCAGCCCCGCCGCTTATCGTCGGCGCGCAGGCCGTCCCGCAGGGCGCGGACGGCAATCTGCTGCAGGTGCAGGTTAAGGGTGGTGTAGACCTTGAGCCCTCGCTCCTCGACTTCCGCCGAGCCGTATTTCCGGTCAAGAAACTCGCGCACGTAGTCCACAAAGTACGGGGCCATTTCGTTGTTCCACTTCTGAACGTGGAGACCGAGGGGTGCCTGGCGAGCCTCCTCGTATTCGCGGCGGCTGATCTTGTGGTTGTCCAGCATGGCGCGGAGCACCTCGTTGCGCCGCTCGAGACAGCGTTCCGGGTGGCGAAGGGGATTATAAATGGTGGGATTCTGGGGCAGTCCCGCCAGCGTGGCCGCCTCGGGCAGCGTCAGCTCCTTGAGGTGCTTGCCGAAATAGTATTCCGAGGCCGCTTCAAAGCCGTAAGCGCCGTTGCCGAGCGGGATGAGGTTGCAATACATCGTGAAAATTTGCTGCTTGGTAAAGTGCCGCTCGATCTGGACGGCCAGAATCATCTCCTGGAACTTGCGCCGGAAGCTCTTTTCCGGCGTCAGGAACAGCCGCCGGCTGAGTTGCTGCGTCAGGGTGCTGGCCCCCTGTGCCAAGCGTCGCTGTAACAGGTCGGTAATGCCAGCGCGCACGATGCGGATGATGTCTACGCCGAAGTGGCTTTCGAAGTGACGGTCCTCCACCGAAATGATGGCGGCGCGCAGGACCGGTGGGATGTCGTCGTAACTGACGATGACGCGATGCTCGAGCGCAAAGGTGCCGATCTGGGTGCCGTCGTCGGCATAAAGCTCGGTCATCACATCGGGCCGGTAGTCCTCGAGTTCCCGGACCTGGGGCAGGCCGGCGGAATAGACGAACACCAGTCCTCCCAGCACCCCGACTCCGGCGGCCAGCAGCAGGAGGGCGGCAAAAACGATCTGTCCGAAAATCCGGCGACTGCGCGCCCACGGCGGCAGGGGTTGCTGCGGCGAGAGGCTCCGGTTGAGGGGTAGAACTGGGTCAGGCATGAACGTGGCCCTTTACTCATTTTATAAGGTGATCTCCAGCCCGTCAAATTTCCAGGCGCGGAAGGTCTTCTAGGCTTGGCCGGCCCAGGCTCCGGTGCTCGGCGCGAGGGACGGGAGGACGTCGCGGGGGCGAGGAGGCCACGTTCGGCCGGCAGGACCGCGGTCCCGCGCCCAAGGATTCTGATGGCGACGCTCGGCCGGGAATGGAGGACGAAGGCTCGCCAACCCTCGACGGCCAACCGAGACAGCCCCGCGCCGAGCGCGCCACCCTCAGCGGAGTGGTTCGCCCACTTCCTTCAGCCAGTCGGGGCGCTTCAGGACTTCGCGCGGCCGGGCGCCGTCCGGGGCGCTGATGATGCCGTCTTTTTCCATCAGATCGAGCAGGCGGGCGGCGCGCCCGTAGCCCAGCCGCAATCTCCGCTGCAGGAGGGACGTGGAGGCCTTTCCCGATTCCACCACCAGCCGCACCGCGTCTTCGTATACGGCGTCGAGCTCGGCGGCGTCGTCCGCCTCCGCCTCCTCGCCGCCCTCGCGGTCTTGATCGCGGAACGGCTCGAGGAACTGCTGGTTGTATTCCGGCCGGGATTGAGACTTCCACCAGTCCACAACCTTATGAATCTCCTTCTCGATGACCAAGGGGCCGTGCAGGCGGAGCAGGCGGGCGCTGGCGGGCGGCAGGAACAGCATATCGCCGCGGCCAAGCAGAGCTTCGGCGCCGTTGGCATCGAGGATGGTGCGGGAGTCCACTTTCGAGGCGACGCGGAAGGAGATTCGCGCCGGCAGGTTGGCCTTGATCAGTCCGGTGATCACGTCCACGGAGGGGCGTTGGGTGGCGAGAATCAGATGGATGCCGACGGCGCGCGCCATCTGCGCCAGCCGGGTAATCGACTCCTCGACGTTTTGCGGCTCCACCATCATCAGGTCAGCCAATTCGTCAATCACGATGACGAGATAAGGCAGGGGCCGCTCTTCGTTGCCTTCCGTGTCAAACAGATCGAGGGTGGATTCCGGCTCGAACAGCCGGTTGTACTGCTCGATGTTGCGCACGCCGTGCTGCGCCAGTTTCTTGAGCCGATTCTCCATCTCTTCGGTGGCGTGGCGCAGGACGTTGGCGGCCACCTTCGGCTCGGTGACGATGGGCGTGAACAGATGCGGGATGCCCTCGTACAGATTGAGCTCCAGCCGCTTGGGATCAATCAGGATGAACTTGACTTCGTCGGGGGTGGCCTTGTACAGAATCGACACGATCATCGAATTGAGCGCCACACTCTTGCCCGACCCGGTCGAGCCGGCGATGAGCAGGTGGGGCATTTGCGTCAGGTCGGCGACCTTGATCCGGCCCGTAATGTCCTTGCCGAGCGAGAGCGTGAGCTTGGACGCCGAGGCTGCGAATTCGCTCGACTCGACCAGCTCCCGCAGGTGGATAATCTCGCGCCTCAGGTTCGGCACTTCGATGCCGACGGTCGACTTTCCCGCTACCCGCTCGATGAGAATCGACTCCGCCCGCAGGGCCAAACAGAGATCGTCCACGAGGCTGGTGATGCGGCTGTACTTGATGCCGGCCTCGGGCTTGAACTCAAAGGTGGTCACCACCGGACCGGGATGAATCTGCGTCACCGCGCCCGTGACTCCGAACTCGGCGAACTTGGAGATGAGGTGTCCGGCCCGCTCTTTCAGCTCCGCTTCATCGATCCCTTGCTGGTCTTCTGGGGGCCGGAGCAGCAAGGGGCTCGGCAGCTTGAAGGCGTTGCGCGAGCCGCTCCTCGCGATTTTCGGTGGGCGGGGCGGCTGGGGGG
>CADDZC010000061.1 GCA_902812365.1 Acidobacteriota bacterium | reverse complement strand
CCCCTTCATTCTCTGCCAGGAAGCGGTGCGGCACATGAAGCCGCGCCGGAGCGGCTGCATTATCAACATTGGCTCGGTCAACGCCAGCTTCGGCTTGCCGCGACTGCTCGCTTACTCGTCATCGAAAGGCGGTCTTACGACCTTCACCAAGAACCTCGCCAATGATCTGGCGCGATATCGAATTCGGGTCAACCAGATCAATCCGGGTTGGGTGTTCACCGAAGGCGAACACCACCTGCAGGCGGTGGTTGAGGGCCGGGGCGAACGATGGATGGAAGAGGCTGCGAAAACTCGTCCCTTTGGCCGGCTGCTCACGCCCGAGGACATCGCCCGCGCCGCGCTGTTTTTCGCCGCTGCCGAGCTGGTGACGGGCGCGATCCTGGACTACGACCAGGTGCCCGTCGGCGCGCCGCGCGATCTGTGACGGCGGGTCAGACTCGCCCGCGGGAAGAAAATTCTTGCAGAGAATCGCCATGATAGATTGAAATGGCAAGTTACCCGATGCGAGCGTCGGCCGCGGCGGCCGGCGCTCAGGCCTGCGAACTCGGAGATCGGCGGATGACGGTGGGCGTGCCCAAGGAGACGTTTCCCGGAGAGCGGCGCGTGGCGCTGGTGCCGGCCGTGATTCCCCAGCTCATCCAAGCCGGCTTTCAAGTGGTGGTAGAGAGCGGGGCGGGGACCAGCGCCGGCTATCCCGACGCCGGCTACGTCGACAAGGGTGCGCGGCTCGCCAGCCGGGCCGAAGTGTTCGAACGCGCCGACGTCATTCTTCAGGTCCTCTGCCATGGCTCGAACGACAAGACCGGACACGCCGATCTCCCGCTACTCCGCCCCGGTCAGGTCCTGATCGGGTTTCTGCGGCCGCTCGGTGCCCTGCAGACCCTTCAGGAGGTGGCGGCGACCGGCGTGACGGCCTTTGCCGTCGAGCTGATGCCGCGGATCACCCGCGCCCAGACGATGGATGCCCTGTCATCCATGGGCACAATCTGCGGATACAAGGCCGTCGTGCTCGCCGCGCAGATGTTGCCGCGCCTCTTTCCCATGCTGACGACGGCGGCGGGAACGATCACGCCGGCGCGCGTCTTCGTGATCGGAGCCGGCGTGGCGGGGCTGCAGGCCATTGCCACCGCGCGGCGCCTGGGAGCGGTGGCCTCGGCGTACGATTTGCGCCCGGCGGTGAAAGAGCAGGTGCAGAGCGTAGGGGGGCGCTTCATTGAGTTGCCGATTGAAGCCCGGGACGCCCAGGATGCGGGCGGGTACGCGCGGGCCCAGGATGAGACGTTTTACCAGCGGCAGCGCGAGCTGCTGGGCCGCGTCGTCGAGGGGAGCGACGTGGTGATCACGGCGGCGGTGGTTCCGGGCAAAAAGCCGCCGGTGCTGGTCACCGGCGAAATGGTTTCGCGGATGGCTCCCGGCTCGGTCATCGTCGACTTGGCGGCGGAGCGGGGCGGCAATTGCGAGCTGACGCGGCCGGAAGAGACCGTCGTCGAGCACGGCGTCACGATCATCGGCCAGATCAATCTGGCCAGCACCGTCCCCTACCACGCCAGCGAGATGTATGCGCGCAATTTGACGCGCTTCCTGCTTCACTTGTACAAGAACGGCCGGCTCGAGATTGATCGGGATGACCCCATTGCGCGGGATACCCTGTTGACCCGGGGGGGAGAGATTGTGAATCCGCGGGTGCGGGAGTTCTTCTCTTTGCCGGGCCTGGTGAAACAAGACGCCGCCTCCTGAGAAGCGCCACGGAGCGGCGCCGGGACGGGCTTCAAACCCGGCCGAATTCAAAATGACACTCAGGAGAACCGCTATGCCCTCCGGCTTTGTCGAAAGCCTGTACGTCTTCGTCCTGGCGGGATTCATCGGGTTTGAGGTGATCCGCCGCGTCTCGCCTCTGCTGCACACGCCGCTTATGTCGCTGACCAACGCCTTGGATGCGATCGTCGTGGTGGCGGCGATCGTCATCGCCGGGCGACAGGAAACTCGCCTCTCCACGCTGCTCGGAGCCATCGCCGTGGCCGCCTCGTTCAGCAACATGGTGGGGGGCTTTTTGATCACGGATCGCATGCTCCGGATGTTCAAGACCAGCAGGCCCAAAAAATCATGACCGCGTTCACTGCCGGGCAGCTTATCGATCTCGCCTACCTGGTCGCGGTGGCTCTGTTCATTCTGGCCCTCAAATGGCTGAGCTCGCCGACCAGCGCCCGTCGCGGCGTGCTGTCAGGTGAGGTGGCGGCGGCGCTGGCGGTCATCGCCACCCTCTACAATCCTGAAGTCATTCAGTATAAGTGGATCCTTATCGCCCTCGTCGTCGGCACCGGCGCGGGGATTCCCCTGGGCATGGTCCACATGACGGCCGTTCCTCAGCGGACGGCTCTCAGCCACGCCTTCGGGGCCCTGTCGGCGGCCATGATCGGCATCGCCGAGTATTACGTGCGCGCCCCCCGCCTCACCCCGTTCGCCATGACGGAAATCGCGCTGGAGGTGATTATTGGCTCGCTGACATTCACCGGCAGCCTGATCGCCGCCGGCAAACTTCAGGAAATTTTGCCGCAGCGCCCGATCACTTACCGAGGCCAGAACTTCGTCAGCCTGTCGGTGCTGGGAGCCGCCGTGGTGATGGCGGTCTTCCTGATCGTCCATCCGGAGTACGTCCATCTTTTTCCCGCCATGGTCCTGGTGTCGCTGGTTTTCGGGGTGCTGCTGGTGACGCCGATCGGCGGCGCTGATATGCCCACGGTCATTTCGCTCCTCAACTCGTATGCCGGCTTTTCGGCGGCGCTTCTGGGCTTCGTGCTGAACATCAAAGTGCTCGTGGTGGCCGGCGCTCTCGACGGCTCGTCGGGCTTCATCCTGTCGGTCATCATGTGCAAGGCCATGAATCGCTCGTTCACGAACGTCATGTTCGGGGCTTTCGGACAGATGCAAACCCCGGCGGGCAGCGCGGCGGCCGAGCGCACGGTGCGGAGCGCCACGGCGGAAGAGGCGGCGGCTATTCTCACTGCCGCGCGGACGCTCGTCATTGTGCCGGGTTACGGCATGGCGGTCGCCCAAGCCCAGCATAAAGTGCGGGAGCTATTTGATATTTTGACCCGCAAGGGGGTGGACGTGAAGTTTGGAATCCACCCGGTCGCTGGCCGTATGCCCGGCCATATGAACGTGCTCCTGGCCGAGGCCGACATCCCTTACGACAAGCTGCTGGACATGGAGTCGGTGAACCCCGAATTTCCACAGACCGACGTCGCCCTGGTCATCGGAGCCAACGATGTCACCAATCCTGCCGCCCGCAAAGATGCCGGCAGCCCCATTTACGGCATGCCCATCCTGGACGTGGATAAGGCGCGCACGGTCATGGTCATCAAGCGGAGTTTGAGCCCGGGATTCGCCGGGATCGACAACGAACTGTATTATCTCGAGAAGACCTTGATGCTGTTCGGCGACGCCAAGACTGCTGTGGGCGAGATCGTCCGCGAGTTGGCGGGCGGCGGACATTGATCCCCGCGGCCGCTCCGGTGCGGGACGGCGTCCGATCCCGAGCGCGGCTCAGCTCCGGGGCGCCGGTCCGGTGGATTCTCGGATGACCAGCTCGGGGTCGATGAGATACTCGCGTCCCGCCTCTCGCGATTCGTCCTGATCCGGCACCAGAGCTTCAAAGGCGAGGTGGCCGATCTTCTCGCGGGGAATGTTGAGGGTGGTCAGCGAGGGGTACGCAAACTCCGCCAAGCTGATGTTGTCGTAGCCGGTCACCGAAACATCCTGCGGAACCCGCAGCCCCTGTTCGCGAAGCTCCTTGATGACCCCGAGGGCCATAAAGTCATTGACGCAGATCACCGCCGTCGGCTTGAAACCGGACGCCAGAAGCTGATGCGTGGCTTGTTGCCCTCCCGCTGGCGAGTCGCAGTCGGCGACGGTGCCAAACTCCACTTCACCCGCATACCGTTTCATGGTCTCGACGAACGACTTTTTGCGGTCCAGCAGCGGCTCGAGGCTCGTGTGGTGGCCGACGAACGCCATGCGCCGATGCCCCAGCGAGTAAAGATATTTCACCACCCGCTGAATGCCTCGCTGGTAATTGACCTTGATGCTCGAACTGTGCCGGCCCACCGGCCCAACGTCATAAAACACCACCGGCATGGCGCTGTCGGCCAGTTCCTCAATCAGCGAGGGCTCCATCTCCGAGACGATCATGGCCAGCCCGGCAAGCTTCCGGCCCATCATGAGATGGACCATGGAGACGAGCTGCTTGGGGCGATAGTCCGTGTTGGCCACCACCACCTCATATCCAGCCGCGTGGGCCCGGGACTCCAGAGTCCGAAAAACGTCTAAAAAGAACGGATTTTCGAGGTTCGAGACGACCATACCCAACGTTCGGCTTCGCCCCCCCGCCAGCGTCCGAGCATGCAGATTGGGGTGATACTTGACTTCCTGGATCACCTTGAGAATCCGGGCTCGCGTCGCGCTCTTCACCGGCCCGGAGTTGTTCACCACTCGCGACACGGTGGCAATCGAAACCTTCGCCCGCTTGGCCACGTCTTCCAGTTTCATGATCATCCACTCTTTTCCCGAGCTCGATCCTGCCCGGACGGTTGCTGATAAATTAGCACAACCCGGGCAGCGGCGCGACGGCCCTCCCGACCGTCGCCGGCAGCTAGCCGGTACGCCGGCCATGCCACCCCGCCGAGCGTCCCCAATCCGCCATTCCGATCCCACACGTTTGGGAGCCGCCGGCATCCCATGCTAAGGTCATAGCCGGGCTGGAATTGGTTCGGGCGGGCCGGCCGGGGGGTGGAATCTCTGAAGAGACGACCCGGTGGCCTCGCCCCAGCCGGGCACAGCCGGTCTGGCTCTGATTTGGCAGTGATGGGCTGGCCTCGTGCGATCTCCATGTTCTATCACCATCGCTCTCGGAAGGCCGCTCGCGGCGCCGGGGCCGGGCTGCTCCTGCTGATCCTGGCGGGCTGTTCCAGTCACGAGTCCCGAAAGCGGGCCCGCACTCAGACGCTGACCGTCTCGGCGGCGATCAGCCTGGAAGCACCGCTCGATGCGATCGCCCAGCTCTACCGGCAGCGCCACCCGGGCGTTCGGATCCGGTTCAATTTCGGCGGCTCCGGCACGCTCGAGCAGCAGATTGCCCAAGGCGCACCGGTGGACGTGTTCATCTCGGCCAGCCGGCGCGAGATGGATGCCTTGGCCGCCCGGGGCATGATCGCGGCCGGCTCGGAGCGCGACCTAGTGACCAACGAAATCGTCCTGGTGGTGCCGCCACCGTCACACCTCGTTTCCACTTTTGGCGACCTCGCGCGGCGCGAGGTCAACAGAATCGCCATGGCGGAACCGACCAGCGTGCCGGCGGGCCTGTACGCCCGACAGGTGCTCGAACACGCCGCCCTGTGGGATCGAATCCGCCCCAAGCTGGTTTTCGCCGCCAACGTCCGCTCCGTGCTGATTGATGTTGAAACGGCGAATGCTGACGCCGGCCTGGTCTACGAGACCGAAGCGCGGCTGTCCACGCGAGTTCGGGAGGTGGCCGTCGCTCCCCCGGGTTCGCATGCGCCGATTGTCTACCCGGCGGCGGTGATTCAGAGCAGCCCGCGCGGCTCGCTGGCTGGCGACTTCGTTCGCTTTCTGTCCGGTCCCGAGGCGCTTGAGGTTTTTGAGCGCTACGGCTTCCGCGCGCCTCCCTGACCAGCCGTCCAGGAGCCGCCACGCTTCGCGTCTCCTCGCGTTGAATACCGCGCCCTTTCTCCTTCACACCGGCGATCGTGCGCCCTATACTTTGAGCAGGAGGTTGTGGATGCCGTCGCGTCGTCGTTTCCTGAAGCGCAGCCTCGCCGCCTGGGGCGGAGGATGGCTGGCGCTTCCTCGCGGGCTGGCCGCGGCTCCAGTTTCGGTGCCGGTGCGCTACACCAACATCGCCCGCGCCGCCGGCATCACGTTCCAGCAGGACGCAACCGCGACCGAGCAGAAGTATTATTTGGAGACGATGGGGACGGGCTGCGGCTGGATCGATTACGACCAGAACGGATTGATGGACCTGTTTTACGTTCAATCTGCCGCCACCGACATCTACACGCCTCCGCGCCCGCTCCGCTCGACTCTGTTCCGCAATAACGGCGACGGCACCTTCACCGACGTGACCGAGCAGGCCGGCTGCGCCGCTGCCGGTCTGTATGGCCAAGGCCTCGCCGTGGGCGATTACGACAACGACGGTTATCCCGACCTTTACGTGACCGGCTACGGCCGCTCCATCCTCTATCACAACAACGGCAACGGAACCTTTACCGACGTGACCGCCCAGGCGGGGGTGGAGAATGCCGGCGGATGGGGCACGAGCGCCGGATGGTTTGATTATGACAAGGACGGGCGGCTCGATCTGCTCGTCTGCAACTACATCGAGTGGACGCCGCGCAACAATATCTGGTGCGGCGAGCACCGGCCCGGCTACCGCGCTTACTGCCACCCCGACAATTACAAGGGCCAAAAGCTCAAGCTCTACCACAACAACGGCGACGGCACGTTTACCGACGTCAGCGAACGATCCGGCGTCGGCGTGCCCGAGGCCAAGGGCATGGGCGTGGTGCTGGCCGACCTGAACAACGACGGCTGGACCGACATCGTCATTGCCAACGATACGTGGCCGAACTTTCTGTTTCTGAACCAGAAAGACGGCACCTTCAAGGACGTCTCCTTCATCTCCGGCATCGCGGCGAGCGAAGACGGCAAATACGAAGCCGGCATGGGCATCGACGCCGCCGACGTCGACGGCGACGGCTGGCTGGATGTCTATATCACCCATCTGGACTTCGAACTCAACCGCCTCTACCACAACAACCACGACGGAACGTTTGACGACGTCACCTACGCCTCCGGCATCGGCAACAAGGCCATTTTCCTCTCCGGCGTCACGATGAAGTTTTTGGACTACGACAACGACGGCTGGATGGATATTTGCCAGGTCAACGGCGCCATGCTCGACAATATCAACCTCTATCACAGCGAGGTCACCTACAAGGAGCCCAAGCTGATGTTTCGCAACCTCGGCCGAGGCCGCTTTGACAAGGTTTCCGAACAGTTGGGACCCGATTTCCTGACCCCGAGGGCGGGCCGCGGCCTGGCCGTGGCCGACTTCGACAACGACGGCGATCTCGACCTCGCCGTCAACAACCGCGGCGAGGCCGCCGAGCTGCTGCGCAATGACGGCGCCAACGCCAACAACTGGCTGCAAGTCTTTCTGATCGGAACGAAGTCCAACCGCGACGGCGTGGGGGCGGTACTGAAGCTGAGCTCGGAAGGTTTTGTCCAGGTGCGCCAGCGCCAGGGGGGGATGGGGTACATGTCGGCGAGCGACCCGCGCGTGCACTTCGGGCTGGGGCGGCGCCGTTCGATCGAATCGCTGGAGATAGTCTGGCCGAGCGGGGCCGTGGAACGACTGGAGAAGGTTCCCGTCAACGAAATCATCGCCGTCCAGGAAGGAGCGGGGATCGTGCCGAAACGGTTCCCCAAGGTGACGGTCAAGGGTTAGGCGGGCGGCCGGGCCGCACCGCGGAGTTGCGCCCCGCGCCGGCTTGCGACTATCCTCGACGCTTATGCCTGCGCCTTGCCGGCGTTGTGGAGCCACCAAGACTGATCCCGTGCGTCGTGGCACGCGTTATCGCCTCGCTCGCTTACTCGGCTATGACCTCCGCGAATGTGCGCGATGCCGCCGCTTTCGACTGGTGCCCAAGGACGGCCTCGCGGCCGGCCTTTCCGCGTATGATCCGGACGGTTTCAGCGGCTGTCCGCGCTGCGGAGGCCGGGCCTACGATCGTTCGCCGCGGACGTGGCTGGAGCGGACCGTCTGGCATCGGCCGCCGATGGCGCGCTGCCGAAGGTGCGGTTACCGGTTTCCTTTTCCCCAAGCCTGAGCTTCGAGCGCCATCGCCATGCCCTCCAGCCCGACCCTGATCCGGCGCCTCACCAAGTCCACCGGCATCGTGATGGCGAGCGTGCTCGCCAGCCGTCTGCTCGGGTTCCTGCGGGAGTGGACCGTCGCCCGCCAGGTCGGCTCGAACGCCGTCACCGACGCCTATTACGCGGCCTTCACTCTGCCCGATTTTCTCAACTACCTCGTTGCCGGCGGCTCGCTCAGCATCATCTTCATCCCCGTCTTCGCGCGCTATCTCGCCGAGCGCCGCGAAGATGAAGGCTGGCACGTCTTTTCCACGGTTCTGACGTTCATGGGACTGCTGTTGCTGGTTCTGGTGGGAGGGGCCGAGCTGCTGGCTCCCTGGCTCGTCGAGCTGATCACGCCGGGATTCCCGCCGGCCGAGAAGGCGCGGGTGATCTTTCTGACTCGTTTGATGCTGCCCGCCCAAATCTGCTTCTATCTCGGCGGCGTCCTCGCCGCCGTGCAGTACGCCCGCGCGCAGTTCGTGGTGCCCTCGCTTGCGCCCATCGTCTACAACCTGGCGATCATCTTGGGCGGCGTGCTGCTGTCGCCGCGAATCGGCATTACCGGATTCTCGGTGGGCGTGCTGGCCGGAGCGCTCACGGGCAACTTCCTGCTGCAAGTCTATGGCGCGCGGCGCGCCGGAGCGCGCTTTCAACCCAACTTCGATCTCCGGCATCCGGGCTTCCGCCTGTTTATCCGGCTCGCCGTGCCCATCATGCTGGCCTTGTCGCTCGTCTTCGCCGACGACTGGATCATCCGCTGGTTCGGGTCGTACCTGCCGGCGGCGTCCATCACCTGGCTGAGCTACGCCAAGACGCTGATGCGCGTTCCGCTGGGCGTTGTCGGCCAAGCCGTCGGGGTGGCCTCGTTTCCCTTTTTCGCCCAGCTCTATTCGGAAGGGAAATTCGACGAACTGAACCGGACGCTGAACTCCACGCTCAAGGGCCTGCTGCTGATGCTGGTCCCCATCTCGGCGCTGACGATGGCCGAGAGTCGGCCGCTGGTCTACTGCGTCTTTTCGCACACCCGCTTGCACCGCGCCGATCTGGAAGCGACGGCCGCCACGCTGGTGATGTTTTCGATCGGCATGGCGGCCTGGGGCGTCCAGGCGATCCTGGCCCGCGGCTATTACGCCACGCGCGACACCCTGACGCCCGCCGCCGTCGGCACCGCCCTCACGTTTCTCAACCTGCCCGTATACTGGCTGCTCGCTCATCGCGCCCGGCATCTCGGCCTGGCGCTGGCCAGCTCGCTCGGCATCATCGCCTACACGGCGGTGCTCTACGTTCTGCTCAACCGGCGGCTGCGCAACACGGAAGCGGGGGCGGTGAGCGCGCTGCTGGTCAAGATCACGGCAGCCTCGGCCGTCGCTGGCTTTCTCTGTTGGCGGCTGGCGGAGGGGCTGGAAAGCCGCCTGGCCTGGCGGACAACCGGCCGGGCTTTGCTCCTGGTGGCCATCGTCACTCTAGCCGGCCTCGTGCTCCTGGGCGTGCTGGCGAAAGCGCTGCGCATCCGCGAGTGCGAGCGCTATCTCAGCCAGCTCGTGCCCTGGTAACGGCGCCGCTGCCGGGCCGGCCGCCTCAGACCTCGAGAATCACCGGCAGAATCATCGGGCGCTTGCCGGTCTCCTGGTCAAAATGCTTGCGGAGGGCGGTGCGAATCTTATCTTTGATCATGCCCCAGTCCCCCACTTCTTCGATCTTGGACTGCCGGATGGTGCGCAGCACCACGTCGCGGGCCGACTCGACCAGGCCGCCGGCCCCGTCCAGAGGCACGAAGCCCCGCGAAACAATCTCCGGGCTGGCCTCAATGGCTCCCGTGTGCTTGTTGATCGCCAAGATCGGGATCACGATGCCGTCTTCGGAGATGCGCCGCCGCTCCTTGAGGATGACGTCTCCCACCTCGTCCAGCGTTCCGACGTCGATATAGACGCGGCCGACGGGCGCCTTGCCGTGCCGCCGCGCTCCGAGGGCGTCCAGCTCGAGGATGTCGCCGCTCTCGAGCAGAAAGACCTCGCCCGAGACGGCGGCCAGCTCCTCGGCCATGGCGCGGTGGCGCGCCAACTGGCGATATTCTCCGTGCACGGGAATGAAATACCGGGGGCGCACGAGATTGAGCATGAGCCGCAATTCTTCGACCGAGCCGTGTCCGGAAACGTGCACGGGAGGCTGGCTGCCGTCATCGTAATGGACGCGCGCTCCGCGGCGGTAGAGGTGATCCATCATGCGGAAGATGGCCTTCTCGTTGCCCGGAATGATCCGCGCCGAGAGCACGACTTCGTCGCCGGCTTCGACCGTGGCCCAGCGGTGCGTGTCCACAGCGACGCGGGCCAGCGCCGACATCGGCTCGCCTTGACTGCCCGCCACCATGGCCACCACCTGATCGCGCGGGAGCTTTTTCAGGTCCTGGGGCGGCACGATCAGGCCCGGCGGCACGCGCAGCTTTCCCATTTCGAGGGCGATCTCGGAATTCTGGTGCATGCTGCGGCCGACGAAGCAGAGCCGGCGGTGATGCTCGGCGGCCAGATCCGCCACGATCTGCATGCGGTGGAGCGACGTCGAAAAACAGGAAATCAGCACCCGGCCCTTGGCCTCGGCCATGACTTCGGAAAACCGTTCGCGCACGCCGCGCTCGGAGGGCGTCATGCCGGGACGCTCGATGTTGGTGGAATCCGAGAACAAAGCCAGAACACCCCGCCGCCCGTACTCGGCCAAGGTGTGGAGGTCGCTGACGCGCTGGTCGGTCGGCGTGGGGTCGAACTTGAAATCTCCGGTGTGGAGAATGGTGCCGATCGGAGTGGTGATGGCCAGGGCTCCGGAATCGATGATGCTGTGGGTCAAGTGGATGAACTCGATGCGGAAGGGGCCGACGTCGAACGGGGTGCGGGGCTGCATCTCGCGCAGCTCGATCGCTTCCGCCATGCCGTGCTCGGCCAGCTTGGCGCGCGCCAGCGCCAGCGTAAACGGGGTGCCATACACCGGCGCGTCGAGTTCGTCGAGGACGTAGGGCAGCGCCCCAATGTGGTCTTCGTGGCCGTGGGTCAGCAGAATGGCGCGCAGGCGCGACTGGTTTTGGCGCAGGTAGGTGATGTCGGGAATCACGATATCGACCCCGAGCAGCTCCGAGTCGGGGAACATCAGCCCGCAGTCCACCACCACGAGATGGTCTTCGTACTCGAAGGCCATCATGTTCATGCCGAACTCGCCCAAGCCTCCGAGCGGAACCACTCTCAGTTTGCCGGTCAGCGACGGAATCAGTGATCCTCCCGAATCGTCTTCCATAGTAACACAGCCGCGTCCGCGCGCGGATGGCGAGGCGGCGGCCGAGCCGCCGCGCACCGATTTGAAGTCTGGACGCGGTCACGCCATACTGGAGTGCTCCCTGATTCCGGTTTGAAAGAATGAGGGAGGAGACAAAAGGAGGAAACACGCTATGGGTCGAGTTGCTCGTGAAGTCGTCCAAAAGGCGGGGATCGACGTTGACAAGCTGCTGGATATGCTGCTCCGCAACGCCTCCGCCGAACTCACCACCTTTTACTATTACACCATCCTGCGCACCAACCTGATCGGGTTGGATGGCGAAGGATTGAAGGAAATTACCGAGGACGCCCGCATCGAAGACCGCAACCACTTTGAAGCCCTCGTGCCCCGCATCTACGAGCTGGGCGGCAAACTACCCGACAACATGAATGCCTTCCACGATATCTCCGCCTGCCCTCCGGCCCGGCTGCCGGCGAATCCGCGCGATATCAACGCCATGCTGCAGGTCCTGGTATCGGCCGAGCGCTGTGCCATTGGCGGGTACAGCGCAATCTGTAACTACACCGCCGGAAAAGACCATCGAACTTACGACCTTGCTCTCGCCATTCTGCACGAGGAAGTTGAGCACGAAGCCTGGTTTTCGGAGTTTCTCGGCGAAGGACCCTCGGGCCACTTCCGCCGATCGGGAACCGGCTTCGAGAGAAACTCGCCTTACGTCGCCAGATTCCTGCCCCACTAGCCGCCTGCCGGCTCGCGGCGTCGCCGGATGCCTCCAGCGGAGGGCGTCCGAGACGCCGCGACTCGCTGGCGGTGTTTGGGAGGCGACTTGGGCGGGCTGGAAAGTGGCGCTCGATGAGGGGCGGAGGATGGTCGGAGGCGCCCGATAAATCCGATATCTCATTTGTTTTCATCAACCTAGTGGCTTGGCTCGGATTCCATAAGGGAGTGCCAACGTATTTTCAACAACTTACGTGGCATATCGCCCCCCATTTTTCATCCAAGTAAATTATTTTCAACAACATAGTGGCTTTCAACAGCCCCCTCTACTTATTTTCAATAACTTAGCGGCTTCGTTTTTGTAGCGAAGCCGCTAGGTGACCTTCTATCAACAACATAGTGGCTTCGATCCCAAAAAAAAGATGTTTTGCCTCCTTGACGATCGCGGACCGGCTGACAACATCTGAAGTCGATTGGCCACCCGGGCGAGCGGCCAATACGGGCCAGCGGTGGCTGGGCGGCCGCCGCCCTCGAAATGGGGCGAGAAGCCATTATTCATCAAATAATACACGGTTGACCGGCCGATGTCAAGAACTACGCAGGCCGGGTCGACCCCGAACTCCCCGGCGGCGGCCGACCCCCGAGCCATCGTCTGCACCCGGCGGGCAGAGTGCCGGAGGCGGCCCCGCCACCAGCTCTTGACGCGCCCATGACAATTTTTTTGCGAGCTGATGAGCGCAATTCTGCTCCCCGGGCAGACGGCGCCGGTCACGTCCCTTGCCAGATGTGCTAGAATAAATCTTCGAAGAGCCTGCGGGTCATCGGGTGACCGGGGCGAGCGGCGGCCGGTCTCGGTCACGGGAAGGGCTGCGCCATGATGGGGCGTTCGCAGCGCACGAAATCCCGTCTGGTAGGGATGATCGCGGGGCTGGCGTTGCTCGAAGCTGTGCTGACGGCCCGTGCTTCGGCGGCGCAGAAAGACCCTCCTCCGGCCGCCGGCCCGCCCGTTACAGGAATTGCCGCCGCGCGTCTCGACCCGCCGCGAGCCAAGCCCGAAGCCAGCCGGACGGGCGGCCCCCGCATCACGGTGCGCCAGCCCAACCTTCACGTTCCGCCCCTGCAGGTGGACGTGGACAACGTCATCGTCAACGTGACGGTGACCGACCCTTACGATCGCATTGTCACCGGGCTGGATGCCGACAATTTTGAGGTCTATGACGACAAGGTGCCGCAGAAGATCATCTCCTTCTCGACCGAAGACGCGCCCATCGCCGTCGGGCTGATCTTTGACTCGAGCGGCTCGATGTCGGACAAAATCGAGAAATCCAAAGAAGCAGCCGTTGAGTTCTTCAAGACATCCAATCCTGAGGATGAGTTCATGCTCATCAACTTCAACGAGAGGCCAAATCTCGTTTCGGACTTCACGTCGAAGTTTGAGGACCTGGAGGACCGGCTGCTCTTCGTGAAGTCTGGCGGAAAGACGGCGTTGCTGGATGCGATTTATCTCGGCTTAAGCCAGATGAAGAAGGCTAGCGCCAGCCGCAAAGCGCTGCTGGTGATTTCGGACGGCGGCGACAACCACAGCCGCTATACGGAAAATGACATCAAGCGGGCGGTGAAGGAATCGGACGTGCAAATTTACGCCGTGGGGATTCTGGAGCCGCTGGCTTCGCGCAACCGCACGCCGGAAGAAGCGGCGGGACCGGGGCTGCTGTCGGAGCTGGCGGCTCTTTCGGGCGGGCGCATGTTCAGCGTGGAGGATCCGAGCGAATTGCCCGACATCGCCGAAAAAGTCTCCATCGAGCTTCGCAACCAGTACGTGATCGGCTATAAACCTTCCAACCTAGTGCGCGACGGCCGCTGGCGCCGCATCCGCGTGAAGCTGAATCCGCCGAAAGGACTGCCGCCTCTTCAAGTTTACGCCCGCACCGGCTACTATGCCCCGACTCAGTAACAATCCAGCGGGAACCCGCTTCTCCGGCCGGGTTCTTTCCGCGCTGCTGGCGGCCGTGCTTGTGAGCGCGGCGGCGGGCGGCCAAGATGTTCGCGCGCCCGGGGCGTCCCAGGCCCCGCAGCCGGCCAACCGGCAGACGCCGGCGCCTCGCGCCAGCGGAGGGGAATACGAGATCAAGCACGACGTCAACCTGGTGGTGCTGCACGCCACAGTGCTCGACAAGAAGGGGCGGATGGTGAATGACCTCGAGAAGAGCAACTTTAAGGTCTACGAAGACGGCGTGCCGCAGAAGCTGGCCGTCTTCTCCCACGCCGACATTCCCGTCACCATGGGTATCGTCATTGACGACAGCGGCAGCATGCGCGAAAAGCGCCCCGCGGTGAACGCCGCCGCCCTGGCGTTTGTGAAGACCTCGAATCCGGACGATCAGGTCTTCGTCGTCAACTTCAACGACGTCTATTACCTCGACACGCCGGGCGACTTTGCGAGCAGCATGGACGACTTGAAGGCGGCGCTCGGCAAGATCGACTCGCGGGGCGGCACGGCGCTCTACGACGCCGTCTATGCGTCGCTCGACCATTTGAAGCTCGGCAACCGCGACAAGAAGGTGTTGCTCGTCATCACCGACGGCGAAGACAACGCCAGCCGGTACAGTTATGACGAGCTGGTGCGTTACGCCCAGAGGTCCAACGCCGTGATCTATTGCATCGGCTTGATCGGGGGCGAAGAGAACTCGAGCGGCTTGTTTAAGATTCACAGCCGCGGCGACCGCCACGCTGCCAAGATTCTGGAGGGATTGGCCCGCGCCACCGGAGGGCAGGCCTACTTCCCCAAATCGCTGGACGAGGTGGAATCCGTCTGCGACCGGATCGCCCACGACATCCGCAATCAGTACACCCTTGCCTACTACCCCACGAACAAGGCGGCCGATGGCTCCTTCCGCACGGTGCGAGTCGAAGCCGTGGCCCCCGACGGCCGCACCCGCCTGATCGTGCGCACTCGGCCGGGTTATTACGCCCCGGGCGGGCCCCCTCAGACAGCCACCGGAGCCGGCCAGTGAGCCGAGCCGGGGCTCGGCGGAAGGAAGCGGCCCGCAAGCCCGCGCGCCGCGATGAGCGCCGGAGTTAGCCCGTCAAGGCCCCGATAAAGCTCGTCCCTCGCCCGAGTTTCAGCCCGAAGTTCTCGGCCACGGTGGCGCCGATATCGGCGAGTGTGGCGCGGGTGCCTAGATGGGCGGCGGGCCGCACCTGCGGCCCGGCGGCGAGAACGGGCACGTACTCGCGGGAATGGTCCGTGGAAGGGCCGAGCGGATCACAGCCGTGGTCGGCGGTGAGAATCAGCAAATCCGTGGGGCGAAGAGCGCGGAGCAGTTGGGGCAGAAAGGCGTCTGCCTGCTCGAGGGCGGTTCCATAGCCGTCGATGTCCAGGCGGTGGCCGTAAAGGGTGTCGAAATCGACCAGGTTGGCGAAGATCAGGCCGGGCGAAGCGTCCTTGATCGCGCGCAGCGTGCTTTCCAGCGCTTCCCGGTTGTTGCGGCCGGGCAGCGCGCGGCGGATGCCGCGGTTCAGAAAAATATCGGGAATTTTGCCGATGCCCACCACTTCAAGGCCGGCGGCGCTGAGGACGTCCAGCAGCATCGGGCGGGGCGGCTCGACGGCGTAATCGTGGCGGCGCTCGGTGCGGCGAAACTGGCCGGGGGAGCCGGTGAAGGGCCGCGCGATGACGCGGGCGACGCGGTGCTGGCCCTGCAACAGCTGGCGGGCGATGCGGCAGATGCGGTCCAGCTCCTCGACCGGGATGACCTGTTCGTGGGCCGCGACCTGGAACACGCTGTCGGCCGAGGTGTAGACGATCGGATATCCGGTTCGCAGGTGCTCTTCGCCCAGCCGCTGGATAATCTCGGTGCCAGAGGCCGGGATGTTTCCCAGCGCTCGGCGTCCGATGGCGCGCTCGAAGGGCTCCATCACGTCGGGCGGGAAGCCGCGCGGGTAGGTGGGAAAGGGGCGGTCGAGGATGATGCCGGCCATCTCCCAATGGCCTGCCGTGGTGTCTTTTCCCGGGGAGAGCAGAGTAGCCTTACCGTAAGCGCCGTCAGGCGTCGCGACCGGGTCCAGGCCGGGAAGCGGGCGAATATTGGCGAGCCCCAAACGGACCAGATTCGGCACGCGCAAGCCGCGGCGCTCACAGATGTGGCCGAGCGTGTCTCGCCCGGCGTCTCCCCACTCGGCGGCGTCGGGCTGGGCACCGATTCCGAGGCTGTCGAGCACCACCAGGATGACGCGATCAAACATGGGGAGGACCGATCAAGCCGTGGGCGGCAGGGAATCAGCCCGGGCGCGGAGGTGGGGCGATGGGCTCGGGCGAGCCGGGGACGGGGAGACCCCGGCTCGCCCGCCCGCGGCCGATCCCCGAGCCGGTTGCGCGGTGCCAGCCCGGGAAGCGGCGTGGCCGGCTACGACTTGGTTTTGAAATGGGTGGACAACTCCATGTCGCCCCAGTGAATACTGAGTTCGCCGCCGTTCTCGTTTTCCAGCTCGATGGTCAGCATCTCCGCCGATTGGGGTTCCTTCTCCTCTTTCAGCGGCACGAAGGCGAAATCCTTCAAGGGGTCGTGCTCAGTTCCCCACTGGCCGTGTTGCTTGTTGAACACCAGCTTCCAGCTTCCGTCGGCTTGCTTCTGCGCCCAGAGGCTGTACTCGCCCTTGGGCACGGTCACGTCGCCGAACTGGAGGTCGCCGGAGGTGGAAAACGTGGTGGACTGATCGGCGCCCAGCCGCCAGAATCCGTTCGCCGGCAGCTTCTCCAGCATGCTCTGCACGGTGCGGCCTCGGAGCGACGGTCGCCCGTAGTTGATCGAGATGTGGGTTCCGTTGAGATCGAGCTCGGCGGTTCCCCGCGGGTTGCCTTGCGCAAACGCGCATCCGGCCAGCGCCGCGCCGAGGGCCGCCGAGACCAGCGCACTGAACATTCGTTTCATCGTACCATCTCCTTTTTGGTTCGAGTCCTGTCTGTGGACTTCTGGGTTCACCTTCCGATCGCTTGTTCGAGCTCTCGCGCCGCCTGATCAATCCAGGCGGCCTCCTGGTTCAGAGTCTTGGCGACCACCGCGATCTGTTCGTCGGCTTGCTGCCACTGCTTCTGCTCGATGGCTTCGCGGACGGCCGGGATCGTCTTCACGCCGTAACCGGTGTAGGATCCCGGAGCGTAGAGCTCATGCCGATACCACGGCCGATGCGGAAGTCCTTGGGCGCTCAAAAGCTTCTGTTCGCTCTCGATGAGCATCCGGTTGACGGTGCCGAGCGATGCCGGGTCCGCCCCGCCTCTGTCCCTGGCCGCCTTCTTGAGCGCCTTCTCGTAGTCCCGGGCGCTGCGGGAAAGGGCATCCACGGCGTCCTCGAGCGGCGCGAAGTTGAGATGGGGCGGAACAGGTTCGGGTGGCGGGGGAACGAGCCGCTGGCGGGGGTCGGCCGTGGCGCCGAACAAGCCTTCTTCGATCTCGCGGTTGCGCTCGACGATCTCCTCGCGCTCGTTCGCGGCCAGCTTCTCGAGCTCGTTGGCGTAGCCCCGAACCGCCTCGCTCAGAGCGGTGAAATCGAAGGGTAGCAGGTCGGCATCCGCCAAGCGCATGACCGCCGTGCCCGCCGTCTGGGCGAGAGTCCGGCCATAAACAAAGTCGGTATCCGAAAAGTGGGTGTACCAGTAAAAGTCATCGTAAATCGAGTGATAAATGCCGCCGCCATCCTCACCCCCGTAACCCAGGTTGAGAGAGGCGATGCCCAAATGCTGCAGAAAGGGCGTGTAGTCCGAGCCGGAACCAAGCGCGGCGATTTTCAACTCGGAGCGGCCGCGCAGGTCCTTGCGCTGCTCGGTGGTCGAGGCCTCCGAAATCTCCCGCAGGCGGAGGCGCTCCCACACGGAGAGATTCTTTTCCGGGTCGGTCACGTCGCGGGCCACGCCGTTGATGAATTTTTCGAGCGTGTGCGAGCCGCCCCACTCGAGATACCCGCGGCCGTTCGAGTCGGAGTTGATGTAGACCGCCGCGTGCTTCTGGAGCTCGCCGGCGTGCTGCTCGGCCCATTCCGTCGAGCCCAGCAGTCCCGGCTCCTCACCGTCCCAGGCGCAATAGATGATGGTGCGCTTGGGCGTCCAGCCCTGCTTCCGAAGCTCGCCCAAGGCCCGCGCTTCCTCCAGCAAGGCGGCCTGCCCCGAGGACGGATCCTCGGCCCCGTTCACCCAGGCATCATGATGGTTGCCGCGGAGAATCCACTGGTCCGCGTCGGTCGAGCCCGGAAGGCGGGCGATGACGTCATAAAGAGGCTTAAGGTCCCAGTTGAATGTTACCTTCAGATGAACCTTCGCGGCCCCCGGGCCGATGTGGTAAGGAATGCCGAGCGCCCCGCGCCACGATTCCGGGGCGACCGGACCCCGCAGAGCCGCCAGCAGCGGCTCGGCGTCGCCGTAAGAGATGGGCAGGGTGGGAATCCGGGTCAGCACCTTCACTTCGCCGAGCGGCAGGCGCTGGGCGTCCCGGGTGGCGGCGACGCCGGGCGTGAGCGGATCGCCCGAATACAGGGTCATATCCATGACGCTGCCGCGCTGCACGCCTTCAAGCGGACGCCACGCCCCCTTGGGGAAGACGTCGCCCTCGAAATAGCCGTCGTCGCGCGGGTCGGAATAGATCAGGCACCCGACGGCTCCGTGCTCGGCCGCCACTTTGGGCTTGATTCCGCGCCAGCTCCGCCCGTAGCGCGCGATGACGATGGCGCCGCGCACGGAGATCCCCAGCCGCTCCAGCTGGTCGTAATCCGCCGGAACGCCGTAATTCACGTAGACCAGCGGGGCCGTCACATCGCCGTCGATCGAATAAGCGTTGTAAGTGGGAAGTTGTTCCGACTGCTGGCCGGAGGTGGGATCAACGGCCACCGGAGGCTCCTCGAGCCGGGCGATGAACTTCGCCGGCTCCACCATCTCCAGCACCCGCTCCTTCGGAGTGGGGAACAGCACATAATAATTCTCGATGTGGGCGTCCCAGCCCCATTCCCGGAACTGGGAGAGAATCCACTCGGCGTTCTCCTGGTCGTAAGGCGAGCCCACATGGTGGGGCTGCGCCGAGAGCCGCTGGTCGTCAGCGCGCAGCCGGGCGGGATCGGGAATGGCCTTGAACCTGCCCTCCCACTCGATCTCGGCCCGCGCCCCGTCGCCCGAATAGCCGGGGAGCTCTTCCCGCTCATTGGCCGCTCCTGCCCACGCCAGCGCCGCCAGGAGAAACAGCGCCAGCCAGAGAAATCTCCGCATCCGCACCCCCGTCGTCCTCGTCGGTCGCGATCTCGCCTCCTGCCGGCGCTCGCTCGGCGGCGGGCGAGGAGCTAATGTACCCCGGAACGGCCCCGAACGCAACGCATCGGCTCGTCTCTACAGGCTGACTTTCTCAACCTTGAGATTCGACTTGAGGACGCCGAATTCCGTGGTGTTGACCAGCTTCACATCCTCGTAATGCCGCGCTTTCAGGTCGTAAATTTCGCACGTATCGTAGGGCCAGGAATAGACGTGCAGGGTGACGGCGCGCGACCCGAACGAGGCGGGATTCGACACCTGGTGGATGGGCTCCTCCGGATCCACCTCGCACGGGCGATCCGCGTCGATGATGAAGTGGGTGCTCGGCTCCAGCTCGCAGTAGCCTCGCGCCGGGTCTTGCCGCACCAGGCGGAAATTGTGCACCTGCACTTTCCCGTAAGCCATGCTCATCCAGCAGCGCTGCCCGCGATGGTTGTGGATGGCGCTCCGCTGGCCCGGTTCCCAGCAGATGGCAATCAGCTCGAATAGCGGCGTGCGGTGGATCAGGTTGCGCGTGTAATGCTCGGGGCTGAAGTAGAGGTAGGGTGCCAGACTCTTGACGTCCACCCGATTCCGGCGCACGTAGTCCAGAACCCGGTCGTGGGTGAACTCCGCTTCCGGTATGGAACTGAGGCCGTGCGCGAATTCCTGGATCTCCACCATGTCCTCAGCATAAGACTGAAGGGCCTCCCGCGCAAGGCGGAAGCGATCCCTCCCGCCCGCGCTGCCTCAACTCTCACGCCGGCGCCATTTATGCGTTTCATAAAATTGTTAATTGGATTTCAACAGAATTTCGCCCGCGCCGGCTCACATCGTATACGCTAAGAGAGAAGCAACCGGGGAGACCGTCCAGCGCGCCCGGACGCCGGCGCAGCCGGCGGGCGGCGGGCGGCCAAACTCTATGGAAGAGATGACGCAGCCGGTCAAACGTTATCTTGTGGCCAGCGACTTCGACCAGACGCTCAGCTTTCGCGATTCCGGCGCCGTCTTGAGCGAGCTGGTGGGAATTCCGGTCCGAGTGTTCGAGCGCAAGACCGTGATCTTGGCGGTTCAGAATCTCGTGCAGCAAGGCGCCGAACTGGCCTACCTGCTGCTGCACGATCCCGAATTCCGCTCCCGGGTGCGGCGAGAGCACCTGAGCGAAGCGGGAAAACGGGTGCGCGTCAAGAAGAATATCAAACTCCTGTTTGAACTCCTGGCCAGCGGTATCGAGGGTCATCGTTTTGAGTTCCACGTCATTTCGGCGGCGCCCCAGGAAGTCGTCGTCTCGGCGCTCGAGGAGATCATCCCGGCGGATCACATTCACGGCACCCAATTCCTTTACGACGCGGAGGGCCGGGTGGAATCGATTGTCCGCGTCAATGCCGGCTACGGGAAGGTGTCGGTGCTGGATGACCTCCAAAATCTCGTCCAGGTCGGTCCGGATCGTATCGTTTACATGGGAGACGGCAGTTCCGACATTCACGTCATGCTGCACGTGAACCACCGCGACGGCTTCACGATCGCCGTCTCCGAGGCCCGGGGAGTGGCTCAGGTGGCGAAGCGCACGGTTGTGAGCGATGACGCCCTGAGCGTCCTCATCCCGATCCTCGAGGATATCGTCGGCTGGAGCGCTTCCCGCATCCGCGGGCTGTTCGAAGCGCACCATCTGCTGATTCAGGAGTGGGACAAGGTCCGCGCCGACTGGGTGACGATTGCGCCGGGCTAATCCGCCCGCTTTCCGAGCTTTTGATCCACCCCCGTCCGGCTCGCGGGGTTTTTCCCGCCCTTCTCTCTTCTCCATCCGCGTGGCTCCGGCCCCCTGCGGGCCAAATCTCTTCGAGCGCCTTGCCCTCCGCAAGCCGCAGCCGGCCGGCCCGTCCGCGCCGCCCCCCACTGGGCCGGACGCCTCGGAGCTTGACCCGCCCCGTCTCTCTCCGCTACCCTGCGCGCAGGATGGCGACCGCTGTTGCTCCCGATCCGGCGGCCGGCCCGCGCCGCCTCGGCCTTCCGCACCGCAAGGCGTGCGACTGCCCCGCCCATCACCTGAACTGTCTGACGGCGAAGGAATGGATCAAAGCGCAGCTCGGCGTCTGGCAATTCTCCTACGAGCGACGGGACATCCGCGACAAGGCGCTGCATCCAGCCACGTATCCGATTGCTCTGGCCCGGCGCTGCATCGAACTATTCACGCACCGCGGCGAGCTGGTTCTTGACCCCTTCGTCGGTTCGGGCACCACGCTAGTGGCGGCTCAGGACGCCGAGAGAAACGCCGTGGGATTCGATCTGCAGAAGCGATACATTGACCTTAGCCACAGCCGGTTGACGCCGTCCAGCACATCCCAGCAGCTGGCGGTGTGCGATGATGCCCGAAACATATCCCGGTACCTGGAGGCGGAAACCGTGTCTTTAATCCTCACTTCGCCGCCCTACGCCAACCTTCTTAACCGCCGGCGAAAGAACAAGAGCCGCCGGGGCAGGGAACGGAAGAACGGGCAGTATCTGAAGGTCGAACAATATTCCCAAGACCCGCGCGACCTTGGCCTTCTGCCCTTGGAAGCTTACGCGGCGGAAATGGAAAGCATCTTCCGGTCTATGCTGCCGCTCCTGCGGCCCGGGGCTCACGCGGTGGTGAACGTGCCCGATATGTGGTGGGAAGGCGAGAGAGTTTTGATCCATGTAGCCCTGATCCGGGCGCTCCAGTCGGCGGGATATGAAGTGCGCAATATCATCATTTGGGACCGGACGAATATTGTGAATCGGCTGGGAATCTTTGGATGGCCGAGCAACTATATCACCATGGGCGTCACGTTCGAGTATTTATTGGATTTCATCCGCCCTCCCGCCACGGCCTGACTCTCCCGGGTGAGCGAGGCGGTTACTTCCTCTTGACTTGGGAGGATCGGGAGGCCGGCTTTGGTCGAGGCTTCGGCGGGGCGGCGCGCTGGGGCTGGATTTTGGCCTTCGCCGGCGCGGGAGGTTTGCCGGCCGGCTTCCGGCTCGCCGCCTTCCCAGCTTTCATCTCCCGCCTCGCCTCCGGCGCCGAGGCGGCTTTGGGGGGTTCATGGCGGGAGATGAAAGCTGGGA
>CADDZC010000060.1 GCA_902812365.1 Acidobacteriota bacterium | reverse complement strand
AGTTGCCTTTATCAGGCCGGTTGAAGATCCACCACTCGCGTAACTCGCCGCGCCCACCGAGCGCGACACTCCCTGCCCCTACTCCGCCCAGCGGGAAGGAAAGCATCTTCCTTTGGGCTCCGGTGAATACCCGCGGATAAGTTATCGGCCGCTGTTCAGGAACAGTCCCTCCTGCGCTCGGCGCGCGCGAAAACTCCGCGCTGTTGCCCTTGGCCGGCATCGCGGGCAAAGCCATGGCGCCCGCCCCCAGCGCAACCTCCTTTAAAAAGCGCCGCCTTCCTCTTTCCTTTTTTCCGCCGTTGGACATGGTCCACCGCGACCCCGTTCTTGAATTCGCCTTCCCGTTACTTGCGTCTCGTTCGCCAGGCATTTCGCAGAGGGGACCCAGAGTAGAGTTCTCGGCTTGCCTCCTCCAGCGAAAAGTGAGGGGCTGGCCCGGCACCGGTTCAATCCGGAGGCTGGGGCCGGTCGCGCTCCGTCGAATTTCACGCCTCGCCGCAGGCTCGTTCGGGGGCTGGTCTGGCAGCCCCTCCAAGCGTTCGAAGAATCCAGCCTCTCGCTGCCCGACTGTCCCCCCGCCTCGGGCGGAGCCCGCGGCCTGTTACGTCTCATCACCCGGCAGGGGTTCAATATACCAGCTCATCAGTAGAGTCTACTCGATGAACCCGCTCGACGCGAGGGTTGCCGCTTGGAGTCGATCCCGGCAATGGCTGGCCAAAGCCTTCCTCAGCGGGGGCCCCGTTGCGCCGCAAGGAAGCAGGGGCGGAAAGTCAGACGCGGAGGGCCACATTCCGCGCGAGCTCAACCAGCACTTAACAAGCTGCTTCCGTTCGACTATACTGTGCGCGGCCCTCAGGTTACCCACGGGAGCTCAGCCTGAGGCCAGGCGGCGGGTAGTCGGCGGCTCCGTCGCCTTCCCCTTGGCTGTTCCGAAGAAGGAGGGATGGCGGCCATGTTTTGTTCGGCGTGTGGGTCGGCGCTTGCCGACCAGCAGAGCTTCTGCGTCAAGTGTGGAACTCCGGTGGAAGGTGCCAGCCGTTCCGGGGCGGCTGCTTCATCACCGGCTCCGTCGGTTCCAGGCTCGCCGTCCGCGGCGGGGCCGGCCCGTACCGGCGGCGGTTCATTTGCCAAAGTGCTGTTGATCGTGCTGGCGGTCGTCATCGGGATGATCGCGCTGAGCATGGGTACGTGCCTGTACGTCGCTTATCGGGCTAAACGCAGCTTTGAGCGAAGGGTAGCCATATCCAAGGACGGTTCGAGCCTGACCGTCAGGACCGACCAGGGCCCCGTGACCTTGCAATCTTCTCCGGATGCGGCGGCGAAGAACGCTACCCTCGATATTCCGCTCTATCCCGGTGCCACTCCGGTCGAGGGGTCGAGTGCAACTCTTTCCTTTGGCGGAAAGGGCGGCGTGACTGGCCTGGAGTATGAGACCGCCGACGCGCTGGAAAAGGTCGTGGCCTTCTACGCGGAGAAGTTCAGCCCCTCCTATTCCACGGAGGAGGGCCGCGTGCAGTTTATGCGGATGGACGGGAGTGGGATGCGCAGCGTCACGGTTTCGCGCGCGCAGGGCAAAACCAGAATCTCCATCGCCAAAATCGGCAAGTAACGGACCTGCCTTTCGGACGGCCACCGAGCGAGAGCGCCTGTGGTGGCCGCGTTCAACCCCGGGGCAGGAGAGCCCCATGACGTGACACAGGGTGCGTCTGGAGTTGGGTTGCGCGCCCAATCGCCAGGCAGATCTTCGTCGTTCGAGAGGACGCTCGCCATGAATTTCCAGCCGGGAACGGCTCGGCGGCTGCGAAGCCGCGATTGGTTTGAGGGCAACAGCCGCGAGGCGTTGACGCGGCGGGCCTATGTGCGGGCCGAGGGATTCACCGCTCGTGTCTTTGACGGCAAGCCGGTGGTCGGGATCTGCAATTCCTGGAGCGAGTTGACCACCTGCAATGCCCACCTCCGCCAGGTGGCTGAGGCCGTGAAACGCGGCGTGTGGGCAGCGGGCGGTTTCCCGCTCGAATTCCCCGTCATTTCGCTTGGCGAGCAGCTCATGAGACCGACCACGATGCTTTATCGCAACCTGATGGCGATCGATGTCGAGGAATGCCTTCGCGCTTATCCGCTCGATGCCGTCGTGCTCCTCACCGGATGCGATAAGACAACTCCGGCGGCGCTCATGGGGGCGGCCAGCGCCGATGTGCCGGCGTTGCTGGTACCCGGCGGGCCCATGCTCCGCGGCATGTGGCGCGGGGAGGCGCTCGGCTCGGGCACGGACACGCGACGGCTATGGAACGAAAAACGAGCTGGACGCCTCACGGAGGAGCAGTGGTGTGAACTTGAAAGCTGCATTTCCCGCAGCGCCGGCCATTGTATGGTCATGGGGACGGCGTCGACGATGACGAGCCTTGCGGAGGCTTTGGGTATGACCTTGCCCGGCTGCGCCAACATTCCGGCGGTCGATTCGCGCCGGTTCGCCATCGCCGAGGAGAGCGGGCGCCGCGCCGTGGAGCTGGCGCGCGAAGAGTTGCGGCCTGCCAAGATTCTGACGCGGGAAGCTTTCGAAAATGCCATTCGCGTCGACATGGCGATCGGAGGTTCAACCAACGCCATCATTCATTTGTTGGCCCTTGCGGGGCGCGTCGGCATCCCGTTGCCCCTCGATCGTTTTGACGAAATTTCCCGCTCCACGCCGCTTCTCGCTAACGTCCGGCCATCGGGCCGTTTTCTGATGGAAGACCTGTATTACGCCGGCGGCCTCCCGGCGGTGGTGAACGAACTGGCGCCGTTACTCCATCTGGACGCTCTCACCGTGACGGGAAGAACCCTCGGCGACAACGTCCGCCGTGCGCCTTGTTACAACCGGGAAGTCATCAAGCCGCTCAGCGACCCTCTGAAACCGGAAGGCGGTACGGTAATTCTTAGGGGCAACCTGGCTCCACAAGGGGCGGTCATCAAGCAGTCGGCGGCGTCACCTCATTTGCTGAAGCACCGGGGTCGCGCCGTGGTCTTCGAAAGTTATGCTGACCTGCTGGCTCGCGTGGACGACCCTCACCTGGCGGTGGATGAAAATTCGATCCTGGTTCTGAAGAACGGCGGGCCGGTCGGAGCGCCGGGGATGCCGGAGTGGGGTGACCTACCGATCCCGATTAAGCTTCTGAGGGCGGGAGTGACGGACATGGTGCGGGTCAGCGATGCGCGGATGAGCGGCACGTCTTACGGAACCGTAGTTCTGCACGTGTCTCCAGAGGCGGCTGTGGGCGGGCCGTTAGCCATCGTTCAGGATGGCGACGAGATCGAACTCGACGTCCCAAGTCGCCGGCTGGAATTGCGGCTGCCCGAAAGCGAGATTCGAAGTCGTCTGGCGGCCTGGGCGCCGCCGCGACCCTGTTACACTCGAGGCTATGGCAAGCTGTTCTTAGAACACATCTTACAGGCTCACGAAGGTTGTGACTTTGATTTTTTGAGACCGCAGGGGTGTTGAGCAGTGGCTTCCGTCATCTTCGGTGTATGGCTCCCGCGTGATTAATAACCGTCAATGTATTGGCGGATCTGAATATTACGGGGTAGATGCTTGTTGGCCAATCGCGGCCTGTGCTAGCTTTCATGCCGGCTATGAAGGCTCAAGCTTGTCCAGTTTGTGGATCGACCCGGAGCAGCCGATCGCCGAGCGGGGAACATTTGATCTGCCTCGACTGCCAGCATGTGATCGTGAAGCCGCGAGAGAAGCAAAGTCCGCGCCCGGTGACCTCCAAGCGGGGTCGGATTAAGACGGTAGAATCGTCGGAAGCCACGGTTTAGCCGCGAGTTTTCTTTCCCACGTCGCTCCGTCGGGGAAACCTCTGCCGATCTGCCTGGTATCCGAACCCTAACCCGCCCCAGTGCCGGGACTCGGTTATCGTAGCCGAGCCCTCCTTGATTGACCTTTCTGCGCCGGCAGCGAAATAATGTTCCGTCTTCTTAAAGTCATGGGGGAGCGATGATAAAAGCGTGTACTGGACTGGCGCTAGTTTTCCTGCTAACAATATCGACCAGAGCAACCGGACAGTCGCTGGCCATCGTCGGCGCGCCAGCGGATACAGGTTACAACTTGGGGACAACGGCGGCGATTCGGGCGACCCTTCGCGGGACGAGCGACGCCGCCCGTTACGCCGTGTTTGCCGACATCCAGTACGTGGGCACCACCTCCGTGACCAGCGTCGAGATGGACGCTCAGCCGGGTGGTAAGCCGGGTGAAATCAACTATCAGGCAAATTGGCCGCTTCCGCCCGATGCGCCGACGGGACTGTACCGCGTTAACCTTCGGGTAGAAAGCCAATCTCCACACCGGGTCGTCGCGACGTACAGGGCCCCATCCTTTTTTGCTTACCGGAAGCTGATCGCCATTACCAGCTTCGCGTTAAATAAGGCGGTTTATTCACCCGGCGAGCAGATCCAGTGCGAAGCCAGGATCCGAAATTTGACGAACCAGGACCTGCCGGGGCTCCGTATCGAGTTCTCCAACGAAAACTACCCGTGGATTTCAACGTTCTCCGGCCGGCAAGACGCTGCCGGGAAGATGGCTGCCAATCCGTCGCTCGGTCTCGTCACTCTGCGTGACAGCCAGTCCCTTCCTGCCGGTGGAGAGATCCGAATACCCATGGAGCCCGCCGGCACTGCCGCGTTTTTACAAGGGGCGCAAGTAGCCGTCATGGGGGCGGGAGGACCGGCGCGACATTTTGCGGCACCTCCTCCCGAAGTGGATCGCTACACACTCGCCGTGTGGAACCATGATCGCACCGAGCTCTATGCCATGCAGTTTTCGCCCCAGGTCATCGTGCGGGAGCCGACCCGGCTCCTCCCAAAGCCTTACAACCGAAATTACACTCATCCGTACAACGATGACATTGATTTCACTCGCTATCGCGAGTTCTATCCACCAGAAATGCTCTCGCGCCACCTTCACGTGGACCGGTCGCACACGCTTTATCGCCCCGGCGATGTCGTGACTCTCAACGTCACCGCCCAGAATACAGCCATGTCTGAGAGGGGGGAGCTCGAACTGAGCGCGACCATCCAGGACCCCAGCGGAAGGAGGTTCAAGGCAGGGAAGATTCAGTGGATTTCACATTCGCGTTCAGGAGAGACAGACCGCTTTGCCAACTATCGAATATGGACCGTACCGCGCTCGGCCGTGCCGGGCGTCTACACCGTCACGTTGACACTGCGCCAAAAGAATTCGCAACCACTGTCTGAAACGATCACGGAATTGGCCGTCAACAATCTACCCGCCTCGCTCCTGGTCTTTTGCCCGCACGAGGATGACGAACATCCCTGGGCTGGACTTATGCGGGCCATGGTCGAAGCCGGGCGGCCGGTGCGGGTGGTCTTTTTCACCGGCGGCGATGTCGGCGAATGTGAACGCTACTTTGACGGTCATCCTTGTGACCCTATCCGGGCGCATGAGTTCGGTATGGTGCGGATGGAGGAATCAGTCGAGGCGCTCAAACACATCGGAGTTGACGCCCACAATGTCATCTTCCTGGGTCTGCCGGACGGCGGCTCTGGCGAAATCTGGTTCCACCACGTGTCGACAGCCAACCCATTTCTCGACATCTACCTCGGCGTCGATCACGCCCCGTATGCGAACGCCTACCAACCCAATCTGCCTTACGCCCGCAACGACGTCATCGATGCCGTAAAGAAAATAATCACGGTGTTCCGTCCTTCGGTCATTGCGGCGCCCCATCCCGACGAGCGCCACGTGGATCACCGCACCGCGAATTGGTTTGTCGTCAAGGCCGCGCAAGAGCTCGTAGAGGACCAGGGAATGGACCCGACTACAGTGGTTCTGGCTGATCGCGCTTACGGCTCCGGAGGTTACAGGCCCGCGCCCTACCATTACGAAAAGTATGTGGTATACCTGAGTGGCGAGGCAGCCGCCTTGAAGCAAGAGATGGGGTGGATCTACCAATCACAGGATGGCAATCTGGAGGAGGGCACAAAGAAGACCTTCGCGGAGTTACCGCGTGAAGAGCTGCATTACCGCATCCTCGATTGGCAGCAACATCCGGGATGGAACGAGTAGCGGGTCACTGAAGCGGGCCTACCCGGCCTCATCGCACACAGTTGTCGCACCAACGGTTGGTGGTGTCGGGTGGGGTTGCAAAGGGAAGCCCCGCTCCCGCCAGGCTTCGAAGCCCCCCTCGAGCGGGCGGACGCGTGTGATGCCTCGCTTTTTCAATAGAAGCGCCACCCGGGCGCTCGTCGCTTCGTTCGGTCAGGTACAGTAGAGAACGACGTCGCGATCCCGAGGAATTTCTTGGTGCCGAGCCTCAAGCTCGTCGGGCCGCATATGTAAGGCTCCCGGGACCCTTACGTGGTCATTCTCACACTCGAGGGAGTTCCGCAGGTCAACAATAACCATCTCCTCGCCTGCTTCCATCTTCTGCTTCAGCTCCTCCGGTGTGATGCGGGCGATGCGAAGTTTCCGCAGAAACCGCCGTCGCTCCCTGTACCTGTTCAAAATGTAGGCAGCGAGTGCCAGGAGCAAGGCGACTGCCAACCACGCCCCCAAACGATAGGCATACATCGCGACCCGCTCGATCTGCGCACTGAAGAGATAACCGGTTCCCGTGAACGCGCCCGCCCAAAGGAAGGCCCCCGCGGCATCCCACACTAGGAAACGCCCCCGCCGAAACCTAAATGCACCGGCGAGAGGAGGCATCACCGTCCCAAGCCCGGGCACAAATTTGGCGATGATAAGCGATCCGGCTCTGTAACGCGCGAACAGGCTCTCGGTATCGCGAACACACGAGTCCGGCTCGAGCGAGATCCGGCACAGGTGGCGTAGGAGGGAACGGCCGCGATACCTTCCGAGTTCATACCAAATAAAGTCGGCGGCGAGCGTGGCGACGACCGCCAAAGCTACCGAAGCGAAAAGCGAAAATTGACGGCGGCCGGCTAATGCCCCGATGGCCAGCAAAACGGGAAGCGACGGAATGGGCAGGCCAAGCTGCTCGGCGAAGACCCAAACCAATAACACCTCGTACCCATGTCGAAGCAAGAACGGGAGTGTCTGGTTCATGAGAAGCGTCTCGGTTAATCGGCCGTGTTGGGCGTCTTTGTTCTGATCAAACTTTACGCAGAACGCCTTCGCAGGACTGAATCAAGCGCTGCAGCTCCCGGGCCGAGAACGGCGAGCGCAATGTTCGCCGTCAGCAGTGTCAGCGCGTATTCAAATCCGCGTGGCAGGAAAAACCCGCCTCGGAGATGAACTTTGAGCACCGCTACCAGCATATCAATGGCAAGCAGAACCGCGGCCCAACGCGAAAACAGTCCCAGTATTAGCGCTATGCCACCGAAGAACTCCACGACCGTCACGATGACAGCCGCGACCAAGGGAGCAGGAATGCCCAGATGACTAAGCGTGTTGCCAAAATTCTGGAACCCTCCCATTAACTTCTGTCCACCGTGCATCACAAAAACCGCACCCACCACGAGCCGCAAAGGCACGATGCCCCAACCTCGGTTTGTCATTCCTGCCATTGTACCTCCTCCATCGTCCGTCCTCTCTCTAGGCTCGAAAACGCAACCTCAGAGCGTCATCTGACTGCCTCGCCAGACAGGGACGCCAACCTCGGCTCGCACCCGAATTGATGGTACCACTCCTCGATTCTTGCCTATTTGGATGTTTTTCCCTCACTCACGGTGCTGGACCCCCAACAAGAGCGCTAACCGGTTGAAAACAAGAAAAAAACTGAGTTCTCAACGATTTCGAGCTGACCGATTCTAGCCTTCGCGGAAACGAGCGGTCCAGGAAGCATCGCCAGCCGGGCAGCTTTTCCCGGCCTCGTGCAGCATGGTTACTGCACCGGGGAATTCCGAAAATTGCGTTAGCTCGATCGCCCCATCCTGCTACAATGGCTTCGGCTATATGGGGCAGACGCACTGGAAGGCTGAAGTGTTGATCCCGGGAAGTTGGCGGGGCGCCACGTCGGTCCTCCTTTCGAAGGGTTCCCACCACGTTGTGGTGGACACAGGTATGGCTCACGAAGCGCCTGTGCTGGTGAAGGCACTCAAGGCGCACGGACTTCAACCTTCAGACATCAAAGCTCTTATCAACACCCACTTCCACGTTGACCACGTACTGAACAACTCGATTTTTCCCCATTGTCGGATATACGCCAGCCAGAAGTCATACGACTGGTGCCGCTCGCTCTACTCCGATCTGTTTGCCCATGTGGGATGGGAGAAACTGGTTCTCAAGTATTACCCCGAGACCCGCAATTACGAACGCTGGCGCGAATGGATGGGCAAGCTCAGAAAGTTCGCTTTACGATGGTGGGACTTGAAGCGCGTCGGCGCACCCGAGCGGTTTATCTGGGTGGAGAATCACTCCTTGCCGGACGGGCTCGACAGTTGGGTCACCTCCGGGCATGTTCCCGGTCACCTGTCAATTGTGGTTCGAAATGGTGAGCAACCCACGATCATTGCTGGAGATGCCGTGCTGACGCGAGAGCACGATGACCAAGTGCTGACGATGATTCCCTATAATCGTCAGCAGTTCTATTGCGACCGGGCGAACATCTTAGCTACCCAAGGTCGAATCCTGCCCGGACATGACCAGCCCTTCGCCAACTTGCCGGAGTCGGACGGTCACCCAGACATGGCTGGCAAACCACCGAAATGGGGCTCTTTCGACGGCCGGCGTTAAGGGCCAGGAGCACGCCAAGCTCTAATTCGCCCTAACCGAAAATCAGAGGTCGAAGCCGGGTACAATTCTCTTTGCCGCGCACCGCTCGGACGGCTCATTTCTCACCGAGTTGTTCCACATACTCACGGAAGGCGCGCACAACCTTGCCAGCTAACTGATTCGGTGCCAAGCCGCGAGCACGTATCTGGACGTGCGACCCTGAAGTCAGGGCCTCGTTGTCGCGCTTAGGCTTCTTATCGAGAATTTCTGCCTCCCAGATCACTCGGCCACTGACCCAATCGACCACTTCGATGGAAGGAGCGGGTGGCTTCTTGCGTTCCTTGGCAGGTTGCGGGATACCGTTACGCACTACGAAGCGTGTCGGCTTTTCGGGCACGTGAGTGCGCATAACAAAATCTACGCCCTCAGAGTTAGCCGTCACTTGATATCTGTTCCAAGCCTTCAAGTCCTGTACAATCCATTGGTCCATACCCTCCGGCATTGGCGCCACATAGAGAAGCTTTCCGGTCAGCAACCTGTTATCCGGTTGCCGATTGTTCTGCGACGGGCGTCCCGCACCGGGCAGCGTCAGGAGGAAAGCCAACCCCAGGGCTCGATGACCATACTCCAGCATTTGCAACACCTCGGTATTGCCTCAACCGGCAACTAATATTTCCCACTCAACGCACAAACCGCATTGGTTTCCCATCCGCCCACGGGTGGTAAGAAAGGGCGAAGCGGATGCGATCGTCGATCGGTGGATGAGAATAGAGCCAAAAAGTAATGAAACGCCCAGGGCGGGGATCAGCCAGGTCAAGATCTCCCATCACTTGAAACGACCGCACAGCAGCGGCGTTGGGGTCGGACACAATGCCGTGAGTTACCTCCAGACCGTACTGGTCGGCTTGATGTTCATAGTATCGCGACGCACCGTTGAAGAACGGTGCCGACAAGAATGCGAGTAAGATTGCGACGAGCATCACGAGGGGGAGCGAACTGAAATGGCCGACCGCCTCGACGCCGGTCCGCGCTCCGGCAAGATTCGTCAGGCGCACGATAATTTGGTAACCGGCGAACAATAGAACGAGGAGCGCCAGTTCATCGATTGCGAACTCCTTCGGCACATGACCGAGTACGTAATGGCCCAATTCATGGCCGACTACCAACAGAGTCTCATCCGGCCCAAGGACCTGAAGCGTTGTGTCCCAAACGACCACGCGTTGGCTAGTTCCAAGCCCTGAAACGTAAGCGTTAAGAGTGTTGGTCTTCGCACTCGCATACATTTCCAGAATCCGAGCTTCTGGAATGCGAAGGCCGGCATGGTGAAAGACGGCCTCGATCCGCCCCGTAAGAGCGGGTTGCGTTTTTGCGAGGGGTGCGAACCGGAAGAAGAGCGGTTCAATCACATATGGCTCGACGAACATAACGGAGAGCGCCAGCGGAATCGTGGCGAGCCAAAAATAAAACCACCATCGCCGCGGACTGGACCGCACGACAGCATAGAAGACGTACGTGAGAACGGTGGCTGCCACCCCGATCAATCCCAGTGTTTTCGTCCAATCACTCAACCAGGCACGGAAGCTCTCGGTGGAAACACCAAAGCGGTGATCAAGTACGAAATCCGAGTAGTAATCGAGCGGAAACAGAAGAACCATGACGAGGATAAAGAAGAGCGGGCCGATGACAAAGGATTGACCGACGAGTCGCGAGGAGACTCGTACCGCAAGCTTGCCCAGCAGAACGCCCACCCGGCCCAACCAGAGCGCGAGGTAAATAACTGTTGAAACCGCAACGCTCGCGAAATAGACGACGTACCGAGCGTGCGAATACGCAACCGCCTTTGCGCGGCGTTCAGGTGACAAAGAGTAGTGCTGGGGGATAGGTTGATCCACTGCCTTCGCCACAGGTATCCGCGATCGAGCGCGGGTCGTCGGCTCGATGCACAGGAGCATGAGGAACAGCAGTGGGAAGACGTGGTTGGCGATGGCCCGCATCCGAATTACTCCAACAACTGAGAGCAGGCTTCAAAAGCGGAGGCGCCCAATCATAAATCCTACCGTCCTCGATGCCTCCCATCGCGAAACCAGGGGGCCGCGTCGGAGACGTAGACTCTCTTAGGCGCCACCAACAGAATGGGCCAAAACCTTCTTATAAGCCTTCCGTGTAAGTTCGTCAATCAGAAGTCAAAGCGTCGTGTTGTCTGACGACAACGGTTCTGGTTCCGAGCGGGAATCCTCAGTCCCTTCCATTATGAGACTGACAACCGCTGGGTACTTAGGAGGAAGAATCGGCATCCTCTGTGAGCCATTTTCCCCAGGGGCGGTGTCTCGATCGTGGATCGCCCGTGCGACCGTCCGCGGACAGTTGAACTCTCCGGCTTTTTCGCCATCGGCTGCGCAAGGGCAAGACCTCGACTCCGCGCGTCATATGAAACATGGCGCTCTTCACAAGCATGATGGCAGAGCCTAGATTTAGGTACGGAGTTTGGGCATCTCACGGGGCCGGGTTCTCCCACGCATCGATGGGTGAATGCAACCTCTATCGCCGCCTGGCAACATGCTGCTCGCCGCTTCAGCCGCACCTGGTCCAAAATTGCGCGCACGTTTACCGAGCGCCCATCTGGGCTGGGCGAGCGAACATCATCACGACCCGTCATAACCCGACCAAACCGAAAGGTCCTTGACATCACGCATTCGATTCACTAGGATGAAACTCTTTATTTTTCAGGAGATTACCGTGATCAAGGTGGATATAGTGAATGAAGTGGTGCACCGGACGGGAATCACCAAAACCAAGGCCGAGATGGCCGTGCAAACGATCTTCGACTCGATCAAGAGATCGCTAGCCGCTGGTGATCGAATCGAGTTGCGCGGATTTGGGGTGTTCAACGTCAGGAACCGGAAGACCGGCGTTGGACGAAACCCGAGGACGGGTGCCGAGGTAAATATCCCTCCGGGAAAGGCAGTGCGCTTTAAGCCGGGCAAGGAGCTTCAGCTATTGTAGTTGTAGGGGAACGCTGACATTCGGTAAGGGGATGACCAAACCCGAAACTGCTTGAGTTTTTAGGCACAACCCATCAGGTTGACCGGCTTAAACTTCGCCCCAATTTCATCGGTTGTTCTCCATCCTCACTCTCCTGAACGGGCTCCTTGTTCTTGCGTCTTGGCATCTCACTCGCCCACAAATGGTATAGCGTTGCTTGCCGGCAGCATAGCGCGCAGACGACTTGCGTCCCCCTCGGGCTTCCACCCCTGCTCGCACGTTTGGGGCCTTCATCTGCGCTAAGTTGCCGATCCGCTCGCGGCAGGTACTCTTCGAACCTAGCGCCGCCAGATCGCTCGCTCGTCGGATGACTCCCGCTACCTCATTCGACTTCGGCTGTCTCCCGCAAGCGGGCGGCAGCATACTCTGGCGTGATGTCGCGCTGGGGAGCCGCTAACATTTCGTACCCCACCATAAACTTCCGTACAGTCGCCGAGCGTAGCAGAGGCGGATAAAAGTGGGCATGCAGATGCCACTCCTCGTGGGGCTGACCGTCGGTGGGCCGCTGGTGAAAACCCATTGAATAGGGGAACGGCACCTCAAACAGATGATCGTAGCGCACCGTCACGCGCTTCAAAATATCGGCCAGTGCATCGCGCTCGCCTGAGTTCAAGCGGTCAAGTGCTGTCCGATGATGGCGGCTCAAGATCAGCACTTCAAACGGCCAGACCGCCCAAAAGGGGACTACCACCGTGAAATGGAGATTTTCGGCCACCAACCGCTCGCCCAGCCTCCGCTCCAGCGCCAAATACTGGCAAAGCAGGCACTCGCCCCGCGCCGCCTGATGTCGCTCAAAGGCGAGCTGTTCCTTGCGTACCTCATTCGGGACCGTCGCGCTAGACCACACTTGGCAGTGCGGGTGCGGATTGCTGCACCCCATGAGCGCACCCCGGTTCTCAAAGATTTGGACATGGCGAATGTAGGGCAGCGCGCCGAGCTGCTCGTACTGTGCCACCCAAACATCCACGACGGCGCGCAGTGCCGCACGATCCATTTTGGCCATCGTCAGGTCATGACGGGGAGAAAAGCAGATCACGCGGCAGACACCGCGCTCAGCCTCCGCTACGAGCAGGCGGTCGCCTTCCTTCCATTCCCCTTCGGGAGTATCTGGCAGCAAGGCCGGGAAATCATTCTCAAAAACGAACGTTGTGACGTAAGCGGGATTCCGTTCGCCGTTGGCCCGTACGTTCCCCGGGCACATATAACATGCGGGATCATAGCTGACGCTTTGGGGACTCGCCGCTGGTTCCAGCTGTCCCTGCCAAGGCCGCTGCGTGCGATGAGGAGAAACCAGCACCCAATCTCCGGTTAAAGGATTGAAACGCCGGTGGGGGTGCGCCACCAAACTGAACAAAGACATGGACCCTCCTGGGTCTCGGTCGCGGTCACGGTTCGTAGCCGCGTGGGTTTCGGCGATGCCATTCCCAGGCGCTGCGCACAATGTACTCGATATCGGAATATTGCGGCTTCCACCCGAGCTCGCGCTGTATCTTGGTCGAACTCGCCACCAGTACCGCTGGATCCCCGGCGCGCCGCGGCGCTTCCGAGGAGGGAATGGCATGGCCGGTGATGCGGCGCGCTACGTCAATCACTTCCCGTACAGTGAAGCCCTGGCCGTTGCCAAGGTTATAAATCAAGCAGTCCCACTGGTTGAGAGCCTGGAGGGCTAACGAGTGCGCATTCGCCAAGTCGAGCACATGAATGTAATCGCGCACGCATGTTCCGTCACGGGTCGGATAGTCGGTGCCTCGAATGGCTATGCAATCGCGCTGGCCGAGTGCCACCTGCAGAATCAGAGGTATAAGGTGCGATTCGGGCCGGTGGTCCTCGCCGCGTTCGGGCGTGGCGCCAGCAGCGTTGAAGTACCTCAGACTCGCGTACCGGAAGGCGTGCACGCGGTTAAACCAAGCCAGCATGCGCTCCACGAGCACCTTCGACTCGCCATAAGGATTGGCGGGCTCGACCGGATCAGACTCCTCAATCGGAATTCGGCGAGGGTTCCCGTAAACCGCAGCCGTCGAAGAAAAAACCAGACGGCGCGGGCCATGCTCCAGCATCGTTTCGAGCAGGGTCAAGGTGTGACCCACATTGTTGCGAAAGTAGCGTTCGGGAACTTCCATGGACTCCCCGGCTTCGATCAGCGCCGCGAAGTGCATAACCGCATCCGGACAGCCGTACTTCAGCGTGCGGCCGAGCATGGATCGATCAGACATGTCAGCTGCGACCAGCTCCGCCTCAGCGGGAACCGCCCGGCGCCGCCCGCGGCTCAGGTTGTCGTACACGATCACCTGGTGTCCGGCCTTAATCAGCTCGGCAGCTACCACACTTCCGATATACCCAGCTCCACCCGTGACCAGAATTTTCATGCGAAAAGTTCTCGAGGATAACAATTCGTCGCGCGCAAGCACCAGAACAGCAAGTTGGACGGTGTCAATCAGAGCCGCCTGACTTTGCCATCGTCCTTAATTCGCGCTCGTCACTGCTTGCACTCCGTCTGCCGCTTGGGAAACGTAAATCTCCGGCGTGCGTCCCGTCGCCCGCTGGTATTCGACGCCGACCCGGTTCCGAAAGTCTGCAACTCGGTCGGACTGTACGAGGTTGATCGTGCAGCCACCAAAGCCGCCTCCGGTCATTCTGGCGCCGTAAACGCCGTCTATCTTATGGGCCAAGCTGACAAGTAAATCCAGTTCCGAACAACTGACTGCGTAATCATCTCGCAAGCTCCGATGTGATTCGCTCATCAGGCGTCCGAATTCGGAGAGGTCGCCGTGCTCAAGGGCTGCTTCGGCAGCGGCCACACGGACGTTCTCGGTAATAACGTGGCGGCAGCGCCGATACACATCCTTGGGCAACCCGCTTCCGTAACGTTCAAGATCGCCCAGCGTCACGTCGCGGAGGGCTCGGATCTGCGGCAAGTGCCCAGCCAGATAGCGAACTCCCACCTCGCACTCTTCCCGTCTTTTATTGTACTCGCCGCCGGCCAGCTCGTGCCTGACCATACTGTTGACGATCACCAAGGTGACACCAGGCGGGAGCGGGGCGAGCCGGAATTCGAGGGTACGGCAATCCAATCGGAGTACATGACCAGCCTTGCCACAGCACGAAATAAATTGATCCATGATCCCGCAACGCATGCCGACAAATTCGTTCTCTGCCCGTTGGCATACCTGAGCAAGTTTCACGAGGTTCGCAGTCCGTCCGCTGTTGGCCAGGAGAGCGTATCCCGTCGCGACCTCGATGGCCGCGGAGGAGCTCAAACCGGAACCCAGGGGAACTTCGCCGTGAATGGCGAGATTAGCCCCCCGCAGGCGACATCCCGCTTGCTCAAGCGTGACAGCTACACCGCGCGGGTAGTCACTCCAATGACCCCGCCGTTGCGGCTGGGGGTCGTCCAGGCTAAATTCTACGTCTTCCGAAAAGTTTTCGGAATGGACGCACACCCGACGGTCATTGCGCGGTGCCGCAGCGATCCACGTGTAAAAATTGATGGCCGCCGGCATCACGAAGCCGTCGTTATAATCCGTGTGTTCACCGATCAGGTTGACCCGCCCGGGGGCGCGATAGACGTTCGAGGGGCCGCCATAAATTTGATGAAATCGCTCCTGGAGCTTCCTGGCTTGTATCATAAATTGGGTGGTGCAGCGACTACTGGGGCAGCTTGTGTTCCTCGGGTGTCGCCCCAACCCGCCATTATAGTTATACCCCCAACCTTCTCACATTTTTGTAGTGAATCTTGACCAAAAAGGTTTCGGACAGACCGAGTCTGCAAGCAGGCGGCCCTGGGAGGACTCCTCCCCGACACCTACTCGAAGTATTCGTCATCAGTCTTGAGAAGCCGGAAGTAGTCCTCATAAAGCCGAGCCCTAAAGACCCCGCGAAGCGCGGTGGGGCGCCGGTGAATCCGGTCGAGTGGTGTGACCCGCACCGGATTCACGATCGGATTGGGGCCAGACTGAAGGCCCGCAAATACGACTTAGGAACTGCAGCCTTATGGTGCTCGCGGTGTTGACTCGCCGATGCCAAGTTATTGATAACAAATCGGATAAAGTCCTTGACCACTTCGGCGGGGGAGGGGGTAAGATTCGGGGGTCATGAGATCAGTGACGGCACTTACTCGCGAGAGGAGGCTCTAAATGATGGGACAAGCAAGAAGGGCATGGCTCATTCCAGCGGCTGCGGTCGCGCTCTCGTTCATCGTTGCCGGTGTTCCGCGCGCTCGTGGAGATTCATGCTGCAAGCAACTTACGAACGTTCAAGAACGGTGTAACTCGGAGGGATGCAACGGCAGTATAATCGTTCAGCAGTGTGATGACACTATCCTTGGTACGGGAACTAACTTCCAGACTAAACAGGTGGGCTGCTGTTCGCTTACCTATCCAACCTATTACGCCCCCCACGGCACGTGTTATTACGGTGGATACTCACCCCTCGCCGGCGATCAGCCGACCGTGCTCCGCACGGAAGCCCTGTGGGTGCGCAGCCGCACGGGCCATTACGTATTCTCCCGGGTGCGCGTGGCGGGCTGACAACGGACGTAAACGGCGAAATAGGGAGATCGGATAATGAGATCAGTGTTAGCTTGGAAATACCAGACGAGGCTGGCGGTTCTAGCGGCGCTGCTGATTTACCTTACCGCTACACCGCAGCGCGCCATTTGCGCCCAGAGGAAGGAACTCCACACCCCTGGGCAGGCGGCGCCGCAGATGCCGCCGGTAGTTAACCTACGCAAGGTGGAAGCGATTCCTTTCTCCGCTCCGGGTCCGACTGCCATTCGTTCGAACATTAAATGCGGCCCGGATGGAGACATTTTTGCCGTCTACACTAACGAGTCGCAAGCCCTACTCTCTCAATTCAACCAGTCGGGTGGAATCTTCCGGGTGCCGGTGTCGCGAGTTTCCATCTCTTCGAAGAAGATTACTGAATATCCGATCCCCGCGATAGCGGGCTATTACAGCCCGTCCCGCCACAGCTTTGACGTGCGTGCGGACGGGACCCTTTTTGCGCTGCTGCGCACGGCGCGCAACTCGGGATCCGAATCGAAGCGGGAGCTCGCTAGCCTGATCGTGGAATACAACGACGACGGCACGGTCGCTTCTTACTTCAGCGTCGGCGACGTGCACGGACGGCGCGTGCAACCGCTCAGTATGTCCGCCTTCGCGGACGGAAATTTCCTGCTCACAGGGACCATGTTAGGGGATCAGCAGCTCGGTACGTTCACCGGCATCTTCGACCGGCAAGGGACCTTCATTGCCCCGCTCGAGCTCCGACACGTAAGCGTGGGTGAGAGCGAACCGCCCGGGACGGAACCGGCACCCGCGAAGCCAGAGCAGACGAAACAGCCGGAGGGTGGCGCCGAGAAGCAAAAGCCTGGGGAGGAGTTCGAGAGCATGGCGAACAACCCCGTTTCGCTTGAAAGTAGCACCCTTTCCGTGAGCTCGGCAGACGACAGTGTTTACGTGTTGCAGGGCACGGGTGCGGCAACGCTGTACGCAGTTTCGCCCGCTGGATATGTTGCCCGTCGATTCACGCTCAAGCCACCTCAACCAGGGCTCAGCCCCGTCCAGATGGCGGCGGCAGGCATCGGCTATCTCTTCATCGACTACAAGCATATCCCCACGGGAGCGCCGGATGAGAACCTCCACGAGCCCGAAATGATCGAGGTGCTCAATTCGGAGTCCGGCCAGGTGACTGCGCTTTACCGTCTGCCGGACCCCCTTGCCGATTTTGTAGTGCCCGCCTGCGCAAATTCTACGGATGACTTCCTGTTCCTCGGAGCGGGCAAAGACAACCACCTCGAAGTCGTAAGGTACGCCGCTCCGTAGTCCGATAGTAAAACAGGAACTATATCGGGGGGCCGCGCGCGAAGTGTGCTCCGCCGCGGTGCTACCGTGTGGCTGCACCCGTCACCCAGACAAATGCCGATCAAACCAGCCGGCCACGCGTTTCCTCAACATACGCTTTGTTCGATAGCCCTGCCGGATACGGCTTTCAGGGGGCTGCGGCTGGGCCCCAAGACCTAACTTCATCCTGCCGATAAAGACGGTGGATATGGTCGGCACTTTCATGCTCGGCATCAAGGCTATTTCGTCATGCTATCATTCAGTTTGAATCCATTCGAGATCCGAGTTGCGATGTTGCCGGCGATCCGCTTACGGTCTGTCTTCGCACTATGCCTGCCCTTGTCTCTGATCATGCTTGTTGAATTTCCGGCTCGAGGGGCCAACCGAGCCGCTTCCCACGCGGCGAATCCGGGCCGCGCCGTGGCCGCTTCGCTGAGCGAGCCGGATTCGATCGCTACGGGTCCTGACGGCCAACCGGAGCTGATTCATTTCGCCAAACGGGGCGAAAGCGCTCACATGTTGGCCCGCCGTTACCTGGCAAAAACTGTTTACATGACCGTGCCAGAACTTGAGTCGGCGATTGAGCGCGCCAACGGTGGCCTCAAGGGCGGAGCGGTAAGGACGGGGGAGCGGGTTATTATTCCCGGACTGCTCGTTGAGCCGATCGCGGAAACTCCCAGGCTGGTGGGTAGGAACTTCGAGGCCCGAGCGATTTATCTCACGGGTTACACTGCGGGGAGCGAAAAAGGTATTGAGCTCATCCGCCGGTGGCATGAGGCCGGAGGCAATTCCGTGGTCTTCGATCTCAAAGACTTCGACGGATGGATCAACGTGCCGTTCGATAACGCTCTCAAGCCGGACCGCGGGTTTGTGCTCATCCACAACTTACCGAAATTCGTGCACTTTCTTCATTCGCTGAATCTGCATGCGATTGGGCGCATTGCCTGCTTCCGCGATGCCGCGCTCGCGACCTCACACCCTGAACTGGCTCCGCGCTCGCGCCGAACCGGCGGCCCGTGGCATGAAGGCCAAGCACCGGACTGGGTGGACCCCTCGATCCCAAAGGTGCAGCAGTATATTCTGGCCCTCGCTCACGAAGGCATGAACGCCGGCCTTGATGAGATCCAATTTGACTACGTGCGCTTTCCCGCCGAGGGAGATCAGGAAGACGTGAAGTTCGCTTTTCAGGAAGAGCACCCTGACTGGCCACGCTCGCGAGTCATTACGGATTTTGTGACCCGCGCCTACAACGAGATTCACCCGACTGGTGTACTGGTTTCGCTCGACGTCTTCGGCGTAATGGCATGGCAGCGCCGCGTCGACCTAGATCTCACAGGACAAGACATTGCCGCCCTCGCCCGCCACACGGACGTGCTGTCACCAATGATCTACCCGTCGCACTTTTTCCACTTCGACGGTTATACCGACCCGGGCGATGCGCCCGAGCATTTCATCAACGAAGCCATGAAACGGTTTAACTCGGTAACGGCAGGCACCAACGTCGTGATTCGGCCGTGGCTGCAGGCATTCGGCTGGCGCACCAAGACTTATTCAACGACTTACATTTTGACTCAGGTCAGCGTTGCGCGAGCGAACGGGGGGATTGGATTCCTTTTCTGGAATGCCCATAACGACTACTCCAAGCCGTTTGTCGCGATGGCCGCCATGCAGCGAAAGCCCGAACTCTACTTTGGCATCAGCCAGTCCAGACTCAGCACCGCGAGCCACGCTTCACCGGCCGTTCAACCCACGGCGGCAGGCCCGGCGCCCGTGGCTTCCCCATTCCGGGGGGCGCGCCCTTAGTTACCTGCTCGCTGCCGGGTTAGCACGTTGGAAAGGTCCACGACGTGTTTCGGCAGCGCTCGTTCCTTTCAGCTTGACTTCACCTTCAGCTCGGCGGATACTACCGCCACGCTTGAGATCCCATCCTGAGCGAGGGCGGAGTGGACGTTGAGCACCAGGTACCGTGGCAAACCGCCGGCAATGACATTGCGGTGGTCATGGGCTGTGCAGCCCTTTTAGTGCTCTCTTTTGCGTATGACGGTAGGGCCGAGGCCGCCGGCCAAGCTACCGCGACACCAGAGGCGGCCGCCGCAAACAGCCAGCCGACGTTTAAAATTCGCACTCAGCGAAACCTGGTGGTGGTGCGCGTCGTGGTCCGAGACACGGCAGGACGCGCGGTCGGCGATCTCCGCAAAGAAGACTTCCGGTTGCTCGACAACAACAGGCCCCAGATCATCAGTCAGTTCGCTGTGGAGAGCTTGGTAGCACCACCCAAGACGGTGCCGATAGGAAAGGCTGCCGGGCCGGGTAGGGAAATAGCCACATCTACTGCACCCGGGTCGGCTCCACAACGATTTGTAGCACTTTATTTTGACGACATCCATCTGTCATTCGAAGACATCTCACGGACGCGCGCAGCCGCCAAGCGTTACTTAGCCACCGCCATCCAACCCGGCGATCGCATAGGACTTTTTACGTCCTCGGGCTTGGGAGACCTTGAGTTTACCGCCGAGCGCACTAAACTTAACCGAGCTCTCGATCGCTTGATGCCGCGGCCCATCGGCAACCGATCGGGGAACGAGTGCCCCGAGATTTACGATTACCAAGCTTACCTCATGATTCACCGGCGCGACCCGTTTGCACTGGACATAGCCACCGAAGAGGCTTATCACTGTGACTGCGAAGATCTACCGATGATTCCGCCCAATTGCCGCCAACAGGCCGAGGAGCGGGCTGAGTCAGCTGCCTACCGTGTGGAAGAGCAGTTTGAGCGCGAGACAGAGTATTCACTCCGTGGACTGAGCGAAGTTATACGTCATATCTCCATGGTGCCGGGCCAGCGAAATATTGTGCTCGTTTCCCCGGGTTTTCTTACCGTCACGGAAGACCAGGAGATCAGCGAGATTGTCGATGAGGCTTTGCGCTCGAATATCGTCATCAACACCCTCGATTCCCAGGGTCTATTCACCGCTATACCGTTTGGAGACGCGACCCGACGCCCCTTAATTTTGGTAAAGCGAGCGGATTTGACGGGAAAGAAGTCGCAAATCTACCTCGACGAAGTTTCGCGGCGCTCAGATGTATTGCGCACGCTGGCTTACGATACCGGGGGCGTTTTCTTCCACAACAGTAACGATCTCGATGCCGGTTTTCGCCAAGTTGGATCTCTGCCCGAGGTGTACTACGTGCTCGCCTTCACGCCTGAGAATCTAAAGCCGGACGGGCGTTTCCATACGCTGACGGTGAGCCTTGTGAAACCAGCCAAGCTCTCGCTTGAGGCGCGGCGCGGATACTTCGCCCCCACGGTCGCCGCGAACGCGGCTACCGTGGCTGACGAGGAGCTTCAGCAGGCGGTATTCTCTCAGGATGAGATCGGCGAAATCCCGATCGATGTGGAGACGCAGTTTTTCCATTCGGTGAACGCCAGCATAAAACTTTCGGTTTTCACCCATATCGACCCGCGTTTTATCCACTTTCGCAGACAGAACGGCCGCAACTTCGATGATCTAACAGTGGTGACAGCGCTATTCGATGGTGCCGGAAAGTATATCGTGGGCCAGCAAAAACAGATCGAATTTCACTTGCATGACTCCACACTGCAGAAGCTAAGGGAATCTGGAATCGTTATGAAAACGACCTTTGATGTGAAACCCGGTACGTACTTAGTCCGGTCCGTCGTACGAGACGCCGCGGGGGAACAGACTTCCGCGCTTAACCGCAGTGTTGAGATACCAGCCCAATAAGCTGTCCCAATGGCATCGGATCGAGGAACGAGTCACAATCAGACGCGGCTTATCAGTGCCGGAGACTTCGACCCAGCGGGGCTGAAACGTTGACCCGAGGGAGGAGGTTTATTCTATGCGCACGCGTGAACTGATAGTCTCCTTGCTGCTACTTCTTCCACTCACCATTCTGGGAGGTTATCCGATCAGTTTATGCGCCGGTGGTGAACAACAGGCATCGCCGGCGACGGCAATGACGATCAAAAAGGAATCCGATCTCGTGCTGGTGGACGTCATTGTGACCGATAAGAAGGGTAATTATGTTCAAAACTTAGAGGAGCGCGATTTTCGTGTTTACGACGACGGGAAGGAGCAGACAATCACCAGCTTTTCCCGTGCCGTCCAAGCGGGCTCACCACAGCAACCGGCCGACCACCGCTACATGGTGCTTTTTTTTGACGATTCTACAATGGATCCGGCTGACCAAGCGCGCGCACGCCAAGCCGCCGCGAAATTTGTCAATGCAACTGGCACCTCCAACAACCACTTCGTGGCCGTGGCAGACTTTACAGGAACGGTACACATCGCACAGAATTTCACGGCCAACAGCGACCTGCTTGATCGCGCCTTAAGGAGCGTAAGGTATGCTGCGGTGAACCCCAACGAAACGACCTTCGGGCCCGATGTGGCGGGCCTCGGGGCGGCCGCGCTGACGACCGTGGCGGCGGATTTTGGAGCCCGCAGCTTGCTGCTTGCGATTCGCGACCTGTCGCGAAGGCTTGAAGCGGTTCCTGGCCGCAAGACGTTGGTGCTTTTTTCAGCGGGTTTTCCCCTGAACAGCGAACGCATGTCGGAGCTGACAGCTGCGATCGACGCGGCCAACAAGGCTAACGTGGCGATTTACCCGGTGGACGTGCGGGGTGTGTTTGCGCCCGAAGTCGCGCCGCGCGTGACCAATCCCGGTTCCACGACGCCGTTTCCTGTTGGTCCACAAGGAAGCAATATTGATCGGTTGCTTTTTCCTCACGAGCGACGCCTACTGGCGTCGCTCAGCTTGACACCGGAGCCCCAACGTCCAGCAGGTGGTGGCGGGGC
>CADDZC010000059.1 GCA_902812365.1 Acidobacteriota bacterium | reverse complement strand
CCAGTTAATGGATGGCGTCATTGGTTCGATCAACGCCATTCGAAACTCCCCCCAAAAACTACGCGGCTGCATCCTTGAATCCGACCTGCCTCATTTCTTGTCCTAAATCGTTGCATGATTTATGCAGCAATCAATAAACTTGCCTGCATCGCGCCCGAGGCCGCTCGGACGCTAACACGCCTCCGCTTGATGCTGAGATATATGTCGAAAGGGCACTACATCGTTTCCACGAGCCGATCCCGGGCGAGGTTGGCCATTCGATTCTAAGGGAAGTCCGCGATAAGCAGCGGCGGTGGCTTGCTCGGCGAGACGTCGAATTCCATTAACGAGAGATGCTCTAACCGAGCTGGCTGAGGAGTACAGCCATCATTCCGGCTTGAATCAGAATCCCAGGCTTCGCCAAACCTCGTCAATCTTCCTTTTTGTCTTTTCATCCATGACAATTTCATCCGGCCACGGGCGTGTGAAGCCTTCGCTTGGCCACTTGCGTGTGGCGTCCACGCCCATCTTGGAGCCGAAATTGGGGAGGCGTGAGGCATGTTCCAGCTGATCCACCGGGCCGAGGGTGAACTGAATGTCGCGCTCTGGGTCAATATGATTCAGCGCCTTCCAGGCCACCTCGCGCAGGTTGTGCACATCCACATCGTCATCCACGACAACGATAACTTTTGAAAACATCGCGCCGGGCAGACCCCAGATGGCATTCATCACCTTCCGTGCATGACCCGGGTAACTCTTGCGGATCGCGACAATGAGCAGGTTGTGGAAGACTCCTTCGGCGGGCATGTGCATGTCCACTACTTCCGGCAGCTGCTTGCGCATGAGCGGCAGAAAAAGCCGCTCCACCACATAGCCCATCCAGTAATCTTCCATCGGTGGCGGACCGACGACCGTGGAAACATAGATCGGATCACGACGCCGAGTTATGCACGTAATATGGAAAGCAGGGAATTTATCTTCCAGCGAATAGTAGCCGGTGTGATCGCCGAAAGGACCTTCCGTGCGCATGTCGTCAAGGTCAACGTAGCCTTCAAGTACAATTTCGGCGTGGGCCGGAACTTCCAAATTGACCGTTTCACATCTCACCAGCTCCACCGGCTGGCGCCTTAGAAATCCCGCGAACACGAACTCGTCTAAGTCCTCGGGCATGGGCAGGACACCGCTCAGCATAGTGAGTGGATCCGCACCGATCGCAACCGCAACTTCCATACGTCTCGCGGTCGCGAACGGCTCCTTCTCGGCTTGACGCTGGAGCCAACGGAAATGTTCGGCGCCGGTCTTGTGAATCTGCCAGTGCATGGCCGTTGTGCGCTCGTCGAAAACCTGCATGCGGTAGCAACCGACATTGCGGCGGCCGGATTTAGGACTTCGGGTAATGACCATAGGCCAGGTTATGAAGCGGCCGCCATCCCCTGGCCAGCACGTCATGATGGGAAAAACTGCGAGCGAAGCGCCGTCGCGCTCGATCACTTCTTTGACAGCTCCGTCCTTGACGGTCCTGGGAAGAAATGATCCCATCTCGGCGAGCTTGGGTAACAGGCGGACCTTATCAAGCCAGCCTTCTGGTGGCTTCAATTCGAGCAGCTCTTCTAAACGTCGGGCGCAGTCCTCGATGGATTCCACTTCCAGCGCCAGTTCTACCCGCCGCGGTGACCCCACCGTGTTGATCAGCAGCGGGACTGCATAATCCACGCCGTCTCTGGCGGAGCACGGACGTTCAAACAGCAGCGCAGGCCCCCCTGACTTCGACACGCGGTTGGTAATCTCGGTGATTTCCAGGTCTACATCCACCCTCGCTTTGATGCGTTTCAGTTCGCCTTCGCGCTCGAGGCAGACAATGAAGTCGCGTAAATCTTTGTAAGCCATGATTGACTTTCGTCGGCCGTCTCCAAACCGCCCGGCGGTCAGAATTACAGATCAAGAGCAGGAAATCAAGGCGTTACCCTCGTTCACATGATTGTTGATGCTGTGCAAGTTGCTGGTAAATGCAGGTAGCCGCTGGCAAAAGTCTTTCTCGGCCGGGGCTCCGTCGCCAGAGGGTGGAGGAAATGCCGCACTTCGGACTTCCTTCAGTTCCAGCTGCGGTGAAAACCCATGGTGCACAGTGTCAACAATCATTCTGAACGAGTACGGGCATGGGGGTGAATTACCACGATTCTGAAAGACGTTCCGCGATTTGATTGGCCCCTCTCGCTCGACCTCGTTATAATGCCCACTGTCAGCGTCCGTATCTTTCGGCCAGGAGACATGCGGCGATGAGAAAACTGGAAGCGATCATTCAGCCTTCGCGGTTGGAAGCCGTCAAAGGAGCGCTCAGTGAGATCGGCGTAGACGGCATGACGATATCAGAGGTGCGCGGGCATGGGCGTCAGAAGGGTCACACGGAAGTGTATCGCGGCAACGAATACACCGTGGATCTGCTGCCCAAGATCAAGATCGAAATGGTGCTGCCGGAAAACCTCGTTGACCCCGCTGTTCAAGCGATCTTGAAGACGGCTCGCACCGGCAAAATCGGCGACGGTAAAATTTTCCTTTTCCGTGTCGATGAGGCGATTCGGATTCGCAATGAAGAACGCGGGGAGGCAGCTCTCTAAGGCTGTGCGGGGCGGAATCAGAACTTGGCAGGCGTAACTGTCAGGTGCGGGCACCGCGTCTGCAGCGGGATGTGGAATGAGGAGACCGGGTATCAAAAACCATGTGCTCGACGGGCTTCCTGCCTCTTCTCTAGCTGAACTGTACGCCGCCGAGTCGCGCCGGGTCGAGCAGGAATTTGAGATCGCTGGCGATGGGCGGTCTGCCATGCTTGCTCGTTCGGATCTTGTGGATCGTATCGTTGTCCGCCTGTACCGGGAATTTGTCTCCGCCGACCGCGATGGGCCTGAAAACTTCTGCGTGGTAGCGGTGGGGGGCTACGGGCGAGAGGAGCTGTTTCCCCACTCGGACGTTGATCTGCTGTTTTTATTCGGCGAAGACCATGATCGGAGGCTCTTCCACGAGGCCGTGGCGGCGATTGCGCGAAGTCTTTGGGACCTTCGGATGCGTGTCGGTCACAGCGCACACACGCTGGCGGAGTGCGGCGAACTTCACCGCGATAATTTGGAATTCAACGTTTCGCTGCTGGACGCTCGCTTTCTCGCCGGTGACCCCCAACTGTTCGCCCGGCTTTACCATCGAGTGATCCCGCGCCTAGTCGCGCGCGAGCGCCGGGACTTGGTGCTCGACCTACTCGAGATGACGCGGCAGCGTCACCGCAAGCACGAAGACACGATCTTTCATTTGGAGCCGAACATTAAGGAAGTTCCGGGCGGTCTGCGCGATTACCACGTAGCACGTTGGCTGGCCCTGATTAACGAACTCGAGCGGGAAAACCGATGGGCCATGCCGCCGGAGAGTACGTGGCCGCCTTCACGACGGGAAGCTGCCAACCGGGCGTTTGAATTTCTAGCGGCCACGCGCGCTTTTATTCATTATCAACGCCGCCGCGACGATAACCTGCTGACCTACGAGCTTCAGGATGTGGCAGCCGCGCGCGGCCTCGGCGGTCGCAGCGGAGCTTCTGCGGCGGCCAACAGCACGACGGTTTCCCACGGCGTCAGCCCCGAGGAGTGGATGAGAACTTACTTCCGCCACGCGCGGTCGATCCAGCGCCTGACGAGACAGCTTATGGACGAGGTGCCCCCGACACGTTCGGCGCTCTACGGGCTCTTCCAGGACTGGCGTTCGCGCCTTTCCAACGCGGATTTTACGGTACTGAAGGGCCAAATTTTTCCTCGCCACGCGGCGAGCACGGTCGACGACGTCGACTCGCTCCTGAGCTTATTTGAGATGGTTGCCCGCCACGGGCTCGACTTGAGCCGTGAAGCCGAACGGTGGGTGGAAGAGGTGCTCAGCCGAACGGTTCCTGAAGACACCCCGATAACCCCTCCCTGTCTCTGGTCGCGGTTTCGCACTCTCCTGCTTTTGCCCCACGCGGCCCACGCTCTGCGTTCGATGCACGAGTTGGGACTGCTGGGCGCTCTTTTTCCAGAGTTTGGAGCCATCGATGCTTTAGTAACACGCGACTTCTATCACCGCTACACCGTTGATGAACATTCTTTCATGGCGCTTCAACACCTGCACGAGCTCGGGGCTCTGAGCCGGTCGGCCGCCGTCGCTCGAAAACGGCAGATGGCCACCGATCTCAGCCCGCTAAATACCCAGTGGAAGCAAAAGTTCGCGGAGATTTTTGTTGAGGTGGAGCGCCCCGAGCTGCTTTTTTTTGCCCTCCTCTTTCACGACGTCGGCAAGGGTATGAACGTCCCCCATCACACGCAAGGAAGCCTTGAGACTGTCGCGGCCATCGCGGCGCGCCTCAATCTGCCGGCAGCTGACCACGAGGTGATCCACTTTCTGATCGCTAGGCACCTTGAAATGTCGGCCACCTTGCTGCGTCGTGACATTTTTGATCCCGAAACCGTGCGTGCGTTCTCGAAGGTGGTGGGCACGCCGGAGCGACTCAAGATGCTCTGCCTCTTGACTTACGCCGATGTCAGCGCCGTCAACCCCGAAGCTCTCACACCGTGGAAAGCCGAGATGCTGTGGCGCTTGTACGCTGCCACGTGCAACGATCTGGCTCGCAACGTGGACGACGAGCGCGTCCGTACCGCCGAGGCCGACACCGCCAAGATGCGGATTGCTCTCGACCTGATCCGCCCTTCGACGGCACGGGAACTAAACCAGTTCCTTGAAGGATTTCCGACGCGCTATCTGCAAACGCGGTCTGCGGAGGAAGTCGCTGCCCACTTTATTCATTCTCGTCGCCTCCAGGACCATCCGGTGCAAATGATCTTCGCCTCGCGCGAGCATTTTCACGAACTCACGATCATCACTCACGATCGACCCTTTCTGTTCGCTTCGCTCACGGGGGCGCTCGCCGCGTGGGGTATGAACATTCTTAAGGCGGAGGCGTTTTCGAATAGCGCCGGCATCGTGCTCGATATGTTCCGCTTCACTGACCTACACCAAACGCTGGTTCTTAATCCGTCCGAGGTTGCCCGTTTTGAACGCAGCATCCTCGGCGTGCTGACCGGCGAAGTGAACGTACAGGACCTGATGGACGGCCAAGTGAATCGGCACAGGGTGCAGCCGCCCAAGCTCGACATTCCTACTCACATCCGTTTTGACGATCAATGCTCCTCTCACAGTACACTGCTCGAGCTGATTACCGCCGATCGCCCTGGCCTGCTTTATGACATATCCCGAACGCTCGCCGAACTGGGCTTTAACATCAGCGTGGCGCTGATCGACACCGAAGGGCGGAAAGCTATCGACGTCTTTTATCTCACTTCGGAAGGCACAAAGCTTTTGGCGCGTGAACAGGAGAGAGCCCGCCGCGAGTTGCTTCGCGCGCTTCAAGCGGCCGGTTAGCGCCAGCTAACCGGCCTCAGTGAGGATGGTGATCAGCCGTCGGCTCCGGCGTCGCAACAGGCATTATTCATCAGCGACCGGCAGTTCGATGTACGAGGCGAAATCTCGCGACCGATAGACGCGCTGAATCACGGTTTTATAATCTCCCGAAGTGGCCTGGAAAATGTTGCGCACAAACTGCTGCGGGTTGCGGTCAATCAGCGGAAACCATGAGCTCTGGACTTGCACCATAATTCGGTGTCCCTTCAGGAAAACATGATGGTTGGTGTGCAAATCGATTCGGTAGCTGACGACGGCGCGGGGAGTGATCGGCTCGGGCCGCTGAAAGCTGGTTCGAAAACGCCCTCGGAACACCTCGTCAGCGATCATCAGCTGGTAACCGCACATTTTGGGGTCTTGTGGCTCAGATTCCGGATAGACGTCGATTAGCTTGACAATCCAGTCGCTATCGCTGCCCGTCGTCGAGGCGAATAGGTGTGAGACGATATCACCCGCGATGGCCAAGTTGTCCTTGAGTGGTTCGGTCTGCCACGCCAGCACATCGGGACGCAGGTAGACGAAGCGCTGATCTTGCAGCAGCCACGACGGCCATTCTCCACCCGGATAAGTCGGTCCGATGGGCCGCCTCCGATAAGGGACCGGATGCGCTGGATCGGAAATGTAGCTGTCATACCCTTGCGAATTTGTTTCCTGCGGGGGATCGAAGGAGAGCCGCTGGCCGGAGCGAAAATAAAGCTTGCGCTCGGCTACATGCTCGTGCGGTGGCCATCTCTCGTCAACCCGCCAACGATTGATACCCGTCTCGAAGGTGAGGGCCTCCTTGAAGGGAACGGTACCCTTCCCCTTTAGCCAGTAGGCAAACCACGGCGCTTGAACCTTCTCGCGAAAATACTGGCTGGTGTCAGTTCCGAAATCCAGTGGCCCGAGTGCCCGCCCTGTCCCGTGCGCCCATCCACCATGATTCCACGGTCCGATCACGAGATTGTTGATGTGGCGCTCGTCTTTTTTTTCGAGCATCTCATAAATCAGCACCGGACCGTAAAAATCCTCCTGATCCCACCAGCCGGCCACGTTCAGGTTCGGCACCGTCACGGACTTCAGCCTAGCCAGATAGGGCGCAACAGCCTGGGTCTGCCAGAACACGTCGTAGTTGGGATGGTTGACGAAGTCGTTCCAGGTCGGGAGTGCGCCGTGAAAGTAGAGTCGGTTGGCGTTCCGTAGCGGCCCGAGATCATTCAGATACCAGTCAAAGAGGTCACACTTGCTAAATCCAAAATGGAAATTGGTTTTCGAGGTCTCCATCAGCGCGGCGTATTCAAACCCGTAGCTTAACCGGAAGGCTCCGTTGTGATGAAAGTCATCTCCGAGGAACATATCGGCCGGTGAAGCCTGCTCCGAAACTGCCTTGAGTGCCGGGTGAGGGTCGAGCAAGGCCATCGTGGTCAGCCATCCTCCGTAGGAGATGCCGAGCTGCCCGGCCCGTCCGTTGTTGTTGGGGATGTTTTTGAGCAGCCAGTCGACGGTGTCGTAGGTGTCCGTGGCCTCGTCGATCGCTTTTGGGTCCCGAACGTCGCGAGGCGGCCGGTTCATCACAAACTGACCTTCGGATCCATAGCGGCCGCGGATGTCTTGGAAAACGAAGATGTAACCTTCGGGTATCATTTCACCGTACAGGCTGAACAGTCGTGTAAAATTGTGTTGATCGTCGTCCAGGCCGTAAGGCGTACGGGTGATGAGAAACGGTAAGGGTTCGTCCTCATGCCGAGGAGTGTAGATTTCGGTGTGGAGATGGACGCCGTCCCGCATCGGGATCATGACGTCGCGCTTGGTGAAAATCAGCACGAGCTCGGGTTGGCCGCTCGAGGCACCGGCGGGGCGAAAACGCGACAGACCAACCAGCGCCACCACGATAGGTGCGATCAAAAGGAGTGTCAGACGTGACATCCATAAGGCTTTTCGATGCAAGCTGTGCCCCCTTTCTGTAGTCGGTGTGCAACCACCTATCATAGCGCGGTGTTCGCTGGCTCCCAATCTCAGTTTATCGGCTCCGAACTATCATCCCGCCATAGCCCGCGGCAACGAGCCAGGGCTGGAATCCAACCAGACTCCGGAATCGGAACAGCCACCTCGGAGATAGGGCGGGAGTCCGGCGGGCACCCGAGGCTTTTCCACGGCTAGACTTTCAAGACAGCCCCTTACCTACCACGGGGCTTGACAGATCGTATTCTCTGGTATACATCTGCCCCGCTGAGAGATTAAAGCAGCTGATCGGGTGAAAATCGATATGAATCTCCCGTGCTGCATCTCCAACGGCGGGACGCAGCCGGGCAGGAGGGATTATGTTGTTTGATAACGATCGAGAGCCGGGCGACGAACTCAACGACTACGCGGAGGAGTTGACCTCAGACTACCGGGAAGAGGAAGAAGAGGAGGAGGAAGGCCTGGGAGCGGAAGGCGGCGAAACGGAGGAGGTTTCGTACGAGGTGGAGGAGACAATCAGCCATCGAGAGCCTCCGGCGAAGGAGACGACGACTGAACCGGTTCCACCCGTTTCTCCCCAGCCGTCGCCAGCGCCAGCCGCTCCGAAGCGTAAAACGAAGGCGGCTAAAGCCAAGCCGAAAAAAAGAGCGGTGGCCAAGGCCAGGGTCAGGGTAGTCAAGAAAATTGCCAAGACTAAGAGTTCCGCTAAAAAGGCCAAGAGGGCGGCGCCTAAGAAGAGCTCGACTAGGAAATCTCGACGTCGGTAGTCCTCCCGGAGACTGGTGTCGAGATAAACTACTGGCGGCGGGAGAGACGTCTCGGCAGTCAGTCGACGTTCTCGCCGCAAGCGCGTGGTTATGCTCGAAGTCGAGTGTTATGCGGGCTACAAGTCTGACGAAAGGCCGCGGCGTCTTGCTGTGCGGACAACACGGCCAAGCAGCAGCGCTTGGCGCACTTCTGAGATCAGGGAAATCCTGGATCAATGGTGCGGGCCCGGTTACGAGTGTTTTAGAGTGCGCGCCGACGACGGCGGTATCTACGTTTTGCGCCACGATACCACCGAAGATCGTTGGAGCTTGGACTCGTTTCGGCGGCGCTGAGCATCGTCCCGCAAGTTGTCCCGTGCGCGCTCAGAGAACTGCTCGGTGACCGGCGGGCGCGGGTGTCGTCGTTTTGAAGCGCTGTTCTGACCCGCGCAAGTTCGCGGAAAACGTCACGCCGACACGGGGAAGTGATCCTCGGCCGTAACGGCCGCAAAAAGTGACCGCTTTGCGATGAGGCATGGCTTGGCCAGGTAAGGGGAAAACGTCATCTCAGTGGCGATCGCTGGCGTCGTGGTGATCACGATCTTGCTGATTCAGCGTAAATGGCAGCCTGCGGATCTGGAGACGGCGGCCTCTCAGTTCATCCTGACCGTTACCAGACGGCATAATTCTATCCCTGGCATCGCTGGTTATGAGCGGGTACGGGTCTATGATATCGGCTTTTATCGGGCTGGCCTCTTTCGGGTCAGCCCGGCGCCGCTGACTCTGGCCTCCTACCGACTGGTGATCTATAACCAGTCCAGGCAGCCTGTATTTGCCCTCGAAAGCCTGGAGAGCGCCAAAGAGCCGTGGACCACGTTGTATGATTTTGCGGGGCAGCACGGGATATTCACCAATCCTCGCGGACACCGGGTTTACTCGCGGGACCTTACCAGCGACGGAGAGCCAGACGCCATTATTGGCCAGTATTCGGGCGGTAGTCACTGCTGCACAATTGCTACAGTCATCGAACTCGGGAAGACGGGCGTGCGGCAGTTAGCGCGGATCGACGGATTGGATGGCCTTCCTTTCGAGGGTCTGGAACTGCGCAAGCTCAACCTCGACACCGGCTGGCAAATCATCGCCCACCGTCCGTATCAAACGGTCTGTGGATCGCATTTCGACGCCGCCGACGTTGTCTCCATCTATACGTTTTCAGGCGGCGCTTTCGTCGATCGCACGCGGTACTTTGCGAACTTTCTCGCGGACAGCCTCAAAGAGAACTTAGTGCGCTGGAACCGAGCGCGCAATCGGTCACGGCACCTTTTACAAACGATCGCGGCTGAATATGCGGCCCTCGGCCAGCTTGATGAGGGCAACCGATTCTTCGCTTCTGGGATGACCGCTTTTGTGCCCGAACTTCTGCGGGATGGGGTTGATCCCAACGCTTGCCTGGCAGATGTTGCCAGCTTGGTGGATCGGATAGCCAATAACACGCCGAAATAGGGCCGAGGGTTCACTTCCGCAGCCCCGCGCAAGGGTGAAAGCGCAAAAGGTGCGCGTGTAACGGGTCGTCTTGCCCACTCCAAGTCACGTCGGATCGGATACGGGCTGGTGAGCCCAGTCGATGGAACTTTTCGCCCTGCCTTCCTCCAGATAATTAGGACTGCCCGGTATCTCGTCGTACTCCCTTCGACGAAGATGAGGTAACGGAACCATCCGTCCGGCGTTCATTTAGATTGATGGTTGACACACCCTTAGAGCCCGGATATACGAGAGGTGAAAAAACCTCTGCGAACGTTGAGAGCGGAGTGGGACTCCTGTCAGGTAACTGAACCCCGGGGATGAGCCACGCGTCGGCTGGCCGCCGGGTAAGGACTCGATAAGACATTGAGCACTCAATCGGAAGGACTCCATCTGGTTAGCCCGCGCCGTCTCACCCAGGTATCGGCGATAAAGGCGCTGGCTTGTGCCTTCCATGACTCGCTCGGCCTACTATTCCGCCCGGTCCATGTAGGGCGGTGGATCAGATTGAGCATGATCTGCTTGTTCCTCGGTGGGGGAACCCCGTCGGCGGTCTTCAACTGGAGCCTAAGCTTTTTACCGGGCGACTTCAGCCTCGGAGGCTGGAAGGAAAGAGCAAGGGGTTATATCGGAGCCCATGTGTGGCTGTCTATCTTATTGATTTGTTTAGGTGTAGTCCTGATTCTTGGGATTCTCTTTCTTCGGGTCGCGTTCCGCTTCGTGCTGGTGGATGCAATTTTCACGCGCGACGTGCATGTGCGCCGGGCCTGGCGCAAAACCCGTCACTTGAGCCGCTCGTACTGGCGCTGGCTGCTGCTGGCACTCGCCGTCGTCACGCTGGGAATCGTCGGCGGAGCCTTGGCTACATATCCCTACCTCCGCAGCGCCGCCGCCGCAGGAATTCACTCCGCCGTGTTTTGGGTGACGCTCATCACCGTGCTGGCCGTGGACATCTTCCTGGGCCTGGGACTTGCCATTCTGATCGTCCTAACGGATGATTTGGCGGTCCCGATCATGTACGCCGAAGGGCGCACACTCGACGCCGCCTGGGGCCAACTCTGGAAGCACTTGCGGGCCGAACCGGCCTCTTTCGGCATTTACCTGCTGCTACGTTTCGCGGTTGCTATACTAGCCAGCGTGGCGATACTGCTCTGCCTGTTCCCCGTGCTCCTCGGCCTGTTTTCCGGGGCCATCATCATGAGCGCGCTAGTCGTCGTAGCGACTCACTTATTCGGCATCGTTTGGAGTTGGAACGCCTTTACAATCAGCTTCGTGGCCGCCGGCCTTGCCGTGCTGCTCACCTCCGTTCTCACGCTTCTGAGCGTGGTTGGCATGCCGATCCAAGTGTTTATACAGGATTTTGGAATTCGGTTCATTGCTCCGCGAGTTCCAGCTATGGAATCCCTCCTCCAGGCGGGGCCCGCGGGCTGGGAGTAAAGGACCAAAGAGGACGGTTGAAGTGCCGCCTTCAGTCCTCGATGGCCGGGTTACCCCATCCATCACGTCGATGGCGGCACAATTCGGCGTAACGTATAGCCGACGCGCTCGAGGTGGAAGCCGTAGGGTCCGGCTGGCGACTTACAGGCGATCCGGCCAAGCCGTGTACGCCCGCTCAGTGGAATTGTCAATTCGATCCACCAAAGCAGGGATTCCAAGGCCAAGCTGGGTCACGCAAGTTCCCGCCACAACACAGCGTTCGTCGAGAGTCCGAGCCTGAGCCAGAAAGATGTGAGCCTTGATGTTGTCATCGTCTTGCCAGGCGTCGACCGGGTGGGCTTCCTCAATGTAAACCACATAAAACGCGACCTGTCCTCTGTACTGCTCGTAAAGCTTGTTCAGCGCGGGAACCTCCCGGCGGAAAGGCGGTCAGGTGTAGCTGCCAAAAATCAGCACGACAGGCTGCTACCCGCGGAAGTCCGAGAGCCGGACGCTCTGCCGGCGGTCGCGGGTGATCAGCTCGAAGTCAGGCGCTGGATCGCCGACTCGGAGGCTGCCAGCGCGGGCAAACAGCCACAGCGGCCGAAAGGGAATCACCAAAAAGGCCGGTCCAGGGACATGTTTCATCACCCTGCCGAAACGGTCGGGGGGCTGGCGCATGACCATGACGGTCGCTGCTAACAGGAGGAGCTACAAACCCGCAATCACGCTAAGTAGCGTGAGGGCGACACGCGCCAACTCTTTCGCGCCAACCGCCCCCGGTGTTTTCCCGATTTTCAATGGCATAGTTCCATTCCTCCATCAGCTCACAAGCAGGACTCGCGCCGAAGTCTCTCCGGCTGGGTGCCTGGGCTGCCCAGTGGTCACGCCCGCACACTTGGCCCGCCACCTGGGGGCGGCCGACGTGAACAGGTAGAGGGGACGGAGATCCCAGAGAATCCGTCTGACCGGAATAGCAAGAGCAGCTGTCGAAATGACATCCCAGTCGACCAAGAAAAGCTTGCGAGCAATCCACGCCTGAAGTGACTGCGAATCGGCGTGATACTTAGCATCGGAAACCACCTCATCAAGCGTCCGGAAAGCGATCATCCGATCTTCTAACCTCGATCACAGCCGGTTAGGCCGTCTCACAATGATCAGCGGCAGCGTTAACCGGGCCAAGCGAGTGACTACTCACCTCCTGTTGCCAATGGTTCGGGCGTTCGTCCGAGCATGAGAGCCTGTTCGATCTCTCCGACTATCACCTCGGCAGCAGCAGCGGGGTCAGCAGCGCGGGTGATAGGGCGGCCAACCACCAGAAAGTCGGCACCAGCGCGAATCGCGCTCGCCGGTGTCGCGACGCGCGCTTGATCGTCGCGTGAAGCCGTGGCCGGCCGGATGCCGGGCGTCACAATCAAAAAATCGGGGCCGCAGGCGGCGCGAATACTGGACGCTTCCCGTGGCGACGCCACCACGCCGTCGAGTCCCGCCACTTGTACGAGCCTAGCCAGGCGAACCACGGCCGACTCGGGCGTGCTGGCCACGCCGATTTCAGACAACTCTTGAGCACCGACGCTGGTCAGGATGGTGACAGCGAGCAACCGTGGATGGCGGGAGTCACCACCCGCCCGCACACCTTCGAGCGCCGCTTCCATCATTCGCCGTCCGCCCGAGGCGTGAACATCGAGCAAGGTGGCTCCCGTTTGTGCGGCAGCCTGAGCGGCGGCCCGCACCGTGTTCGGTATATCGTGAAGTTTGAGGTCGAGAAAGACACTCTCCCCCTCGGCAGCCAGCCGCCGCGCCACCGCTGGTCCCTCGGCGACGAACAGCTCAAGGCCCACTTTGAACATCCCAACGCGGCCGCGCAGACGAGCGACCATTCGCAAGGCACTATCGGCGTTGGGAAAATCCAGTGCGACGATGAGCCGGTCTCGGGCGCCGGTAACCGTCTTTTGAGTCATAGCGCGTCTCAGTATGCGTTGATCACCGCCGCCTATGGATTTCACCCTCCGCGGCCAGGGATGGTTGGCGAGCTTCAAACCGCTCCTGAAACTCTTGAGACTTCTTTCGCAGCTCGATCCAATCCGCAAACAAATCCGGGCTTTCCAGCCACACTCGAAACCAGCTGGCGATCTCGGTTTTCTCCCGCCGCTTCCACTCGCTGACGCGCGGATTCGCCCCCAAGCTCTCGGCGCGACTTTTGGCCTTCACAGCCAACCGGCGCGTGAGCGCCGCGCCGCGCATATCCTGGGCGGCTGCGTATTCCCGATACAACGCATCAAGCTTCCGAATCGAGGCTTCGGCGGTCACCAGGTCGCGAAATTGAACCGCCTCCCGCAGCTGCGAGGCGTAGGGTTCCTCCACCGCCAGGTCCGCAAAGCAATCCTCGTAGTCGACGGCGACGCCGGCGGCACGAAGCACGCTGGCAATGTACGACCGTGACGGCGCCCGGTCAACTCCGAGGTGTCGGCCGAGCTCCGCTCGTATCTGGCGAATTTCCGCTGGCCCCGCCCGTTCCAGCCCGTGCGCCCGCCGGTAATCGAGAATGAGTTCTTTTTTGCTGCTCACGTTCGTCACCTGAGTTAAAGCGCTCCGCACTCGCCCCTGAACCGCCACTCGGCCGGCCGGAAGCGGCGGAGCCGGCGCGGATCGGTTGGGCCCCTTGCCGTTCGTAGGCCTCCTGGCGGCGATACCGCGCGACGTTGCGCGCATGTTCTTCGAGCGTCGCCGCGAAGATATGACCGCCGTGATGGTTGCTGACGAAATACAGCGCTGTTCCCGAAGCAGGGTCGAGGGCGGCGCGAATCGAAGCCACGCCCGGCGAGCAAATGGGTCCGGGCGGCAGCCCAGCCACCCGATACGTATTGTAAGGGGATCGTGCCTCAAGCTGGCCGCGCGTGACGGGAGGTTGCGGGAGGTCGGCGTAACCCCGGGCCAGACGCGCTGCGTAGATGACTGTCGGGTCGCAATTGAGCAACATGCTCTTCCCCAGCCGCCGCGCGAAGACGCCCGCAATCCGGGGCCGTTCGAGCGGGTCAGGCGTCTCCTTCTCGACCAGTGAGGCCAGCGTGATCACCTCGTGCAGCTTTGTCGATCCCGGTTCGAGCTCGTTCTCGAATCGGGTGCGCAGAATCTGCCGAAAACGCGTCACCATCATCTCCACAACCTGTTCCGCTCCGGCACCGTACGGGACGCGATACGTGTCAGGGAACAAGTACCCTTCCAGCGTAGGGGCGGCGGGATCGAGATCGTGAATCAGCCCCACTTGGCGCGTGACCTGGAGAAAATCCCCGGGCGGAATGCCGAGTCGATCGTGGAAGATCCGCGCCATGTCAAAACGATCAAAGCCTTCCGGAATGACAACGATCTGGGCATACACTCTGCCCTGTTCCAGCTTCTCATATACGGCAATGGGAGTTAACGGCCGGTCGAACAGATATTCCCCCGCCTTCAGCGTCCGGTGTGCCGTCCGTCCCAATCCATACATCAGCAAAAAAGGAAGGGGATGGGCGAGGATCCCGCGCGCCACCAGCATCCCAGCCACCCTCGCCGCTGGCGTGCCGGCCTCAATCTGTACCACCGTGCTCGCGGGATATCCTTTAAAAGGACGGCGGGCCTGCCACGCGTTCCAAGCAACAAAGGCAACGACGAGCGCAAAAACGGCGAGAATTCTCTTCATAAGTTTCAAAAGCGAACGGCTCGATGGCCGATATCTTCTCTCCTCGGGAGGCGGGCTCGCTTACTTGAGCTGTTGCCGGGCGCGCTCATTGGCTTGATAGTCCAAGTAGCTTTGCAAGATCAGGGTTGCGGCCACGCGATCGACGGCGCGACGTCGCTTCTCGATCCCCATGCCCGACCCCCGCAAGAGACGGTTCGCCTCCACGCTCGAGAGCCGTTCGTCCCACAGACCCACCGGGCAGCCCAACCGCCGCCGAAGCTTCTCGGCGAACTCCGCGGCCCGGCGTGACATGGCCGTCACCTGCCCCCGGCGACCGATCGGATTGCCCACCAGAATCCGCTCCACCCCGTACTCTTCGACGATCCGACCAATGTGCTGGAGATCGTCGCCGAGGCCGCTCCGCTCGCGAGTGGCAAGTCCTTGCGCAGTCAGGCCGAGGGGATCAGAGACGGCCAAACCGAGCCTGGCTGCGCCAAAGTCGATGGCCAGGATGCGGCCAGGCCGCGCGTTGCGGTTCGTGCTCTCACCATCCATGGTGTAATGATACATCGGCATCGTTGGCGCCGAGGGTGCGATAGAGCGCGGCAGAGGCCCGGGCTCCGTAGAGCATGATGGCGGCGGAAACATACGCCCACGTCATGAAAGCTACCATCGCGCCGATCGACCCATATACATGGTGATAGTTAAAATGGCGGAAAAGAAAGGTGAACAGCGATCGCGCGCCTTGCCAGAGCAGCGCCGTCAGCAGGGCGCTGGGAAACACGTGGCGGAATCGCATGGGGCGGTTCGGCAGCCGCTCGAAAAGCACCACAAACATTCCGAAAGTTAACCCGAAGCCCGCGAGCGTGCCCAGCAGGCGGTAGAGGAGCACCATGATCGGCTCCCCGCCTCGGGAGGACCACAGTTTGGCCCAGCGATGCACATAAGCCACCGCGCCTACCAGATCAGACGAAACCAAAATCAGAAAACCTACCAGGAGCGCCATTCCCAATGCCAGCACCCGCCGCTCCAGCCAAGTGCGCTCTGTCTCGATTCCCCAGGCACGATTCAATGACTTTTCGATGGGCAGGAAGACACCCGCCGAGCTCCACAGCAGCAGCAAAAATGACGCGACGCCCACGGGGCCGTATGCCCTGGAAATGCTCTGGAGATTGATCAGAATAAAATCCGGCTTCATGGGCAGCACGCGCTCGAGCAACACGGCCAGACGCCCGGTGAGCTGGAAGTGCCGGATGAAAACGCCGCTGAGGCTGAGAAGCAGGAGCAACAGCGGGAAAAGCGAAAGAACCGAATAATAGGCGATCGACGCCGAAATGGTCAGCGAATCGTCGCGGTAGAATTCTGCCAGCGATCGCAGAAGCACCCTTGCCACTTCGCGTGCGCGACCGCGAGGGAGGCGAGCGCCCCGGCTCATCTCCCGGGTCGCTGATCGATGCGTATAAACGCTGCCCTCCGCCATGAGCAATTTTACATCGCTCGCTTTGCCCGGCGCTAGCGGCGTCTGGCTTATAATATATGAGTTCACGCTAGCGGCCGGAGCCGGGGTCAGACGACACCGAGAGAACGCCGGCCGCACCTGGCGAAAGGGTTTAGCAGATGGCCACGGAAGCGGAAATTTGGGAAGAAGCCCGCCGCGTGAGGCGCTTGCAACTGGTGGTCGACTTGGTGATGAATGTTCTGTCGCAATCAGACCTCCCGATCGAGGAAGCCTCGGAACTCGTGGCGAACACGCGCCGCTTTGCGTTGAGCCTTTTTCCTGACAAGGCCGATACTTACGATCTCTTGTACGCTCCCCGCTTCCGCCGTTTAATGGCTGAAAAATACCGGCTCATCTGACGGTTTCTGGGCGCTGGATCCGCCGACATTCGAACGTCAAGGCGTGCCGCCGCTACTCTGGCTTAGCGGGGAGGCGGGGCGGCTGCCTCCAAAGAAACCAGGATCGCAGCCGAACCTACCGGTTCGGCTGGAACGGGCAAACCCATGTCTTTGGGGCTAGAAGGCAAAATCGCCATTGTTACGGGAGGTGGGCGCGGCATTGGGTGGGCCACGGCGGAGAGGCTGGCGGCGGAAGGGGCGCGAGTGGTGATTTCGGACCTGGATGCGATCGCCGCCGCGGAAGCCGTGGCCAGCATCCATTCCGCCGGCGGAAGCGCGCAAGCTGTTCCGGGCGACGTCACCGCTGTGGACTTTCCCGATCAGCTGATGAGCGCCACCCAAGCATCGTTCGGCGGCCTCGATATCCTCATCAACAATGCGGGCTATACCTGGGATGGGACCATTCATAGGATGGCCGACGAGCAATGGCAGGCGATGTTGGAAGTGCATCTCACCGCTCCCTTTCGCCTGGTTCGAGCCGCCGCCCCCCTGATGCGCGAAGCGGCGAAGCGCGAGATCGCCGAGCAGGGCAGGGCGCGACCTCGGAAGATCGTCAACGTCAGCTCCACATCGGGAACACGGGGCAATTCTGGACAGGCCAATTACGCGGCGGCCAAGGCGGGAGTGATCGGGTTGACGAAAGCCTTGGCGCGCGAGTGGGGACCGTTCAACATTCAGGTAAACGCCGCCGCATTCGGGCTGATTGACACACGGCTGACAACCCCGAAAGAGTACGGCGAGCGCCTCCGTTGGGGCGATCGAGAGATCGCGCTGGGCATTCCTGAAGCGATGCGGTCGCAGGCCATCCGCCTCATCCCCATGGGGCGACCCGGCACCCCTCAAGAGGCCGCCGGCGTGATTGTGTTCTTGGCGTCTGCCCTGGCCGATTACGTTTCGGGCCAGGTGCTGGAGGTCACCGGCGGGCTGTAGTGGAGGCAGTCTCCATCATCGCAATCCTTATCTTGCTGGACATCCGCTAAAAGAACCTTCCTGTAAAGTTGGTCGGGTTGGGCACGGGCGTGCCGTTGCACGCTGGTGCCGCCGGGTCGCAGCACGGTGGGGCGTTGGCCGCCTCATCATAGCCGCACGACCAACCGCCAAAATTCGTCAGGTGGTAAAGGCCAGCGAGCGGCAAAACCAGCACGTTGTACGTACCGGGTGGAAGTCCCACCAGGCTGTATGTGCCGTCGGGCGCTGTCAAGCCGTCCAGGACGGCATCGCCAGTATTGGCGTCGATGGCCACGACGTGCGCGGCAAAGATTCCCGACCCCTGGAGCGTGATCTTCCCTGCCAAGGTGCCGGTGATCTGGGCGAAGCTGGCGGCCGGATAGAGGAAAGCGATCCCTGCGGCGTCATCCACGGAGAGTGTGGCCGAGCCGCTAACCCCTGTGTCTCCATAAGGATACATCACAGCTTCGCCGAGCCCACTGTGGTCGAGCCCCAGCATGTGGCCAATCTCATGGGTGGCAATCGTCTGGATGTCGAAAGCGCCGGAGGGTGTCGGTTGCGTAGTCGTAAACTGATCGGAAGGATTGAACTCGATATCGGTATCGACGATGCAGGAAAGTAGCCGGCACGTTGGCATAGCGCCGCCCGAACATGAATATTGAAACGGCGGTGTCTGCCCCGGATTCGGTGTCACCGTCGAGATCGCAGTGAAGGCGATGACGCCGGTGGGGAAATCCTTCGTGCTCATGTCCACGAAGCCCACGACGTTTAAACAGTCAGTGACGTTCGGTTGGGTTGGCAGGGAGCTTGAAACCTGACCCAAGCTGATGCTGAGATTGACGACCTTCTGCGATTGGCCGCCAACGGTCAAAGAGGCGTTCTGCCATGCGTTGAAGGCATTGGTCAAGGCTGGCTGGACGTTCGCGCCCGCAGCTACGTGTGATCCGGTCACCGTCGGGTTCAAATTCCAGACCACGCTGCCACCGTCCCAGCGGGCCGGAACGGCCAGGCCGTTCACCTGGTCCTGCTCTGGGTTGTAGGCCAACACGAGAACGGTGAAGGAAGCCACCCCTAAGATGAGACTGAGTGGGGAACAGCAGGCTGCCCAACCAGGCGTTCTCCGCGGCTTCATCATCTTTCTCACCTCGCCTCCACGATCAGCATCCGACCTTCGAGGGGGCCCGCCGGCTCGAGGCTGACGGCGCGAATGGCCGTGCGAGCGCCCGCCACCGAGAGGCCGGTCCAATGAATTCGCCACTTGCCCGATACCATCTGTGCCGCACCTTCCAATACGCTACCGCGCGGGATTACCGCCTGCTCGCTAGGAAACAAGGTGGCAGTCACCCGCGCCCGCACAGCCGCTCGCCCGACTCCTTCGAAGCTCGCGGACTCGACCAGGATGGGAAGTGGCGTGCCGGGCGGCACGACGATCGGAGTCTTCAGGGCCCGCGCCACGTCTTGCCGAAATTGCGCGAGCGGTACGGTGTCGGGGCGGAAGCCGGAGCTCGGCATCGCCGCCTTCACGAACTGAGCGCCGAAGGGCCGCACAACCCGATATCGCCCCGTGTGCGAGTCACGGTAGACCGGGTACGCACCTTCCATCATTCCCACCACCAGGTAGAATCCCGTTGGCTCGCGGGCGGGCTCGAGAAACAGGACATAGCTCGCATGAGGAAGCAGGCGCGGTGAGCCTGGAACGCTCACGTGCCAGTTTCCCACTGTCCCGCCGAGCTGGCGCACCAGAACCGTCGAGCTCGGCGAGCCCTTCATCACCTCCTCCACGGCGAGGACGGTGTCGGTCACGATCTGGGTGTGTTGGAGGTTCCAGTGGCTCGATTGGCTCACCACGTGACCACGCACAATGGCACTCGACGCTCGAGAAAGCTGCTCAAGGCTCAGCCGCACGAGGGTAGTAGCCTGGAGGGCCGGCGGAGCGAGTGCCAGCATCATCACAGCCAGCAGATAGACCATGGCCTTTTTCATCTTTAGGGCCCCTGAGTGATAATGATCCCACCGGGAAACACGGAAATTTCACCGCTGCCATTCTCCACCAGAAGGTCGCGCGGCCCGAGTGCGGCACCAGTATTCACGGTGACGTTGACGTTGACACAGGGAAGGCCGCCGGTGGCCGTGCAGAAGTCGCTCGGAACCGGTTGCGTCACCTGCACATCGTTGGGGCCACTGACCTGATAAAACGTCCCCGGCACGATGCCTTTTCCCACGATGAACAGGTTGGCCGCCGAGCCCCGCGGTACGGTGACGGCGGTGACGCCCGCGGATGTGCCGATTCCTACCGCCACTAATTGCAGCGTGGGAGTCAAGGGCGCCACGGCCATGTTGACGTTGCTCGTCGTCTGCCCTGCCGTCACCGACACAGTTTGCTTGTTGATGGGGGGTGGCGGGGCTAGGATGGTCACTTGCGCCGACGCGGACTTAGTGTTGTCGGCCACACTGGTGACCGTGACCGTAACCGGATTCGGCGTCGGCACTGAGGCCGGAGCCGTATAGAGTCCGCTGACGGAGATAGTGCCAGCCGTCGCCTTCCAGGTTACCGCCGTGTTCGAAGTGCCGGTGACGGTGACCGTGAACTGCTGGGTGCCATTGACGGCTACGAAAGCCGACGTCGGACTGATGGTGATGCCGACGATGGGAGGGGCGCTGCCGCCGTTGTTGCTGCCCCCGCCGCAACTGCCGAGCCACAGGGTTACCCCGGCCATGGCGGTCCACACAGCGCGTCGAGTGGAATCTTTACGTAACCGGAAGAAACTCTGGGCGGGCTCGATCACCCGAAAGGCTCTCCTCGCGACACCGGCTGGCGACTCTCATTTGCGCTGGGTGCCCACCAGGACCACCTCCGTCCGCGGGCCGCCTGACCCCGCGCACTCTGGGCACTCTAGCATGAACGGCGGAGCGAGACAACACCCCCCGACTGTGGTCTTGGGGGGCGGCAGGGAGCGCTGGAGGTGGGCGAGCGGAATGGCTGAAGATCTGCTATCATTCGAAAATGTAAAGACTTACGGTCTCGTCGTCCGGAACGGCGGGCGAGCTTCAGGGTTTCAAACCTGGCGCCATCGGCTGGTCGCGTACAGATGGGTCAGGGAATGGCAGGAGGTCCGAGATGGGTTCTAGCACGATAGCCGAAAGCGGAAGAGGCCGAAATCGCAGCGGGTTGATTCCGGCCGTCATGGTAGCGGCCGCCTGCATCGCTGCCTTGTGGCTGGGCGGGTGCAGCCGGAACCCGAACGTTTTAAAACAGCGGTATGTGGAAAGCGGCAACCGTTATTTCAAGAAGCATCGATACCGCGATGCCGCGCTTCAGTATCTGAATGCTCTTAAGACCGACCCTCGCTATTCCGACGCCCACTATCACCTCGCCCAGTGCTATCTGAAGCTGGGGATGTGGAACGGTGCGTATCAGGAACTGACGCGCGCCGTCGATTGCGACGCCAACAACATCCCGGCGAAGTTGAGCCTAGGCAATCTGTTGCTGGCAGCGAAGGAGTTTCATCGCGCCCACGATCTCGCTCAAGAGGTCCTCAAGCAGGATCCCAACAATGTTGATGCGCACATCTTGCTGGCCAACTCGCTGGCCGCGCTCAAGAACGTGGAAGCGGCTCTCGCGGAGATGCAGGGGGCTATCCAACTCGCCCCGGATCGACCCGGGTCATATTTGAACATGGCCGCCCTCGAGTTGAATGCCCGGGAGACTGCCCAGGCGGAACAGAGCTTTAAGAAGGCGGTCGAGTTGGATCCGAAGTCCGTGAATGCGCTGCTGTCGCTGGGCAACTTCTACATGCTCGAGCACCGCTGGGCCGACGCCGCAGAGCAGTTCCAGCGGGCCATCGAAATCGCCCCTGCGAACCCGTTGCCCAGAGCGGCGCTGGCGCGCCTGGACCTGGCCGAGGGTCAGAAAGGCCAGGCCGAACAAGTGCTGATTGACGCCAAAAAGGCCATGCCGAATGATCCGGCGGCGTACCGGATGTTGGGAAACTTCTACTTTGCCAGCGGGGCGACCGAGAAAGCACGCGACGAATACGCTTCTCTCTACCGCGATCATCCGAAGGACGAGATCGCCAGGCGAAACTACGTCGAATTGCTGGTGCTGACTGGAGACCTGGATCGGGCGGAGAAGCTTAATAATGAGATACTGAGAAAGAATGACAAAGACGTGCAGGCCCTGATCATCCGCGGGCAGATCCTGATCCGACGCCATAAACCGGCAGACGCGACGGTGCCACTCGAAGCGGCACTCAAGAATGCCCCTGACGACCCCGTGGCCCACTATTTTTTGGGCGTAGCCTTGGATCAGAACGGGGAGAGCGCCCGTGCCGAAACCGAGTGGCGGGAAGCCGTGAAGTTACGACCGCAGATGATCGAGGCCGAGCGGGCGCTCGTCGCGTTGGCTGAACGCAAGGGTGACCTGGACCTGCTCGCCAGCTCCGCCCAGGCCATCATCGACGCCGCTCCCCAGGCTGCGGAAGGCTACCTAGATCGTGCCATTGCCCGTATCGACCGGCGCGACGTGACGGGTGGTGAGGCGGACCTCGACAAGGCCATGCAGCTCGCACCTAAGAGCCCGTTGCCCTACGCGCGCTTGGCGGCCCTGCGCGTAGCCCAAAAGCGCTACGCCGAGGCCCAGAGGCTTTTTGAGCAGTCGCTGGCCATGGATCCCGGTTTCACCGAAGGCCTCGACGGCTTGGTCGCCCTGGACATAGGCCAGAAGCGGCCCGACAAAGCTCTGGCCCGCATCAAGGAGCAGATCGCCAAAGCTCCTGGCAACGGCTCGTTTTACCTGACCTTGTCCAAGGTTTATGTCTCACAAAAGCAGTGGGAGGCGGCTGAAAGCGCCGCCCAAAAGGCTGTCGATCTCACCCCTGGCGATGCCCAGGCGCTCCAGATGCTGGGCCAGATTCAGCAGATTCGCGGCGAACTGGATCGCGCCGCCTCTGCCTACCGCCTGGCCGTCGAGGCCAATCCCCACGATCCCCAGAATTACGTCCTGTTAGGGGCTCTCGAGGATTTGCGGGGCAACTGGCAGAAGGCGCGCGACTGGTACCAGCAAGCGCTGGGCGTCCAACCGGATTATCCCCCCGCCGCCAATAACTTAGCCTACCTCATGTTGCAACACAACCTTGACCCTGACGTGGCTCTCTCTCTCGCCCAAACGGCCCGGCGCGGGATGCCGAACTCCCCTGCAGCCGCCGACACCCTGGGTTGGGCCTACTACCAAAAAGGGGCCTATCAGGCCGCTCTCGGCCTGCTCGAGGATGCCGCCCGCAAGTCTGCCACTGATCCGAGCGTGCACTATCACCTCGGCATGACTTACGACAAGCTGGGGAACCGGACGAAGGCCAGAGCAGAGCTCGAGCGGGTTCTGCAGCTTAACCCGCATTATCAACAAGCGAGCGCGGTCCGTCAGGTGTTGGACGAGTTAGCGCAAAAAGGTTAGGCCTTCCCTGCTCCTACCCGGGCACGACAGGGTGGCTTCCGCATCCGAAAAACCCTCAGACATCTTGACAGCTCCAAAACGACGGCAGACACCCGCTCACTGCACGGTCAGCGTCACTTGCGTGTTGTGGGAGAGTCCGCTGCCGCTGCCGCTCACGCTGATGGTATAAGTTCCGGCGGGTGTGCCCGGCGAACCCCCGCCCC